>JAYTSV010000205.1:0-43986 GCA_043745465.1 Fimbriiglobus sp.
GAACTTCCTGGGGATGGTGCTGTTCGCCGCGATCACGCTCTGGCTAAAGTGACTCCGGCGAACGTCCGACGCCCCAGGTTCAATCAACACGGCCTAGTCGCGGACGATAGTTGTCGGCGATCAACGAAGCGGCCGGTTTCCTAACGGAAACCGGCCGCTTTTTCGTGGACTGGCCGCACTCACTTCGCGCCGGGCGGGAGGCCGGCCGACTTCAGGTTCGAGTGGTAGACCTTGGGCATGTATGTGTACAGGTCGAACTTCGGATCGTTCTCGCCGTCGTGGCACTTGCGGCAGAGGCTGTACACGTTATCGACGACCGACCGCTGAGCCGCCGTCAACTTACCGGTCCGCGGTCCGCGGTCGATTTCCTTGACCTTGCCGATGGCCTCCATCGTCGCCGGGTCGGGCAGGCGGTCCCCCGGCTTCGCCTTCCACGGGCTGAGGCTGGCGAGCAAACCCTTGTCGTTCGGCTTGGCCGCGTGCGCACTACCGGGGCCGTGACAATTCTCGCAGCCGTTGTTCTTCAACTCAGGCGTCTTGACCGCGTCTTTGAAGCCGGACTGGTACTCCAGACCGGTCGTGTGGCAGACCAGACACTCGCCGTCGAACTGCCGCAGACTCGGTCTCGTGGCCTTCTCCAACGCCTCGTAAGCGTGGCTGTGCTTCGTCGTACTCCACTTGGCGAACTCGGCGGCGTGGCACTTCGCGCAGGCCGCAGCCCCGGTGTACGTCGGCTTGGCCTCGGGGTGCTGAATCTGCGTGGCGTGTTGAATCTGCTTGGAGGTGTGCAGCGCGAGCAGGTTATCGTCCCGCACCGATTTAGTGTACTGCTCCAACAGTTGCAGCACGGCGTTCTTCTTCTCGGCCTCCTCGCCGGGCGGGGTCAAGTGCTCTTCGCCGAGCGCCACAAGTTGGTACTTCAACTCGAACCCGGTGGCCGATTTGAACAGCCCGATCACCCCGACCGACTGGCCCTTGTGGCCGACCTGAACGATCTGCGTGCGGCCGTCGTTCGCCGGCGTCGGGTACGTCGGCGGCTCGGAGTCGTCGGACTGGCACAGCACGAGTTGGAACTGCGGGAAGGCGGCGGCGGCGGCCTTCGCCTCCTCTAACTTGCCGACGTAGAGCAGTACCCGGAACTGCGGCCGCGCGGGGTGCTTGTCGATTTTGGCGAGCGCGTCGCGGATGATCCCCCCGATGGTCGCGGCCCCGTCGGCGTCGCGGGGGAAGTCGAACTGCTTGTCCACGGCGACGACTTTGTTGGCGACGGCCGGGCCGACGACGCTGACCACCGCGAACGCCGGGCGGGCCGATTGGGCGACGACTTCAAACGCCTCGACCATCGGCCTGTCTTTCGCGTCCCCACCGGGAAAGAACTCGCCGAGGCCGTAAGACTTGGTGATCTTGCCGCCCATGTCCCGCTGCACGCCGAGGAGGTTCGCGGCCAGCACGACCGGCGGCTTGTTCGGGTTGTTCAACGTGTACGTCGTGAGCAACTCGAAGAGCTGCGTCGAGAAGTCGTACTCGCCCAGGCCGACGGCGACATAGCCCATCTCGGCCAGGGACCTCATCGTCGTGCGGTACTTGAGGAGGTTCTGCTTGTGGACGCCCTTCTCCGGGGCGATGTCCCCCAAGTCGAGGCCGACGACCGGCCAGCCCCTGGCGCGGAGCGAATCGATGAAGTTCGCCCGCCGTTCGAGGCCGCCTTTTTGCGGCGACGTACACCCGCACGGCGACACGTACCCGTAGGTCTGGCCGGTCAAGACGAACGTCAGGTCTGGGGCCTGATCGACCGGCCACGTCGAGAACAGTTTCAGCCCGCCGACGGTCGGTTCTTTCTTGGCGGGGGCCGAGTCATCGGAGGCGTAATCATTGGTCGCGACGGGGCTTTTCTTGACGAAAATCAGTGCCACGCCGAGAACGAGGCAAGCGATAAAGAGCGCACTCAAGAGTTGCCACAGGGTGATCTGCGCGGAGGACGTCGCGGCGAGCTTCGGTTCGAGCATGGTCGGGAGGCCTCCGAAAGCGGGCGCGAAAAGTTCGAGCGGGCGCGCGGCAGGCGCGGTGGGCGGGTTGGTACGCATAGCCCTATTATCGGCGCGGCCAATTCCCGCCCTTGACCGTTACGCGGGAAACCGCGCCACCGCTGATCCTCCATCTTACCCGGCCTCACCGGCCGCGGACAAACCCGCGGCCTTTGACGGGCAATTTCACCTTGATCGTCTCACCACCCGTCGTGCCGCGCAAGACCACGGCACTGTCGGCCGGGAGGTCTTCCTGGCAGGCGTCCGCGGGGACGACGATCTTTACCGCCCAGAACTTGCGGCCGTTCTCGGTTGTCGGCGCGGCCAGGGTGATTTTCACGTACTTCGGCACGCACTCCTCGCGCACCACTTCCAGGTCGAGGTCCGCCCGGTCGGAGACGATGGACACGGTCCGTTCTACGCCGGACCGGCCGTTGAAATCCTTGAGGTTAATGACGCCGCCATCGACCAATCCGACGACGCCGGTGACGTTCGCGGTGACGGTGACGGCGAGCACGGCCGCCCCGGTCGTGGCGATACCGATCTGCCGTTCGTACGGCCCGACGTCCGGTTGGACCGGCGCGCCGGGGGCGACTTCGGCAGCGGGAACGCGGCGGAGCACTGTGACCGGGATGCGATAGCCGCCCTTGACCCGCTGGGCGGCCCCGGCACTGAGTCGCTCGGCGTAGATGCGGTCGCGTTCCGATTGCGTCAGGGGCACCGGGATGCCGAGTCGAATGAAGGGGTCTTTGACGTTCACGTTGACGCTCGGCGGCGGCAATTCGTCCTGCTCGCGGATCGCGGACCAACAGTAGAGGTCGGTGACGCGCGGGGCGGAGCCTTCGGCGAACTCGCCGATCTCGATCTTCTTGGGGGCCACGTCCAGCACGGCCGTGCCGACGGTCGCCACCGAGAACACCTGGCGGACCGTCGGCGACTTGCCGACGGCCATGCCGACTTCGGCCGAGAGCTTCTTGTATCCGACGACCGAGACCTTGATGACGACCTGGAAGATTCCCCAGGTCGGCGTGTCGTCGTCCGGCGCGGCGGGCACGGTGACGCCGTTCTCGGGCTGCTCGAAGTCGAGGGGTTGCCAATGGAGTGAGTTCGTCAGGGCCAAGTGGGCCAGCGGGGTGAGGAGGTCGGGCACCGGGGCGACGCCGACGCCGAACCGGGCGAGTGCCGTCTGACTCTCGAACCGCTTCATCTCCTCGGCCGAGACGACGGCGACGTTCGCCGACGTGCAGGCACTACAACTGCGGCCGCGGACGGTGAAGAACACCGGCTGCTTGTGCGGGTTCTTGAACCAGAAGTTGACCTTCAGGAGTTGGTCCGTGACTTCAAAGAAGCCCTGGAAGTACTTCTTGTCGAGGTCTTCGGACCCCGGCGCGAAGGACATTTCGTTCTTGGCGAAGAGTAACGGCACGCCGGCGATCGCGGCCGGCTCGTCGGACTTCGACACGTCGCTGGCCGGGCCGCCGGCGTACTGCGAGATGACCGTGACACCGAAGACGATCAGGAGCAACATGCCGACGCCGAGGACGGCGATCAAGTTGGAACGCACGACGGACGCCCTCCGGGAAGACTGCGATACCCATCCTACGCCGGCCGCCCGGCCGGCGTTCGGTGGTCACTTCTTCGGCGCGGCGGTCAGACCCTTCAACGCCTGGCCCTCGGCGTCGATCGGGCCGACGGCGGTGATGACGAGCTTGCCCGGCTGGAGGTGCTTCTTCGCCACCCGTTGCACGTCGGCGACGGTCACGGCGGCGACGGACTTCTTGTATTTTTCGAGGAAGTCGAAGCCCAGGCCGTAGCGTTCGGCGGCGAGGAGTTGCCCGGCTACGGCGTCGTTGGTCGTGACGCGGAACGGCAGGCTGCCGAGCAGGTACTTCTTGGCGTCTTCGACTTCGGTGTCGGTCGCCGGCTCTTCGCGAATGCGGTTGACCTCCTTCAAAAAGCCGTCGCGGACCCAGGTGTACTTGTCCGGGAACGTGCCGATGTAGCCCTGGAAGGTGCCAGGTTGCTCACCGGCCGACGCGCCGATTTGGGCCGTCACGGTGTACGCCAGCCCCTGCCGGTCGCGTAAGTTCGCCGACAGCCGGTCGGTGAACCCGGGGCCGGTGCCGAGGACGTTGTCCATCACCACGAGGGCGTGGTAGTCGGGATCGTTGCGGGTGATGCCCAGGTGCCCGAGGTAGACGTGCGTTTGCGCCGCCGTCGGGTCGCTGACGATCAGCGTCTGCGGCTTGTCCGGGGTCGGCGGGGCGGCGGGCGCGAGCTTGGCCCTTTCGACGGGCTCCCAGTCCGCCGTCAGCTTCGTGATGGCGGCAATCAAGTCGGCCGTGACGAAGTCGCCGACGACGACGACGGTCGTGGCGTTCGGAGTAAAGGCGGCGGCGTGGAACTTCTTGCAGTCGGCGGCGGTGAGCTTCGCCACGATCGCCTTGTCACCGTAGGCCGAGCGGCCGAACGGGTGTTCGCCGTAAACTGCCTTGTTGAAGGCCGCCGCGGCCCGGTTGCGCGGCTGCGTCTCGATTTCGTCGAGGTTCGAGAGCTGTTGTTCGCGGACGCGGTCGAGGGCGTCGGCCGGGAAGGTCGGGCGGATCAGCGAGTCGAAGAGCAAGCCCAGGCCGAGGGCCGTGTCAGGAGTCAGGACTTTGACCGAACCGCCGCTCGACCCCAGCGACAAACTGCCGCCGGCGTCTTCGATCAGCGTGGCGATTTGTTCGCTGCTATGCGTCGTCGTACCCTCTTCGAGCATCCCGCCGACGAGGGTGCCGACGCCCGCCTTGGCCGCCGGCTCGCGCAACCGCACGTCGGCGACGAACGCGCTGGCGACGAGGATCGGCAGCCGGCGATTCTCCAGGGTCACGACGGTCAGCCCGTTCGGTAACTTCGTCCGCTTCGCCTGCGTCAGGTCCAACCCCACCCCGCCTGCGGCCGGCTCCGCGCGCGACTGCCGGCGCGGAATGACCGGCTTGGCTTGAGATTCAACCTCCGCCCCACCGCCGGCCTTGTCGGCGGTCGGCATCGACCAGACGACGACCGATTTCGGCTGCGGGAAGTACGCCGCCGCGGCCCGCTGGATGTCGGCGGCGGTGACGGCGACCGTCTTGTCGAGGTAGGTTTGCAGGTATTCCACGTCGTGGACGGTGACACTCTGCGAGATCACGTCGGCCAGGGCGTGGACGTCCTCCTTCGAGAAGACGAACGCGGCCAGCCGTTGCCGCTTGGCCCGCTTCAACTCGGCCTCGGTAACCGGCTCCTTGGCCAGCCGCGCGAGTTCCTCGAAGACGATCGCTTCGGCCTTCGCCCGGTCCTTGCCCTTAAGCATTTCGAGTTGCACGGCGAACCACCCGGCGTACCGGCCGGTCGAGTTCATCGTCGAGACGTTGCCGCACAACCGCGTGTCCTCGACGAGCTTCTTGTACAGCCGCGACGTGCGACCGCCGGCGAGGATGCCGTCGAGCAGCGCGAGGGCGTAATCGTCGGCCGCCCCGGACTTCACCGTGTTGAAGCCGATCATCGCCCGCGGCACCTCGAACTTCGACGCGAACTCGGTACGGACCTGCTTCTCGCGCGGCCCGGCCGTGGCCTCGGCCTTGCGCTCCGGCAACTCGGCCTTGGGGATGCCCTCGAAGAGCTTCTTGACCAAGGCCAGCGTGGCGTCCGGCTCGAAGCCGCCGACGATGACCAGCGCGGCGTTGTTGGGGTGATACCACTTGTCGTAGTACCGCTTGATCGTCTCGGCGGTCGCCCCGCGGACGTGGGCCTCCTCGCCGATGACCGGGTGCGAGTACGGGGCCTGCTTGGCGTAGAGCAGCGGCAGAATCGCCTTGTATTCGAGGTCGAACGGCCGGTCCTCGCCGCCCTTCAACTCGGAGATGACCGCGCCCTTTTCCTGCTGGAACTCGTGCTTGGCGTCGATGCGGACGTTGCGCATCCGGTCGGCCTCGATCTCCAACGCCTGCTGCCAGCGGTCGGCGGCGAAGTCGAAGTGGTAGACGGTCATGTCCTCGGACGTGTAGGCGTTGTTGCGGCCGCCGTTCCGCTGCGTCGCGCGGTCGATGTCGCCCGGTAGCAGCTTGTCGGTCCCCTTGAAGAGGAGGTGTTCGAGGTAGTGAGACAGGCCCGTCTGGTCCTTGTCCTCGTCGCACGCGCCGACCTTGTAGGCGACCATCGTCGTCACCGTCGGACTCGACGGCACCGGCAGCAGGTAGACGCGCAGGCCGTTCGCCAGCGTGTGCGGTTTGAGGCCGGCGAACATCGCTGAGGCGGTCCGCGCGAGTTCGGCGTCCGACGGGGTCGGTTCGGCTGCACCGAGTATTGAAGCGGAGAACAGGGCGACGATCGCCCCGAGAAGTGGCGTCCGGGTCGGCATGGGTTCGGTCCCGAGGGGGGGTGAAGTCAGCACGCGAGCGTGCCGCCATCTTAGCGAACCCCGTGCGGGGGTCTTCAACCGCCCGGGGCGATTGCCCGGATTGCGCGGGCGGCGGTTTCGCAGTCCGCCCGGCTCACGTCGAGGTGGGTGACGAGGCGGATCATGTCGTGCCCCAGCGGCGCGACGAGAATGCCCTGGTCCTTCCACTTCGCAGCCAAGGTTTTCGGCGTGCCCAGCTTCGGATCGACGCGGAACCAGACGACGTTGGTGTGGACCTGCGGCGGATCGAGCGTCAGCCCCGGAGTTGAAGTCACGGCGTCGGCGAGCAACCGGGCGTTGGCGTGGTCGTCGGCCAACCGCTCGACGTGATTCTCGACGGCGTACAGGCAAGCCGCGGCCAGGAAACCGACTTGCCGCATCGCCCCGCCGAAGAGTTTGCGGTAACGGCGGGCCAGGGCGATCTGCGCCTTCGACCCGGCGAGTGCCGAGCCGACCGGGGCACCGAGACCTTTACTGAAGCAGACCGACACGGTGGCAAACGGCTCGGCCCAGGCCGCGGCCGGAACGCCCGTCGCCGCGACGGCGTTCCACAGTCGCGCGCCGTCGAGGTGCATCGGCACGCCGGCTTGCGCGGCCCAAGTTGCGATGGATTGAATCGACTCGAACGGGTGGATGGTGCCGCCGCCGCGGTTGTGCGTGTTCTCCAGCCAGATCAGCCGCGTCTGCGGGCTGTGAATGTCGGCCGGGGCGAGTTGGTCGCGCAGGGTGTCGAGCGAAAGGATGCCGTCAGTGCCGTCGAGCGGCCGGACGGTCACGCCGCTGAGCGCCGCCGGGGCACCGCCCTCCCACAAGAGGACGTGGCTCGTCCGCTCGGCCAAAATCTCTTCGCCGGGGGCGCAGTGCAGGCGGACCGCGATTTGGTTGGCCATGCAGCCGGTCGGCACGAAGATCGCGGCGTCTTTGCCCAGGACTTCGGCCACGCGGGCTTCGAGCGCGTTGACCGTCGGGTCTTCGCCGTACACGTCGTCGCCGACCGGGGCCGCGAACATCGCCTCCCGCATGGCCGGCGTCGGGCGGGTGACGGTGTCGCTACGCAGGTCGATCATGGCGGGCACTCGAGAAGCGGGGTCGGTCACTTCTTTTCTACCGGCTCCGGCCCCTTGCGGTCTTCGAGGTGCCAGCGCGGCCCCACTTTGCGCAGGTTGATTTGCTCCTCCTTGGCGTCCTTCAACGTCACCGTAGCGGCCTCGCCGGCATCGACGATGACGCCGTCGCGCAAGTAGCGGCGGAACTCCTTGACCGACTCCGGGTACTCGCTCAGGTGCGCCCGCACGTCCCGGGCGACGAGTTTGAACGCCCGGGCGCTGGCCTCCTGGCGGACGACGGCGGCGAAGTCGGCGGCGTCGCTGGGCAGGCGTTCGCGGCGGGGGACGCCCTGGCGGAGTTGTTCGTCGCGGGCCAGCCGCAGTTCCTTGTCGATCACGTCTTCCATCTGCTTGGCCCGGTCTTCGACCCGGCCGTCGATGAACTTGGGGTCGAGCAGGTGCGCGGCGAGGTACTCGAAGCGGTCCTTGTCGATCGCCTTCACCGCCGACGCCAGTGCGTCCTTGACGGTGCCCTGCGGGTACGCCTCGGCGGAAATCACGATGCCGTACCGCACCAGGGGGGCGGGGGCGTCCTGGGCGAGTGCCAGTGTCCCGACGCAAAAGAGTGCCATCCCGCACAGCTTGGCCCGCATGTCCCGCCCTCCGCGTTGTCGATCACCCTACCGTTAGTTTCGACGCTTCCGCTTTCCCGGGCAAGCGCGACCCGACTTTTCCGCCGGCCCCGACGGCGGGTGGGGTCGCGCCGCGCGGGCATTCGGTATAATCACCCGCATGGCAGGCAACACATTCGGCAAACTCTTCCGCGTCACCACCGCCGGCGTCAGTCACGGCCCGGGCTACCTGTGCATCGTCGATGGCTGCCCGGCCGGCCTCGAACTGAGCGTCGAGGATTTGATCCCGGACTTGCAGCGCCGCAAGCCGGGCCAGTCGAAGTTGACGACGCAGCGGAAGGAAGACGACGCCCCGGAAATCTGGTCTGGCGTCTTCGAGGGCAAGACCGACGGCACCCCCGTGGGCATCCTCTTCCGCAACGCCGACCAGCGCAGCGGCGACTACTCGGACATTGCCGACAAGTACCGCCCCGGCCACGCCGACTACACGTTCGACGCCAAGTACGGTCACCGCGACTATCGCGGCGGCGGCCGGACCAGCGCCCGCGAGACCGTCTCCCGCGTCGCCGCCGGGGCCATCGCCAAGAAACTCCTCGCCCGCGCCGGCATCCGCGTCCTCGGCTACGTCAAACAGGTCGGCGAGATCATCGCCGACATCCCAGACCCGACGGCGGTCACCCTCGAACAGGTCGAAGCCAATCCGGTCCGCTGCCCGGTGCCCGAGACGGCCGACCGCATGGCCAAGCTGATCGACGACACCCGCCTCGACCGCGACTCCATCGGCGGCATCGCCGAACTCGTCGCCGTCGGCGTCCCCCCCGGCCTCGGCGAGCCGGTCTTCGACAAGCTCAAGGCCGACCTCGGCAAAGCCCTGTTGAGCCTCCCGGCCGTGGTCGGCTTCGAGTACGGGGCCGGGTTCGCGGTCGCCACGGCCCGCGGCAGCCAGAACAACGACGTGTACTTGCCGAGTCCGATTCACACGGCGACCAACCGCCACGGCGGGATGCTCGGCGGCCTGAGTTCCGGCGAGCCGATTGTCTGCCGGGTTGCAATCAAGCCGACGAGCAGCATCCCCCGCCCGCAAGTGACCGTCACCCGGGCCGGCGAGCCGACGGAAATCCTCGTCCGCGGCCGCCACGACCCGTGCCTGCTGCCGCGCTTCATCCCGATGGGCGAGGCCATGATGGCCCTGGTCCTCGTCGATCACTGGCTCCGCAACAAGTCGGCCCGGCTGGACCCGTTGGGCTAAATCCCGGCGAGCGGCGGGTGTCAGCCCGCTGTTCCAGCCCGGAATGCGTGGGACTTCCTCTTGTGAGCGCCGACAACTTCCCGCCGGTCGCATACTGCCCGTGCAGGTTGGAACAGCGGGCTGACACCCGCCGCTCGCCGGGAACATCTTGGAGTCGCCCATGACCCGCCGGATCGTCGCCGTGACACTGACCCTGACGGCGGTCTCGCTCTACGTCGGGGCGCAACCGCCGGCGAAGAGCGGGCCGGCCGAGTTGAAGCGGTCGGTGATCGGCAAGGACGACTTCGAGTACCTCGGGTCGTTCGCCCTGCCGCGCACGGCGTGCGGCCACTCGACCGCTTACGGCGAGTCGGGGTTGGCGTTGCGGCACGCGGCCGGGGGCAAAATTCACCTCCTGACCGGCACCCACCGCAACAGCCAGGACGCGATTTACGAGGTCGAATTCCCCGGGTTCTCGCTCGACCCGGCCAAGCGGCCCGACGCCAAGATGGTCAAAGAGTACGGCACGGCGATTTACGGCGACGCCAAGCGGATCAAGAAGGGTAAGGAGGTCGGCTGGACGCACGGGCTGACCTTCGACGAGCGGCGGAACCGCTTCTACTTCTCCTACGGCTCGTGGTACAACATCCCCAACGACAACGACCCGTCACTCGCTTACGCCCAACTCGACGACGATAAAATCCTCGACGTGGTCGGCGGCTGGAACGCCCCGGCTAAGCTCGCCCACAACCAGGCGATGCGGGGCGGGTCGCTGCTTATCCCCGACTGGTTCGCCGCGCAGTACACCGACGGCCGACGGCTCGGCGTCGGCTTCGGCGGCTACTACTCCGGCGTGCAGTCGTGTTCCCGGGGGCCGTTCCTCGCCGCCGCGCGGGAACCGGCCGACGACGACAGTGGCGGTACGCTCGACGTGCTGCCGCTGATTAGCCACGACGACAAGCACTACGCCGAGCGCGACACCGACTACCGCAGTGAGGTCGAGTGGTCGCCCAACCCGAAGAACGGCGTCGGCTGTTGGGGCCTGTACGACGAACTGTTCGGCGCGGCCGTCTGGATCGACCTGCCGGACAAGCACGGCCTGCTCATGGCCTCGAACATGGGCCACGGCCGCGTTTGGTATGAAGAAAGTGACCGGCACTGCGAGCGGATGGAGGCGTGGTGGTGGGTCTACAACCCCGCCGACCTGGCCGATGTGGCGACGGGCCGCAAAGCAGTCTGGCAGCCGCGGCCGGCGTACTGGAAGGTCGAGTACACGCCCCGGCAGAACCGCGTCTTGACGACCGGGCTGGCCTTCGACGCCGACACCCGGACGCTGTTCGTGCTCGCCCCCTTCAGCGTGAAGGGGGAGGTCGAATTCTTCCCGATCGTCCACGGCTACCGCATCAAACCGTGACGCCAGGCATCAACGCCTTGTCGATCTCGGACTTGACCTGGTCCATCGGCACGCGGCGTTGGATCGTCGTGTCGCGGTCGCGGATGGTGACCGTCCCGTCCTTCATCGTGTCGCCGTCGATGACGATGCAGAATGGCGTCCCGACTTCGTCCTGGCGGCGGTAGCGCCGGCCGACGGCCCCGCTGGCGTCGTAGAAGACGTTGAAATACGGCTTCAAACTGCGGTACAGTTCGGTCGCCTTCTCCGGCATCCCCTCCTTGTTGACTAGCGGGAAGATCGCCGCCTTGATCGGGGCGAGCCGCGGGTGGAATTTCATCAGCGTGCGGGTTTCGAGCTTGCCGTTGGCGTCCGGCACGCTGTCCTCGGTGAACGCCTCGCACAGTACCGCGAGCGTGAACCGGTCGGCCCCGGCGCTCGGCTCGATGACGTGCGGCAGGAAGCGGTACTTGGCCGCGAGTTCCGGCGCGGGGTTGGTCTTGAGCCACGTTTCGTAGGAGTTCGTCGTCCGCGACGGGGCGTCGGCCATCCACGCGTCCTGGTCGAAGTACGCTAGTTTGTCGCCGAGGCCCGAGTGCTTGGCGTGCTGCGTCAGGTCGTAGTTGCCGCGGTGGGCGACCCCTTCGAGTTCCTGCGGCTCGTCCGAGAACGGGAACATGTACTCGATGTCCGTCGTGCCGATCGAGTAGAACGCCAGTTCCTCTTGTCCTTGTTGCCGCGGAATCAGGTTGGCGGACTTGATGCCCAGCGTGCTGTACCAGTTCTCACGGACCTTACGCCAGTAGTCGTACCACTTCATCGACTCGTTGGGGTGGCAGAAGAACTCAATCTCCATCTGCTCGAACTCGCGTGACCGGAAGATGTAGTTGCGCGGATTCACCTCATTGCGGAACGCCTTACCAATCTGCGCGATGCCGAACGGCACCTTCAGCCGCGATGAGTCGAGGACGTTCTTGAAGTTGGCGAAGATGCCCTGTGCCGTTTCTGGCCGGAGATACACCTTGTTTTCGTCGGACTTAACAGCGCCGGCATGGCTATCGAACATCAGGTTGAAATCGCGTGGTTCGGATAGAATGCCGCTGCAAGTACGATCAGGACAAGTCCTGTGGGTTGCTTCGGCTTTCGAGAGTGGTATCGAGTTGCCTGCTGGCTGGGATCGAAAAAGCTTTCGTTGTGCGGAACTCAGTTTTTCTTTGAAGTCTACCATTGAGTCTTCTTCACCATCTGCTTCGACCGAAAAGATGACTTTCCAAGGGATCGCCCGATTTACTTCTCTGCTATCGATGATATATTGTCGCAACTCATCTTTTGTAATATTTCCTTCGTGCGCCGGAACGGGAACGCTTCTTTCTTTGCGATCATCTAAGTAATCTTGCATATCCAGGATTCTTACCACCCAGATTTTGTCGCTACGATATCGCTTTTGGCATTTGCTGCACTCCACCATTGGGTCCGCGAAGCTGCCGACGTGCCCAGACGCGACCCAGACCTTGGGGTTCATGATGATCGAGCAGTCGAGGCCGACCATGCGGATTTCTTGGCCGTCCGGCCCCGGCGGCGGGTTGCGGACCATGTCGAGCCACCAGGCGTCTTTGACGTTCTTCTTCAACTCGACGCCGAGCGGGCCGTAGTCCCAGAAGCCGTTGATGCCGCCGTAGATTTCGGACGACTGGAAGATGAACCCGTTGTCCTTGCAAAACTTGGCGAACTTCGCCATGTCGATCTTGGCCACGTCGGGACTCCACGGCCGCCGCCCTTGGACTGGGCAGCGGCGAATTTGAGAGGGCGGTCCGCGCCGGGGAAGTCCCGACGCGACGGCTTCATCATACGGACTCGTCAGCACCTCGGGGGTTCAGCCGGCGCGCTATCGTATCGCGCCGCGACTGGCCGGCGCAAACGCCCGCCGCGCCCCGACGTAGTATTGAGTGAGACTCGCCCGCGGCGGGACGTAAACCCCGCAGCCGTCACAAGCCGTGCGGTCGCGGCGGCAGGTTTCGATGCGGTGACGTTTTGCGTTGACACCCCCGTCGCGGCATTTAGACTCGGAGCACCGGCCGAGTTTGCCGCCTCGATTTCGGACCCCGAACAGCCCCGAACCCACTCCTTGAGGTAGCGTCATGGCCAAGGCCAACCCGGCCGGCGAATCGAAGGCCCCGATCGTCGTCGCCCTCGTCGTCTTCGTGCTCACCACCCTCGGTCTCGCGGTCATGCTCTACATGGCCTACGACAACAAGGCAGCGGCCCTTGAGGCGGCCAACAAGGCCCAGACGGAGACCGCCGCGGCCGGCAAACTCCGCCGTGCCGATCAGGAGCGCGTCTTGCTGTACCGCGAAATGCTCGGCGTCAACTCCCAGGAAGAGTCGTCGCAGTTGAAGGGCATGACCAACAAGAAAGAAGTGCAGGACGAGCACAAGAAGGTGATGCAGGAACTGCGCGACCGCATTGCCGGCGCGCCGAACACCCCGAGCATCGTCGCCGAGGCCGCCCGCGAAATCCCCGGCACGAAGTTCGACGTGAAGCAGGAAGACGTGTTCACCTGGGACTGGCCGGACGGCGCGGAGTTGAAGGACGGGCCGAAGAAGGGCCTGTTCGCCGTGGTCGTGACGGCCTACGCGAAGCAACTCCTCGCGTCGCAGAAGCAATCGACGGCCGAGAAGAACGCCGCCGCCGCCGCCGACAGCTACCAGAAACTCAACGCCGAGTACACCGCCGCCGTGCAGAATTTGCGCGACGTTGCCAAGGCGTTCCCCGCCGAAGTCGCCAAAGAGAAGCAATTGGAGAAAACTCGGATCGACGCAGAGGTTGTCAAGTTCGACGCGACCACCACCAAGTTCCAGACCGACCTGCGGACCAAAGAGGAAGCGGTGAACAACCTGACGGTTCTGACCGAGCAGCAAGCGGAAGCAATCAAGAGCGCGAAACTTCGCATTGCCCGGATGGAAGAGACGGCCGAGAGCCGCGTCGATCCGTTCGCGTTCGAGAAGAGCCACGGGTCGATCACCAAGAAGAGCGACCGCACGGTGTACATTAATCTGGGCAGCGCCGACAAGGTCCGCCCCGGCCTGACGTTCACGGTTCAGCCGTCCGATACCCCGCAGCGCGGTATCGACACCCGCAAGTACGAGCGGTCCACCGGCACCGGCACGAAGGAGATCGCCGTCCGCACGAAGGGTGCGATCGAGGTGACCGAAGTCCTCGGGCCGAACCTGTCGCAGGCCCGCATCACCAGCGAGCCGGACGCCATCCGCGAGGCGATCCTCGTCGGCGACACGCTGTACAACGCCGCCTGGCGGCGGGGGGCGGCCGACCGCGTCGCCCTGTTCGGCGTGTTCGACGTGGACGCCGACGGCACGGACGACTTGAAGACCGTCGTCAAAGACCTGACCAAGATGGGCATCGTCGTGGACGCCTACTACGACATCGAGCAGAAGAAGTGGGTCGGCACGATCACCAACCTGACGACTTACGTCGTCGAGGGCTATTACCCCTCCGGCGGCCCGGGCGACGCGCTCTCGGGGGCCAAGTCGGCCGTCATCCAGCAACTCGAGGCCGCCAAGCGGTTCGCCCAGGAGAAGGGCGTGAAGGTCGTCAAGGCCCGCGACTTCTTCCCGCGCATCGGCTACAAACTGCGGCTCGACATCACGCCGGACATCGTCAACCGCTCGTACAATCGGTACCTGCAAGTGACCCCGGCCGGCGACGCCCCGCCGACGGCCGAAGCCCCGAAGAACTGAGTCCGCCTCGCCTCGCAGTCACGCCGCCGCGCCGGTCACCCGACCAGCCCGGCGGCATTTTTCGTCGCCACCGCGACGGCCGCCAGCGTGTCCGGCGTCGGCCGCCAGGTCAACAGTTGCCAGCCCCGCGCCGTCTCCGGCGGGCCGAGAATCGCCGGCGGTGCGTCGGGGTGCAGTTCGACGACGCAGCGGTCGAGTTCGCGGACCCCGCAGCCGATGCCCTTCAAGACCGCCTCTTTGCACGTCCAGCCGCGGAAGAAGCCCAACGGCCGGACCGATTCCGGGAGGTCCGCGAACTGCCGCCGTTCGGCGTCGCTGAAGTAGCGCTCGACCAGCCCCGCCGCCCCCGGCATGTCGCGCAAGCGCTCGACATCGACGCCGACCGGGCAATCGGCGAGCGCGATCAGCACGACGCCGTCGGTGTGGCTGACGTTGAACTGCAACCTACCCCCCCGCAGCATCGGCTTGCCGTCGGCGTTCGGCACGATCTCGACTTCGCACGGCCCGCACTTCAAGCCCGCCCCGAGCAATCGCCGCAAGGCCGCGCGACTCCGCACGAATTGTTCGCGCGCCCCGGCGTTGCGGTAGCGGGTCGCCCGCTCGCCCTCGTCGGCCGTAAGGTCGAGCCGCAGCGCCTCCTCCTCGTCGCCGCGAAAGCCGGCGTGTCCGAAGGCCCACGTCCAGACGTGAACCTCCCCGCGAGGTCGTGCCGCGAACGGGTCGTCGGGCCACGAAAAACGCCGCACGACTACTCGGTCTTGCGGCGTCGGCTGGGACTCGGTACGTGTCGCGGTCATGAACCTCATCCTACTCGCCCTCCTGTTCGGGGCCAGCGACCCGCCGCCGCTTCAACCCGTCGGCCCCACCGTCATCGACCGCGGCACCGCCCGCACCGGCCCGCCCCTGACGGCGAGCCTGACGCTGACCTACCGCGGCGAGCCGGGCACGGTGACGGTCACCGCCGTCGAAGCCTCGTGCGGCTGCACCGCGCCGACGGTCACGTCCCGCCGACTCCGCCCCGGCGACACGACCGACTTCGCCATCAGCGTCAACACGCTGACGCAGCCGGCCGGCGTCCACACCTGGAAGGCGACCCTGCGCTACCGCTTCACGCCCGACGCCACCAAGGCCACGCCGCACGACTTCGACGCGACGCTCGCGGTCACGGCCGACCTCGTCCGCGAAGTCAGCGTGACGCCGCCGGTGCTGGCGATCTCAACGGCGACCGAGGCGCGGCAAACGCTCACCGTCACCGACATTCGCGCGAAACCGCTGACCGTCCGCGCCGCGACGACCGCCAGTCCCTACGTCGCGCTCGCGGTCCGACCGGCCACGACGGCCGACGGTGTCACGACGACGGCCGTCGAGTTGCACGTCAAGCCGGATTACCCGGCCGGCAGTTCGCAGGAGACGATCACCCTGACGACCGACGACCCGACGTGCCCCGAGTTGCGCGTCCCCGTCCGCATCGTTAAGCGGAACCCGGACGCCCTCGTGCCGTCGCCCGAACTCGCCGTCGTCCGGTTCAGCCCCGGCCAGGCCGCCGCCTCGACCCTCGTGCAAGTCCGCAGCCCCGCACGCGGCCCCCTCCGCATCGAAGCCGCCGAGTGCGACCACCCCGCCGTGACCGCCAAGTTTGCCGCGTCGTCGGGCCTCGTCGGCACCCTGCGCGTCGTCGTCGATCGCGCGAAAGCCGACGGCCGGCCGGGCGAAGCACTCGTCCGCGTCCGCTTCACGGAACCGCCCGGCGCGACCCTCGTGCTGCCGGTTCAGTGGTCGTTCCCGGAGTGACATGAATGTTTCTGGCAGTATTCCACCAGGCGGACAAGCGAGTTTTCCTCGGCCTACGTGGCACCGACTCTGCGTTCGGGCACACGTTCGGTGGGTCCGTTGACTACGCCGGCCTGGTGGCATTTCCCGGACAACCACCGGTTCACTTGCTGATGCGTCTCAATACGGCTGATTCAGCCGTTGCCGTCGCCCTGCCGGGTTTGCAGTGGCTCCCGCTGCTCTGTGCTATCCGGTACGGGGCGTGCCAACTAGCATACCGCGTTACCTCCGACCTGTCCGTTAAGATCATCCACCAGACGGAGTCGAAGGCGTGGAAAGACTTCCCATACGATGACTATCCACAACGCCTCGCACCCATGCCGCTCCTCCTGGAGAAATCGTCGTACGACCCGGGTGATCCGGACGACGTCCTCTTTTACGCAGGCGTTTTCGGCTACGACACCCTCACAACGGATCAGTTCACTGCCCTTGCGCGTCACGTCGAGAACAATGGGCTGCCCGACGACGGGTACGGCTGGGAGTCGGGCGAGGAGTACCTACAAGACGGAAATTGTCTACCATTCGCTCAAGGTCGCCCAGTCGAGGGCTGTCCGGACCCCGGGTGTGCTAATTACTGCCGAGCATCTTCCCTGCGAACGTTTGCAATCTTTCAGGAAAACCGAGCGGAAGCCCGAAGTTTGTGGGGGCCCGACTGCGGCAGCCTTCAAATTGTGTACGAAATCTGCCCGTTGTGCTTAGTTGTCCGGACAACAAATCAATCCACATGAGTTCGCCAAGACGGTCTCCATGATGCCGCCTCAGTTGTACGCCGGGTTCGCTTCGGGGATCGTGGAGAAGGGGATACGCATCGGGGCGGTTTCTTCGGAGCCGCTCAGTGCCCCGAAGTAGACGGAGTTGCGGCCGAAGGTCTTGTTGATCGCGTCCATCGCGTGCGACAGGGCGTTGCGGTCGCGGTCCTCGTCGAACAGCGCCTGCGTCGCCGCCTGCGTCGGCTTTAACTTCGTCAGCACCATCTCCACTTTCAACGGCGTCAAGAAATGCGGCCGCCGCTCCCAGAGGACGGCAAAGGCTTGCAGCATGGTGAGCGTGTCCTGGCACAGCGACAGGCCGGTGCCGGCCTCCCACCGCTGGCGGCCCAAGTACGACACGCCGACGCTCAGGTGCGCCGCCCAGTGGTCGATGTCGCGGAGCCGGCCGGCGGCCTTGTGGATCAGCCGGACGAACACGCCCCGCGCGCCGATCTCGTCGCGCAGGTCGGGGGCCAGGACGTGCGACTGGCCGAGCGTGCGGCGCACCGTCGGCTTCTCGTAAACCTCGTCGCCGCGGAGTTGGTGGAACCAGCGTTCGCCGTGGATTTTGCTGCCCCAGACGAGCGACAACTGCTTGACGCTCAGGGCGTAAAGCTGCTCGACGCTGAACACGTTGTACACGTTCAGCCGGCGTTCCATGCGCGGGCCGATGCCGGGGAAATCGATCAGTTTGAGCGCGAACATGCGGTGCGGTAGGTCCTCGGAGTGCAAGAGCGTCAGGCCGTCCGGCTTCTGCATGTCCCCGGCCATCTTGGCGAGCAGGCCGTTCGGCGCGACCCCGACCGAGCACCGCAGGTAGTCGCCCACTTCGTCGAGAATCTCCCGCTTGATCGCCCGGCCGATGCGGGTCGCCTTAGCCGGCTCGCGCTCGTCGCCCAGGAGCTTGCAGGCCATCTCATCGACCGACAAGATTTTCTCGACCGGCAGGTGGCGGCCGACCGCTTTGACGATCTTCTCGTGCAGTTCGACGTACCGGTGCGGCCGGGCGGCGATGCAGACGATGCCGGGGCACATCTCGCGGGCGCGCCAGACCGGCGTGCCCGTCTTGATGCCGAACTTCTTGGCCTCGTAACTGGCCGCGAGGCAACTCGTCGTCTCGGCGTTTACGGCGACGACGGCGACCGGCTTGCCCCGCAGCTTCGGATTGTCCTGCTGCTCGACGGAGGCGAAGTACGCGTTCATATCGACGAACAGGCAGCGCAGCGGCACGGCACGGCCTCCCGGAAGGAAGTGGAATTGCGTCCACTTCAGGGAGATACATGGTACTTTGTACACTATCAAGGCGAAGGGCCGCAAATCCCCCCGGAAAAGCAAGGTCGGTGCGGCCGGTTGTGTCGGAAAACGCGACTGCGCCGCCCGGCGGAGCGATTTGTCGCGGCGAGACCGGCCCAATTTTCGACAATCGTGCTACACTGTTTTTGAGCGTGATCCGCTCCCCCGACCCGTTAGCTCCGACACCGCCGACCCACCGTGCAGGACTCCCATGGCGGACCCGAAGATCGACCTGACGGGCGCGAAGATCCCCCGGGCCGACGGGGCGATCAACGAGTATGCGTACAAAGAGGCGGTCGCCAGCGGGCAGTTTAACCGCAGCCGCAAGGTGATTTTCGTCAACGGGATGAACAACTCCGGCGAGGACCACGCCGAGTCCGCCCTGGCCCTGTCGTGGGTGCAGATGTGTACGGTGATCGGCGTGTACAACGCTTCCGGCGGGGGGATGACGGACTTCCTCCAGTGCATCGGCGACAAGAACCAGTTCGACGGCCCGCTGTCGTTCACGGCCCAAAACAAGGTCGCCATCGGCACGATGTTCACGAACCGCACGCCGGTCGAAGTCGCCCGCAAGGCGCTCGGCCGGAACCCCGCGCAGGTCGCCCTGTTCGACCTCCTGCGGCGGACCAAACGCGGGGACATCTTCGCGCACAGCCAGGGCAACTTGATCCTCAGCAACGTCCTCCAGGCCATCGCCGCCGTGGACGGGCCGCCGGGGATCGCCGGGTACAAGGTGTACACCTTCGGCTCGCCGGCGGTGAACTGGCCGGCCGGGGTGACCAAGTACGAGAGCGGCTTTACGTGGGACCCGGTGACCTTCCTGGCCGGGTTCGACGCGAGCTGGTCGATCTCCAAAGTCGGCATGCCGAAGGGGTCGATGAACCCGATCACGCACGGCTTCCTGGAGTACATCAAGTGCGACCCGGCGTTCGTGGTCAACCGCTTCCGGTGGGGCAGTCTGGGCTTGACGTTCGACATGGACGAGGAAGGCCTGGCCGACGCGCTGGTGGCGATGGGCGGCAACACCCGCCGCGTCCTGGCGATTTTCGAGCACTTGAACGACAAGCACAACAGCGACGCCGACGACGTGGCCGTTCTGTACGTCGAACGGGTCAAGAAGTCGTCGATCCTGAGCGCGGCTGTGAAGGCGGACAGGCCACTCACCAACCTGCTGGTCAAGGTCATGGACGAGGGCTGGACGAGCGGCGACGAGAAGACGGCGATCGCCTTCCTCCAGGCGAAGTAGGGCGAGAAGAAACCTCACCCCCCGGCCCCCTCTCCGAAACGGAGAGGGGGAGCAAAGGCGACCTCACCCCCCGGCCCCCTCTCCGAAACGGAGAGGGGGAGCGAGTAGGTTTCAGTCGTCGATTGTGACTCACTTGCTCCCCTCTCCGCGTCGGAGAGGGGCCGGGGGTGAGGTTGCTTCACTCCGCGTCCGCCGCGCGCGGGAACCGCACGCGGAAGGTCGCCCCGGCGTGCGGCGTCGAGACGATTTCGAGCGTCGCCTGGTGGTGCTCCAGCACGACCGCGACGAACGATAAGCCCAGGCCCATGCCGGCACTGTAGCCTTCGTACAGGGCGTTGTCGCGCTTGGTGCTGAAGTGCGTCCGCAGGCAGTTCTCCAGCACTTCGGGCGTCATGCCGATGCCGTTGTCGCGGACTTCGAGCAGGACGGAATCCCCCTCGACGGCTGCCCGCAGGACGACTTCGCCCCGCCAACTCGCCGCCTCGATGAGCCGCTTGCGGCGGGCGTCGCCGTCGGCCGGGGCGGCCGACCGGGCCTGTTCGCGGAGCGAGTTGCGCTGCTCGAAGGTGGCGTCCCGGGCGTTGAAGACGAGGTTCTCGACGGCCTGTTGCAAGTGCGAAGCGTCGCCGCGGACCAGCGCGGTGCCGGGCGGCACGTCGGCGGCGATGCGCAGCTTCCACTTGTCGCGGCCGGTGTCGTCCCAGGTCTTGGCGGTCGCCCGGACCAGCTCGAACAGATCGACGCGGGTCATCTCGGCCTTGCTCGGGTCGCGGCGGACGGTGCGCAAGATTTGCTGCAACCGCTCCGTGACGGTGCCCAGGGTCGATCGGACCTCGCCGAGCATGTTGGCCTGCGCGGCCGGCAACCCGTCGGCTTCGAGGCACCGGGCGAGCAGGTCGTTGGGCCGGACGAGCAGGTTCTTGATGTTGTGCGCGTAGGACCCGGCCATGATGCCGATGCCGGCGTACAGCTGGCTCTTGAGTTCGAGCGCGGCCCGTTCGGCCTCCTCGCGGGCGTGCTCGGCCTCGCGCTGCTGCAGGCGGGTTTCGAGCAGTTCGAGTTCGCGGTGTTCGGCTTGCGCAAGCGCGGTGAGCCGCTGCATGTCGCGGTCGCGCTCGCGGGCCAGGAAGCGGGCGACGAAGAGCGTGGCGAGGAGCGTCGCGGCGACGAGGACGGCCCCGGCGACGAGGTTGACGCGGCGGCGCTCGGCCTCGCGACGCTGCAACTTGTTGAAGGCGTGCATCTGGTACTCGCACCGCAGCCGCGCCCGCGGTTCGCCGGTGAGCGGGGCGTACTCCAGGACGCGGACGCGCGACTGGTCTTGCTGCTGCTGTTGCCGCGGCTTGGGCAGGGGGGAGTCCCAGGCGATGCGGGTCTCGGGGCCGGTGTCCGTCGCGGGCAGGATCACTTCGAGCTTATAAATGACGGGAAAGCCGGGCAGTTGGTTCAGGTACGCCCGCGTCGGTTCGGTCAGGCTGCGCATCTGCTCGTCGATTTCGTCGCGATTGTCTTGCAAGCGTTCTGGAGCGGTGTTCGCGGGGTCTTCGTCGCGCTGGCGGAGGTAGTCGCGGACGAGTTCGGGGAGGGTCTTGCGGAAGTTCCGGGCCTCGTCGAGCCACTCGCGGACGAGCGCCTCGTCGGCTTCCTCGGACCACCCGGCGCGGCTGTACAGAAGCCCGGCGAGCCAGCCGACCAGTACCAGCCAGACGAGGATCGCGGGGGCCAAGCCCTCGGCGTAGGCCCACGCGGGCCGGCGGCGGGGCGGTTCGGGCGGGGGCGTCACGACGGCCCCCCCGGCCCGTTCGGCTTCGCGCGGCGCTGGTCGATGTCGAGGGTGTTGACCTTCTCCCAGCCGCGGCGGGTGGACCGGCGGTAAATGTCCAAGGTCGCTTCGGGCAGGCCGTGCGGGCCGGACTCCGGGGGATTCGGCCGCAAGACGACGACGTACTCGCCCGACCCGCCGCGGCGCTCGCCGGACGGCTCGAAGAACGGCGGTGTTCGGGCGTGCAAGCGGCGGCACAACTCCGCCGACCCGGCCGGCGACGCGACGCCGAGCGTGCCGCCAAGGCCGAACACGCCTTCGACGAGGATGCGGCCGAGGCGGGCGAAGTGCAGAACCTCCTCGGTCGTGTTGGGCGGCCGGAGTTCGTACCCCGGCGGGGCCGGACTCCCGGGGGCGTCCCAACCGACGGGGTCGTTGTGCGTGAACAGCACGACCGGCACCGGCAGGGCGTGGACCGGCCAGGCGAACTGGCCGTCGCGGGTGAAGGCGTTGACCGGGATGCCGTCCCCCGTGACGACGACGAGCCGGTCCCGCAGCCGCGGCTCGCCTTCGACGAGCGCCCGCAACAGCCGCCGGGCCGGTTGCGTCACGGTCGGCAGGATGAGCAGAATTCGCCGCGTCGGATTTTCGCGGCAGACCGTTAGGATCGACTCGGCGGTGCGGGCTTCGTAGAAGTTCGGGGTGGCGAAACTGCCGATGCTGTACCGCACCTCCCAGGTTTCGCGCGGCAGCTTGCCGCGCAGCGCGTCGCCGAACCGATCGTGTAAATCGGTCGAGAACGGGTCGTCTTTCCAAACGACGCTCAACACCTTCGGCGGCTCGCTGAGCCGGGCGTGCAGGGCGACGGCGGACGCGACCGCTCCGAACGCTTGTTGGCTCGGCGTGGCGAGGCGTTCGGGGTTCTGCTCGGTGAAGTCGATCACCGCCTCGGCCATCTGCCGGTTGGTGAAGCAGAAGCGGAACGACAGGTCGTCGTAAACGTCGATGAGGTTTTGCGCCGCCGCGCGGAAGTCGCCGGCGTCGTCGGGGCCGGGTTCGAGTTCGTCGGCGGTGGCCGTCGTGATGAAGAGCAGGGGTCGTTCGCCGGCCCAGTCCTTGCGGCGGTTCATCGCCCGGGCCAGGTCGGCGGCGCGGTCGCTCGACCCCCCGCCGATCAGGGCGACCGGGGCCGGGTCGCGATCGGCGAGGGCGTTCACCCAGTGGTCGGTGGTCGCGTCGGTGGTCAACTTGTACCACCGGACGCGGAGTTTGCCCGGCCGGTCGGCCATCGAGAAGACGACTTCGGGCACGGCGGCGGTCGTCTCGTTGAAGGCGTTCGAGTCGTCCACGGTCAGCCCGGGCACGGTCAATTGGGTGCGCACCAGGCCGTACACGAACCGCTCCCAAGTCGGGCCGTTGGTGCTGGTGTGCAGCCAGGCCATCTCGATGTCGCCGGCCGGCACGGACGCGGGCCGGGGCCGGCCGGCCGGGCGGTCGATGCCGGGGATGCGCACCCCGGTCGCCAGCACCGCGACGGGCAGGCAAATCGCCGTCACCAGGAAGAACCAGCCGAACCGCGCGAGCATGGCGTGCCGCCTCAGAACTGAACGTAGATGAATGTCTTCGAGACGCCGGGCGCGAACACGATCACTGTAGCGAACGCCGCCGCCGCCGCGACCATCCGCACCGGCTCCGGCCACGTTGCCGGGAGCGGGACGCCGGCCCGCCGCAGCAACTCGACGGCGTGCCCGGCCAGCCCACAGGCGATCAATACCGCCACAGGCAGCGGCACGGCCGTCGTCAACGCGACGGCGGTCGGCTCGAACGATTGGCCCAACAGGGATTGCGTCAGCCGCACGCCACCGGACCAATCGGTCGTGCGGATCATGACCAGGCCGACGAGGAATTGCACGGCCGTCGCCGCCCAGGCGAACAGCGCCCAGCCGACGGTGCCCCGGAGCGCGTCCCACGCCGGCCGGCCGGTGACGGCGCGGTCGTAGCCGCGGTGCAGGATCATGAGGACGCCGTTGTACAGCCCGTAGGCGAGCCAGTTCCAGGCCGCGCCGTGCCACAACCCGCACAGGACGAACAGCGCCAACAGGTTGACCGCCGTGCGCCCCTCGCCGCCGCGGCTACCGCCCATCGGGAAGTAAACGTAGTCGCGCAGCCAGGCCGAGAGCGACAGGTGCCAGCGCCGCCAAAAGTCGGCGATGCTCGTGGCCAGGTACGGCAGGCGGAAGTTCTCCGGCAACTCGAAGCCGAACCACTTCGAGACGCCGCGGGCCATGTCGGTGTACCCGGAGAAGTCGCAGTAAATCTGCACCGCCCAACCGACGATTGCCCAGCGGTGGGCCGCATCGGTGAAGGCGAACGGGTCGGCGAAGACCGGGCCGACGACGAGCTGGTCGAGTGGGTCGGCGATGAGCAACTTCTTGACCATGCCGGAGGCGAACAGCACGATGCCGTCGGCGATTTGCGCGCGGGTGACGGTCGGCGGGGTCGCCATCTGCGGCAAGAAGTCCGCCGCGCGGACGATCGGCCCGGCGGCGAGTTGCGGAAAGAACGACACGAACAGCGCGTAGTCCGTGAAGCTCGTCACGGCCGGAATTTGGCGGCGGTACACGTCCACGGTGTAACTGATGCCCTGGAAGGTGTGGTAGCTGATGCCCAACGGCAGCACGATGCTCAGGGTCGCCGGCGAGAGCGGTACGCCCAGCAACCCCGCGAGCGTGGCAGCGTTCTCGTAGGCGAACGGCGTGTACTTGAACCCGATCAGCAGCCCGAGATTGGCGGCAATGCTCGCAGTCAACCAGCGGCGACGGCCGCGCTCGTCGGCCGCGCCGTCGATCCGCACGCCGGCGACATAGTCGATGACCGTGAGCGCGAAAATCACCGGCCAGTAGTGCGGCGGCACGACGGCGTAAAACAGCCAACTGGCCAGCACCAGCACGCGGTAACGGTGGTCGCGCCTGCCCAGACCGTGGTACAGGAGCAGCACGACCGCGAGGAACACGAGAAAACTTTTGTTGGCGAAGATCATCGCACCGCACCGTCGCCGTGCGGCAGGGCGTTGACGGCGTCGCGCGTCCAGGCCGAGAGCTTGACGGCCCCGGCGCGGTTCAGGTGAATCGTGTCGGCGAAGTCCGCGTCGCCGAGGTTCAGTACCTCGCGTCGTGCCCGCAGCACGGGGACACCGTCGGCACGAAGTGCGTCCAGCAGCGCACGGAACTCGGCCGTCGGGCCGGGGTACTTTGCTTCGAGGTCGGCCGTCACCGGCATCTCGACGACAACGAGTGCGACGCCGCGGTCGGTACACCAGGCGTGCAGCTTGGCGAAGTACCGCCAGTGAGAGCCGGTGCGGTACTTGTCCAGGAAGTCGAACGGGGCGAACGGGGCCGTTGCCGCCTTCCGCAGGTCGTACCGGGCTTCCGCAAACCAAACCGCAGGCGCGTAGCCGCG
Source organism: Fimbriiglobus sp. (assembly GCA_043745465.1). Classification (GTDB taxonomy): domain Bacteria; phylum Planctomycetota; class Planctomycetia; order Gemmatales; family Gemmataceae; genus Fimbriiglobus. The sequence continues at coordinate 24,835 of JAYTSV010000205.1, forward strand.
ACCCAGGCGCAGGGCGTCGGCGTAGTCGCGCAAGCCGGTCGCCTCCTTCGCGGCCTCCGGGCAGGCTCCCGGGGACTGGGATTCGAGCGCGTCCGCCGCCGCCATTTTCAAGCCGTGGCGGTGGCGGTAAATCGCCGACACCCGCCGGCACCGGCCCTCGACATAGCGCCGCACCGTCCAGGTCCGCGCGTCGTGCCGGGTCTGCCAAACGTCTGCCACGTCCGCGGTGTCGTAGAGCGAGTACGGGCCGTGCGGCTCGTTGCGGGAGTCGTTCATATCGGTCGCGGACGCCCCGTAGATCACGAGTCGCGGCGGGGTCGGGGCCGCGTGCCGCAATGCGACGGCGATGTCCGTGAGGGTGCCGCCCGGCAGTCCGACGGCGTAGCCGTTGGGAAGCGGCGACCCTTGCCACGTTACGCCGCTCATCGCGTCCGGGTCGAAGCCCTCGCTGACCGGCGAGCCGCCGACGAGAATAAAGTCGCGCGGTTCCCGCCGGCAGCCCTCGACGCGTGCGGCGTAGTCGTCCGGCGAGTGCCGCTCCCAGACCGGGGCCGTCGACCGCACGGCGCAATCCAGCAGCCCGAAGGCCAGCGCGAGCCAGAGGAGCGGGCGGAGCTTGCGCCAGTTGCGGGGGAGAGTCGCCGGGGCGGCCGGGGTCGGGGTCATGCCGGCGAGAATAGCCGGAGGGCCGGTTGGGCGCGAAGGGGAAGTTGTGCCGCCGCCCTTGTTGTCGGCCGGGGCCGCAAGTACATTAGGCCAATCTGTCGAGAGTCCCCGCGGGCCGGGCCGACCGGTTGCCGCTACGCAGGAGGTTTTGCCGTGCCCCGTCTTCGTTGGCTCGCCGCCACGGTCATCGTCAGCGGTCTCGTGACCGCCGGACTCGCCCAGCCCCCGGCCGCGCCGGCCCCCGCGACCCCCGCCCCGGCGGCCCCGGCCCCGGTCCAGCCGCCCGCTACGCCGGCGGCCCCGGCCGCGACGCCTCCTGTTGCGACCCCTCCGGCCGCGACCCCGGCCGTTGTGCCTCCGGCCGTCGCCCCGGCCGGCGACAAGCAGCAGTTCCTCACGAAGTTCGAGGCGAACAAGCCGTTCTTCCAGAAGCTGACGACCAAGGTCGAGCAGACGCTCAAGGTCCAGGGCGGGTCCGACGTGCCGTTGAAGCACGAGCAGACCTTCTTCTTCAAGTGGACCCCGGTCAGCGAGGACAAGGGCAAGTGGCTCGTCAAGCAGACGATCGAGGGCGTCAAGTTCAAGCTCGACATCGCCGGCCAGACGATCGACTACGACTCGACCGACACGAACCCGTCGGGTGCCGCCGGTAACCCGGGCCTGGCCGAGTTCTTCAAGAACCTGATCGGCCTCGAATTCACCGTCACGATCGCGGCCAATAACGTCATTGAAAAGGTTGACGGCCGGGACGAAGCCCTTAAGAAACTGTCGGCGATCAATCCGCAGATGGAAGCGGTTCTCAAGACCATCCTCAGCGACGAAGCCCTCAAGGAAATGACCGACCCGTCCTCCGGGCTGGCGACCGCCGCCGCCAAGGGCGTCAACGAAACGTGGGAGAAGAAGTCGGTCCTGGCCCTCGGGCCGATCGGCAGCTACGACCGCACTTACGCCCACACCTACAAGGGCAAGGACGCCGACCCGGCCAAGAAGGAACTCGACCGCGTAGACGTGAAGCCGACGCTAACTTACAAGCCGCCGGCCGTCGGCACCGAGAGCCTGCCGTTCCGCATCAAGGCCGGCACGATGGCGACCAAGGAAGTGAAGCAGGGGTACATGCTGTACAACGCCAAGACCGGCCGCACGCAAGAGGTCCGCTTCCACGTCATCATGGAAGGCGAACTCGACGTGACCATCGGCATGGCCGACACGAAGGTCAAGCTGTACCAGGACCAGAAGAACGAACTCGACACGGCCGACACGTCCTTCCTGCCGATCAAGAAGTAACGCCGGACGCCCGGAATTTCGACGCCCGACGGTGACCCCGCCGGGCGTTTCCGTTGACCCTCTTCCACGCTGCAGGTGTCCGATGTTGATCGCCGTCCTCGGCTCGCAGGGCCAACTCGGCCGCGACCTCGTGCCCCGTTTGCCGGGCGATGTGCGGCCGCTGACCCGCGGCGACATCGACCTCGACAAGCCGGAGACCGTGACGGCGTACTTCGCCGAGAACCGGCCGGACCTGTTCGTCAACTGCTCCGCGTACAACCTCGTGGACCAGGCCGAAGCCGACCCCGACGCGGCCTTCCGCGTGAACGCCTGGGGCGTGCGGGCGCTGGCAGTCGCGTGTGGAAAAGCCGGCACGAAACTCGTCCACGTCAGCACCGATTACGTCTTCGGCCTCGACGCGGACCGCACGCGGCCGCTGACGGAACTCGACCCACCGGGGCCGGTCAGCAGCTATGGACTGAGCAAGCTCGCCGGCGAGTACCTCGTGCGGACGCACTGTCCGCGGCACCTCGTCGTCCGCACGTGCGGCCTGTACGGGGCGTGGGGCAGCGGCGGCAAGGGCGGCAACTTCGTCGAGACGATGTTGCGCGTCGCGGGGCAGGGCAAACCGCTCCGCGTCGTCGCCGACCAGCACTGCACGCCCACGTTCACGGCCGACCTGGCCGACGCGCTTGTCGAACTCATCGCGGCGGACGCCCAGGGGCTTTACCACCTCACCAGTGCCGGCGCGACGACCTGGCACGACCTGGCCGCGGAGGCGTTCCGGCTCACCGGCACGAACGCGGACATGACGCCGATCCCGACGGCCGAGTACCCGACGCCCGCGCGGCGGCCGGCGTACAGCGTCCTCGACTGCGGCAAGGCGGCGGCGCTCGGGGTGACACTACGGCCGTGGCGGGAGGCGCTGGCGGCCTACCTCGACGAGCGGAAGCGGAAAGCGGCGATGTGAACCCTTCGCGGACTCGGTCGCGGGTGTTACAATTGCGACTCGCGGGGCCTTAGCTCAACGGTCAGAGCAGTCCGCTCATAACGGATTGGTTGCCGGTTCAAATCCGGCAGGCCCCACTTGATTCGATGCCCGACAACATAGCCTCTAAGCGAAACTCAACGGCATCGACGGTCTCTTCGAGCGTTGACGTGCCGGCGGTCAGGCCGACGCGCTCGAACCGCGTTACCCACTCGCCGTCGAGGTCGCCCGGCCCGACGACATGGCACGCCGGCAAGCCGTACTCGACGACGCGGCGGGCCAACTCGACCGTGTTGTTCGAGTTGCGGCCACCGACGACCACGACCGCCTCGACTCGTGGCAACAGTTCCGCGAGCGCCCGCTGGTGCTCCCGCGTCGGCCGGCAAATCGTGTCGGCGTAACTCACCTCGGCGTGCGGGTTGCGCCGGCGGATTTCCGCCAGCACCGCCGCGGCCAACTCCGGCGGTGTCGTCGATTGGCAGATGACGCCTAGCCGAGTCGCCGGGTACGTCTGAACCGCGGCGACCGACGGCACCACGTCGTGCGATGGCACGTCCTCGACGACGCCGCGGACTTCGACGTGCCCCGGCTTGCCGATGACGATCAGGTGGTAGCCGGCCGCGGCGAACTTCAGCGCCGCGGCGTGGACGCGCCGCACCAGCGGGCACGTCGTGTCGATCAGCGTCTTGCCGGCGACGCGGAGGCGGTCGCGCTCGCGGTCGCTGACGCCGTGGGCCGTGACCAGCACGCGCGGCGTCTCCGGCAGAGTGTCGCGTTCCGCCTCCCCGACCATGCCGAAGCCGCGGACCCGCAGTTGGTGCAACACCACCTCGTTGTGCACGAGTTCGCCGTGAATCGTGACGTTGTGCGGGGCGTCGATGTCCCGCATCACCGCCAGCGCGTCCCGGACGCCGAAGCACATGCCCAAGACGGTCGCGCGGATCACTGGCATCGTGGTGCCCTCATGGAGTTTGCGACGCAAAGTTATGGTACCGCAAAAAGCCCGGCGGGCAACGCCGGGCGGCTCAACAGTCCGGAGTGTCAGCCGGCGGTGAACCCGAGGCGCTCCGGGGTCGCCGTCGCCTCGTCGGTCTTGGCGCTCGCTAGCGCCCCGGAGACTATCGACTCCAGGACCGCGAGGTAACCCAGGAAGCGGGTGCGGCCGGCGTCGGTTAGCCGCACGAGCGTCTGAGGCCGGCGGCCCTTGTGGCCCTTCCAGATCTCGACCAACTGAGCCTCTTGGAGCGTCTGCAAGTGTCGGCTCAGGTTGCCGTCGGTCAGCACGCACAGCTCGCGCAGTTCGTTGAAGACGAGGCCGCCGTTATGCGCGAGCAGCGACGTGAGGATGCCGAGGCGGGCCTTCTCGTGCAGCACGCGGTCGATGCCGTCGAAGGCGTAGCGGCCTGACTCGGCGGGGTTGGCGGCCGGCTTACTCGTCATCGCGCCGCTCCAGGTGCCAGTAGAGGATGAACGCCGTCGCCAGTTGGCCGACGCCGAAGGGCAGGGCCATGCCCCAGGGCGAGAACGCCGAAGTCGTCGTGTTCGCGGCGAGGTTGAGCGTGCCGCAGGCCAGGTAGAAAATCGCCACCCCGAGGATCGGCCGCGGCAACAACCGGCACGAGGCGAAAATGCCGAGGCTGAACAGGACTTGCCACAACCCCGGCAGCATCCAGCCGGCCTCCGGGGCGTGCCGGGCGACGGCCAATGTCACCAGGCCCCCGGCCGCGAGGCACGGCAAGAACTGCGACACGGCGAGCCGCGTGAGTTGTTGGCTGAGCGGCTGATCGACAGTCCGCCAACGCCACCAGATGCCCGAGGCGGCCGCGGCGGCCCCGGCGAGCGCCGTCGCCAGCCACAGCGTCAGGTAGCCCGGCAGGTCGCCGCCGGGGTCGGGGACGAGGGACGGCTGGGCCAGCGCGACGACGACGGCTAAGACGCCCGAGACGCCGACGGGGAAGGCCCGGTAGCCGCGGAAACCCTCCATCACCGCAACGCGGGCGCGAATCTCGGCGATGTGGGAGAGCGCTTCCCGGAGTTCCACGTCACGCCTCCCCGACCGGTGTCACGGCTTTGCCGGATAAAGTAACACGCCGGTCGCCGCCGTGCAACGGGAATCGTCGCTACTTGCCGAGGGTCGCCTTGAAGAGTTCCTTCATGGCGGCCCACGACTCCCGGTCGGCCTTCTCGTTGTAGGCCATGCCGGGGTTGTTGATTTTGCCGGCGTCGGGCACGGTGAAGCTGTGGACGGCCCCCGCGTAGTCGCGGAAGTCGAGCGGGACTTTGGCCGCCGCCAACGCCGCCTTGAACTTCTCGATCGACTCGGGGCTGATGAACTTGTCGTCCGCGCCGTGGTTCACCAGAACCTTCGCCGTGACCGCCTTGGCCTGCTCTGGGGTGAAGGTCGGCAGGGCCGCGTGGAAGGTCGCGACCGCCTTGAGGTCGGCCCCGGTGGCGGCGAGTTGCAGCGCCGTCGAGCCGCCGAAGCAGTAGCCGATCGCGGCCATCTTGGTGGCATCGACCTTCTCTTGCTTGGCCATCGTGGCGAGGGCGGCTTTGGCGCGGCCCTGCCAGACGGCGAGGTTTTTGCGCACGTCGCCGGACATCTTGGTCGCGTCTTGGGGGTGCTCGGTGACCTTGCCGTCGCCGTACATGTCGCACGCGAACGCGGCGTAGCCGAGCTTCGCGAGTTCGGCGGCGCGGCCGCGGGCGTAGTCGTTGAGGCCCCACCACTCGTGCACGACGAGCACGCCGGGCAGTTTGCCGGGGAGGGCGTCGTCGTAGTAAAGTTCGCCCTTCAGCGTCACGCCGTCGAACTGGTAATCGACCGGGACTTTCTTCACCTCCGCCGCGGCGGTGCCGGTGAGGGTGAGCAGGGCCGCGAGGGTCAGCAGTTGTCGCATCGGAGTCGCTCCGGGGTGGGGTGGGGCACGCCGATAGTTTACGCGACCGGCGACGGGTTGCCACTTCTCGGTAGGATACCCCAAGCGTCCCAGCCCCTTTCGCCAGCGTCAACTCGGACGGCCCGCCATGCCCGACGCCCCGCGGTCGAAGGTCGCCATCTACGCCGCCGGGTTCGACCCGCCGACGGCGCACCACCGCAACATTGCCGAACTGCTGGCGGCGCAGTGCGAGCGGGTGGTGGTGCTGCCGGACGGGCCGCGGCCGGAGCGGGCCGAGGACGAGAGCCTGCCGATCCACCGCGCCGTCATGGCCGACCTGAACTTCGCCGGCCTCGACCGCGTCTGCGTCGAACTCGGCGACCTCGAGCGCTGCCGCTTCACGCCGAACCACGAGATGCCCGCGCTGCTCGGCCTATCGCCCGCCGCGGTGACGCACGTGGTGCCGGCCGCGCTCGTGGCCGGGGGGGCCGTCGGCCGGTCGCGCATCCAGGGCGAGTGGGCGGAGGGGGCGCAGTTCTGGCGGGCGGCCCACTTCACAGTTCTGCACAACCCCCACGACGCCCCCCGGCCCGAGGACTTGCCGCCCCGGTCGCGCTGCCTCGAAGTGCCGCAGCAGACCTCGACGAGCGAAGTACGCCTGCGGCTGCTCGAAGGCCGCCCGACGCCGGGGATGCTGCTGCCGCGCGTCGCCGACTACGTCCGCCGGCACGGCCTCTACCGCGCCACGCCGCCGGCCAAGGACGGCGTCTACCGCCCCGGCCTGCCGCGCCTGCGGTTGGTCCACGACGAGCGCAACGCGGTCGCCAACGCCGTGGCCGCGGAGTTGCGGCCGCACGAGCACCCCGACGCCGACGTGATCGCCGTCGTCGGCGGCGACGGCACGATGCTGCGGGCGATCCGCGCCCACTGGCGCGACCGACTGCCGTTCTACGGCGTCAACACCGGCCACCTCGGCTTCCTGCTCAACGACCGCGCCCGCGCCCGCTTCTGGGAGCGCGACTTGCGGCTGTACCAACTGCCGCTGCTGTGGGTCGAACTCGTCAGCGAGAGCGGCGAGCAACTCGAGTCGCTGGCCTTCAACGACTGCTGGGTCGAGCGCCGCACCGGCCAGACCGCCTGGATCGAGGTCTCGGTCAACGGGGCCGTGCGGATGCCACGGGTCGTCGCCGACGGGATGCTCGTCGCGACCGCGGCCGGCAGCACGTCGTACGCCCGCGCCATGCGCGCGACCCCGCTGCCGTTCAACACGCCGCTGCTGACGCTCGCCGGCTCGAACGTGCTGAAGCCCGAGTTCTGGCAGCCGGCGGTGCTGACGCTCGACAGCGAGGTGACCGTCCGCAACCTCGACGTGAGCAAGCGGCCGCTGCAAGCGTTCGTCGATGGCGTCGATCACGGCCGCGTCCGCGAGATGCGGGCCAGGGTCAGCAAGATCGCCGCAGTCGAGCTGCTGTTCGCCCAAGAGCACGACCCCGTCTCGAAGCTGGCGATGCTGCAGTTCCCCCAGCCGCCGGCGTAACCCGAGGGCGCAGGCCATGTCCGACGACGACTCGTTACTGGCGGGGATCGTGGCCGCGCCGGGCGACCGGCTCCGCATGCTCGTTTACGCCGACTTCCTCGACGAGCGCGACGACCCGCGGGGCGAACTGGTCCGCCTCGAAGACCGGCTCATCGACCTGCCGCCGGCGTCCGACGAGTTCTGGGAGCTGAAGTCCCGCCGCAACCAACTTCGGGCGACCGCCCCGCCCGACTGGCTCGCGGCGATGCGCTACGGCGTCGAGGTCCACCCCGTGTTCACGCACGGCTGGCCCGACGGCTGGCGTGGCCGCTGGCGAGTCATCCGCGAGTTCGCCGAGCGCTGGTACAGCGTCGCCCTGCCGGATGTCGGCGGGCGACGCGGCGAGATCGCGGAAGCCAAGGAGAGTGACAGTCACACCCTCCCCGAGAGTGTTCGCGAGCATATCGCTTTAATGCAGGACATGGCAACCGGCGGGCAGGAACCAGCCTACGGCTGTAGGGAGCTGATCGGGTCTACGCGCGGCTGTAGGGTCGCCACGGTCATGCTGTTTCGGGCAGGTGATTTAGCTTTCGTAGTTAACGTACGAGACCTCAGCTCGAGTACTGACCCACCGGTGTATTCCTACTTTTACGGATCAGACCCTCCTGATAGTAGATACAAGTTCGAGGACGACTCGGTATCGAATTTCGTCATGCTATTTCTGTTCTCCCAATCGCAAAACACATACCATCAAGCGGTTGAGCCGGATCGTACCGCGCAAGTACCTGGCGATCTTGGGTGGACATTCGCGCCATCGGCACGGATAGAAAACTGGACGATCACTGAGGTGGCTGGAGCGTCGCTCATTAGCTATGCGGCCCGGCATGGCACGGTGGGACATGAGTTTGGATTGCGGCTGACGGATCTGATACCCGGCGATTTGCATATCTTTATGACGGATGCAACGCGTGGCTACACGATGTGGCAGCGGGCGATTAACGGATTAAAGTGTCCTTGTTCCTATTGCGTAGATAAAATGACGAGAACTACCCGGCCGTAAACTTCGCCCGGAATAGCCCTGGCAAGCGTACCCCGTTGTGCGATGATGCGGGCCTGCCCATGAACCCTCGGCCAGGGTGCCCGTCATGCTCCGCGTCCTCGGCTCGCCGAAACACCTGTGCGACGGCACCACCCGCCGCGACGCGATCGTCGCCGGCGGACTGACGCTGTTCGGCCTCACGCTGGCCGACTACGTCCGCGGCGCGGAGCCGAAGCCACTCAGCGCGGACCGCTTCGGCCAGGCGAAGTCGTGCATCCTGCTGTTCCTGTACGGCTCGCCGAGCCAACTCGAAATGGCGGACATGAAGCCGGACGCCCCGGTCGAAATTCGCGGCGAGTTGAAGCCGATCCGATCGACACTCCCCGGTTGCGACGTGTGCGAACTGCTGCCGCACACGGCCCAGGTCATGCACAAGGTTTCGGTGGTGCGGTCGCTGACGCACAAGTACCCGCTGCACGGCGTCTCGTTCGCCACGAGTGGGGTGCCCGACATCGACGCCCCGATGGAGTTGAACCGCCACGACGTGCGGCACTGGCCGTTCATTGGATCCGTCGTCGGCCACCTGGCGAAGCGCGGCAAGGGGGGGCGCAACAAGCCGGTGCCGGACAACGTCGCCCTGCCGTTCCCCTTCAGTAGCAAGCGTACCGGCGAGGTGCAGCGCGCCGGCCCCTACGCGGCGTTCCTCGGCGCGCAGCACCACCCGCACTTCACCGAGTTCGTCGGCAAGGCCAACCGCAAAATCACTAAGACGCTGAACGAGTCAACAATCGAGTTCGACGAGCCGTATGTCGGCACCGACCCCGACTGTTACTTCACCCTCGGCGAGGCGACGCGACTGCCGCCGGAGATCACGATCGACCGCCTCGACACCCGCATGTCTCTGCTGACGCAGTTCGAGGAGGCCCGCCGCACGCTCGACAAGCAGACCTTCGCCGGCCACGACGCCCACCGCGCCGCCGCTTTTGACATGATCGCCAACGACGCCAGCCGGCAAGCCCTCGACGTGCGCAAGGAGCCGGCGTCCACGCGCGAACTGTACGGCCACACCCTGTTCGGCCAGTCGTGCCTGGCGGCGCGGCGGTTGGTCGAGGCGGGGTCGAAGTTCGTGACGGTCTTCTGGGACGAGTTCGGCCTGGCCGGCTCCGGCTGGGACACGCACTGGGAACACTACCCGCGGCTCCGCAACGAACTGATGCCCGGCTTCGACCGCGGCTTCTCGGGCCTCGTCACCGACCTCGATCAGCGCGGCCGACTCGACGAGACCCTCGTCGTCGTGCTGAGCGAGCACGGGCGGACGCCGAAAATCACGCCGGACCGCGGCGGCGGCCGGGACCACTGGTCGCAAGCCTACTCCGCCTTCTTCGCCGGCGGCGGGGTGGCCCGCGGTAAGGTAATCGGCAAGACGGACAAGATCGGCGGCACCGTGATCGACAACCCCGTGTCGCCGAAGGACGTGCTGGCGACGGTCTACCACCTACTCGGCATCGACCTCGAAACGACCCTCATCGACCGCCTCGGCCGGCCGCAACCTCTGGCACCGGGGGCGGGCGTTATCCGGGAATTACTGGGGTAACGCCGTGAAAGTCTCGCGGGGGCACGGGCCAGCCGCCCGCGCCCGCCGTGAACCACTCCATTGCCTTCGGCACGCCGCCCACGTCGTCCGCCTTCAACTTTACGAGCGTGGCCCAAATCCGCGGTTCCGCCAGCACGGACGCCTTGGCGAGCGACAGCATTCGGGCGGCGTGGGCGCGGTGCGTCCAGATGTCGTGGTTCGATTCGTCGATCGCGCTGCGGGTCTGCCACTCCTGGCTGCTCTCGGCGACGAGGTAGCCTTTCCAAGCCCCCGCCAACTCCCCGCGAACCGCCAGGTAATCGACGACGCAGTTGTACTGTAGGTAGCCCTCGCCCAGCGGCATGAGTTGCTTCGAGTCCGCTCGGTACGACGTGTAGCCGCGCGGCGGGAACTCGGCCAGGAGGGTCGCCGGGGTGTAGCCGAACAGGTCGAGCGTGAAGCCGTTCGACTCGTAAAAGATCGGCGGCGCGTCGGGGCGGGCCATCAACTCCGTCATGCCGTGGATCGCGGCCGTCTCCGAGCCTTCGATGTCGATTTTGACGTAGCCGACCTTGCCGACGAGGCCCAGCGACTTGACCAGCTCATCGACGGTCGTCATGGCGACCTCGGTGAAGCCGGGCGGGGCGGTCGGCGACGTGTTGACGATGCCGAACGGGCCGTTCTCCCGGAAGAAGATGGTGCCGACCCGGTCCGACACCGCGGCCGGCACGACGCGGACGTTCGTGAAGCCGTTGAGCCGGATGCTTTCGTGCAGGAGGGCGACGTTGTGCGACGACGCCTCGACGGCGACCACGTCGTACCCGAACGCGGCGGCCGCGAGGGCGAACGTGCCGATGTTGGCACCGAGGTCGAGGACCGTGGCCCCACGCGGGACGCCGGCGAGCAGCATCTCGATCGACACGGGCAACGGGAAGTCCCCCGCCCGCACGCTGAGGGTCACGCCGTCGTAGTCGTCCTCGCTGATCGCCAGCTTGAACGAGACGCCGTGGTCGGTTCGGATCGTGAAGACTTCGGTGTGGTCCATAGTCGTTCTGCGTGAGTTGTGCCGGCGGTTGCCGAGACCGGGGTCCCGAGAGAGCGAGACTCTAACGCCTCACCCCTCCCGAATCAACTGCAGTGTCGCCAGGCACGACAGAGCCGGCGCGGGGCGATTCACGCCACCAACGCCTTAACCACGTTCGCCTTCTCCACGCCGGTCAACTTCTGGTCGAGGCCTTGGTAGCGGAAGGTGAACTTCTCGTGGTCGAGTCCCAAGAGGTGCAGCATCGTGGCGTGCAAGTCGCGCACGGCGACGGGGTCCTTGACGATGTTGTAACTGAAGTCGTCGGTCTCGCCGTAGACCGTGCCGCCTTTGGAGCCGCCGCCGGCGAGCCACATCGTGAAGCAACGCGGGTGGTGGTCCCGGCCGTAGTTGGTCTTCGAGACGCCGCCCTGCGAGTAGATCGTCCGGCCGAATTCGCCGCCCCAGACGATCAGCGTCTCCTCGAAGAGTCCCTTGCGCTTCAAGTCCTGGACGAGGCCCCAGCAAGCCTGATCGACGTCCATGCACTGGCTCGGCATGCGCGTGGCGATGTTGCCGTGGTGGTCCCAGTTGTTGTGGTAGATCTGGACGAACCGCACGCCCTTCTGCACGAGCCGGCTGGCCATCAACGCCGTATTGGCGAACGTGCCGGGCTTCTTGGCGGCGTCCCCATACAGCTTGAAGGTTGACTCGTTCTCCCTGGTCAAGTCGGTCATCTCCGGCACGCTGGCCTGCATGCGGAAGGCCATCTCGTACTGGGCGATGCGCGTCCTCGTCTCGGGGTCGCCGAGTTCCCGGCTGGTCATCTCGTTCATCGCGTTCAGGCCGTCGAGCGTCTTGCGGCGCACGGCCGGCGACACGCCGGGGGGGTTGTTGATGTAAAGGATCGGGTCACCGGCGGAGCGGAACGAGCAGCCGGCGTGCTCGCCGGAGAGGTAGCCGGACTGCCACAGCCGGGCCGAGATCGCCTGAATTTGCTCGGTGTTCGACGGCGTGGCGACCATGACGACGAACGTCGGCATGTTCTGGTTCAGCGAGCCGAGGCCGTAGGAGGCCCACGCCCCTAGGCACGGCTTGCCCGTGATCTGGTTGCCGGTCTGCATGAAGGTTACCGCCGGCTCGTGGTTGATCGCCTCGGTGTGCATACTGCGCACGAAGCACATGTCGTCGGCCATCTTCGCGGTGTGCGGCAACAGTTCGGTGATCCACATGCCGGACCGGCCGTGCTGCTTGAACTTGTACATCGACGGCGCGATCGGGAAGCGCTTCTGGCCGCTCGTCATGGTGGTCAGGCGTTGGCCCCTGCGGACGCTCTCGGGCAAGTCCTTGTCGTAGAACCAGCGCATCCCCGGCTTGTAGTCGTACAGGTCCATCTGAGCCGGGCCGCCGAGCATGTGCAAGTAGATGACGTTCTTCGCCTTGGGCGCGAAGTGCGTCGAAGGCAACCCGGCCCCGAAGCCGGTCTTCACACCGCCAGGGGATTCGCTGGCAACTGCGCTGCCACCAAGAAGCGTCCCCAGTGCCGCCGTACCGAGCGACAGGCCGCCGGAGGCGAAGAATTGCCGGCGAGTCTCGTGCAAGCGGAGGTCGCCAAGGCTCGACGAGATCGACCAGTCGCGCGGGTTGAGGGCCATCGAAGTCGCTCCGAAACGGGGGAGGGCGGTCACTTGCACAAGACTTCGTCGAGGTTCAGCAGTTGGTTGACGACCATCGTCCAAGCGGCGAGTTCGGCCGGGTCGAGTGAGGCACTCGGCTTCGAGTCGCCGACGCCGAGGAGTTTCTTCGCCGCGGCCGGCTTCCACCGGTACGTCATGAGCAAGTCGGCGTGAATCTTGGCCACGATCGCGGCCTCTTCAGGCTTGAACCCACGGCCAAGCAACCGCTTGGCGAGGAAGTCGATCCGGCCGGGGGTCATCGCTTCGGCCGTCATCGTGACTTCGGCGAGGTGCCGGGCTGCCTCGACGAACTGCACGTCGTTCAGCGTCACGAGCGCTTGCAACGGCGTGTTGGTGCGGTCGCGGCGGACGGTACACGTCTCGCGGTTGGGCGCGTTGAAAATCTCCATCGACGCCGGGGGTGCCGCCCGCTTCCAGAAGGTGTAGACGCTGCGGCGGTACAGACTCTCGCCGCTGTCTTGCTTGTAGTCGCGGGTGTCGCTGCCGGGCATGGCGACCGCCTCCCAGACGCCGATCGGCTGGTACGGCTTGACGCTCTTGCCGCCGATCTTGGGTGACATGAGGCCTGAGGCGCTCAGGGCGTAGTCGCGGATCATCTCGGCGTCCATGCGGAAGCGCGGGCCGCGGCTCAAGTACGTATTCGCGGGGTCTTTCTCGAGTTTCAGAGCGGTCGTCGTCGCCGCCTGGCGGTAGGTGTTCGACATCAGCATGAGCTTGAACACGCGCTTCACGTCCCAGGCGTTCTCGCGGAAATCGACGGCCAGCCAGTCGAGCAACGCGGGGTGGCTCGGCTGCTCGCCGGCGATGCCGAAGTCCCCGGCGGTGCGGACCAGCCCAGTGCCGAACAGCTCCGACCAGAAGCGGTTGACGGTCACGCGGGCCGTCAGCGGGTGTTCGGGACGTAATAGCCACTGCGCGTAGCCGTAACGGTTCCGGGGCAAGTCGGCCGGCATCGGCGGCAGCGAGGCGGGCGTCGCCGGGGCGACCTTGGCTTTGCGCCGGTCGTACTCGCCGCGGTCGAGGATGTAGGCCTCCGGCGGCGTGGACTTCTCGGCCGAGACGTGGGCGACCGTGCCGCGGCCGCGGTAGGCGGTTTCGTCCTGCTTCAAGTCCTGCAACGCCTTCGCCAGGGTCGCCGATTCGGGGTCGGCCGACGCCAGCCACCAGTTGAAGACCTCGTCCACCTCGGCCGGCTTTCGCTTGGGTGCGGCGGTCGCGAGGGCCGCGGCGACGCGCGGCGCGACGGCGAGAGTGTGGACTTCGCCCGTCGTCAACTCGCGGCTGTAAAGTCGCAAGTCGCCGACGCCAATCGCCTTGGCGTTCTGGCCGGGGGATCGGCGGCCGATCGTCAGCGGCACGCCGTTGCGGATGCTCGAGACGGGCGCGACTTTGGCCGGGTCGTTGCCGACGCCCTCGGCCGCGACGGTCACCGGCTGCGGCTCGCCGTTGACGAACAGCTTCAACCCAGCGGCTTTGCGACTGCCGTCGTAGGTCACGAAGACGTGGTGCCACTTGTTGGGGTCGAAACCGTTCTTGGTCGAAACCTTCATCGCCTTGCCGGGCCAGGCGTCAACCAAGTGCGCGGCGAACTTGTCATTCTCGAGCCACAAGTCCCAGCCGCGGTGCTCTCGGGCGACATCCATTTTCGAGAAGATCGTCACGTTCTGGCCGCGCTGAGGGATCTGCACCCAGGCCCCGTACGAGAACGGCTTTTCGATCTCGAAGTCGCCGACGCCCTTGGCGAACTCGATCGCTCCGGGGCCGGTCGCGGGGGGGGTGGTCGAGGCGACGGTGCCGCCAAACGGGCCGGGTTTCCAGGTCGTGCCCTTGGGCAGCCGCAACGCCCGCTTCGTGCCATCGACGGTGGACAACGCGATCGGGCCTTTGCCGTTCGTCAACTCGGCGTGAACGACCAGGCCACGCCCGGTCGCCTTCGCCAGGATGTCGGCCGGCCGGGTCGCCTTGGCCCACGCCTCGAAGGCGGGCTTAGCGGTCGCCTTGCGGGCCTCGAGTTGCGCCTTGGCGTCCTGAATCCGCACGTCGATCGACGCCCAGCTCTCGCGGTCGGCTTCGGCGGGCACGAAGATGACCGGCGGCGTGTCCTTGACGTTCCCGTCTCGCGCCTGCTGAACCGAGTTGTTGAAGAACGCCGACAGCGCGTAGAAGTCTTTCTGCGAAACGGGGTCGTACTTGTGGTCGTGGCATACGGCGCAGCCGGTCGTCAGGCCCATCCAGACGGTGTTGGCGGCGTCGGTGCGGTCGCGGGTGTAGAGCACGAGGTACTCCTCGTCGATCAGCCCGCCCTCGTTGGTCGTGATGTTGCAGCGGTTGAAGCCGGTGGCGACGCGCTGGTCCATCGTCGGCTTCGGCAGCAGGTCGCCGGCGAGTTGCTCGACGGTGAACACGTCGAACGGCTTGTTGGCGTTGAACGCCTTGAACACCCAGTCGCGGTAGGCCCACATCTCGCGGTAGTTGTCGAAGTGGATGCCGTGCGTGTCGCCGTAGCGCGCGGCGTCGAGCCAGTAGCGGCCGCGGTGCTCGCCGTAGTGCGGCGACGCCAGCATCTTGTCCACGTACTTCTCGTAAGCGTCCGGCGAGGCGTCGCCCACGAAGGCTTCGACCTGGGCGGGCGTCGGCGGCAGGCCGGTGGCGTCGAGGGCGACGCGGCGGGCCAGCGTCCGGCGGTCGGCCTCGCCGTTAGGCGTCAGCTTCCGCTTCTCCAACTCGGCGAGGACGAAGGCGTCGATCGGGTTGCGGACCCACTTCGCGTCGCCGACCGTCGGCACGGCGGGCCGCTTGGGGGCGAGGAACGCCCAGTGGTCTTGGTACTCCGCGCCCTCGGCGATCCAGCGTTCGAGCGTCGCCTTCTGGGCGGCGGTGAGTTGCTTGTGCGACGACGGCGGCGGCATGCGCTCCTCGTCGTCATCCTTCAGGTAGAGACGGGAAACGATCTCGGAGTCGGCCGTCTTGCCGGGGACGATCGCGCCCTTTTCGAGGGCCGACTCGCGCTTGTCGAGCCGCAGTTTCGCCTTCCGGGCGGCCCCGTCCGGGCCGTGACAGGCGAAGCAGTTCTCGCTGAGGATCGGCCGGATGTCGCGGTTGTATTCCAGCTTGTCCGCCGCGGACGCCGCCCCTCCGACGCCCACGACGCCGAGGGCCACTAGCGTGCGGAAGAGCCGAGGTGCGGCGGAGAGCATGGTGCGACCCAGAGGCGAAGAGGGGGCAGCGAGGCAGCGACGAGTTCAGGCAGGTGCCCATATTCTACCAATGCCGCGACGACGGCGGCAAGCGAATCACGCCGCGGCACGGCAAGTTCGCCGCAATCCGGTTGCGGTCGGCCGGCGGGTGTGCCACGATGCCGGCCATGAAAATCCCTCGCCCCCCCGTTCGCGTCTGGGTCGTGTTCGTCCTCACAGCGATGGCCGCACTGCTGTACCTGGAGCGGGTTTGCGTGAGCGTGGCCGAGGGCTACATCCGCGAGGACTTGCGCATCGGCACGATGCAGATGGACGCCGCGTTCGGGGCGTTCTTCATCGCCTACGCCCTCGGACAAGTCCCCGGCGGCTACCTGGCGCAGCGTTACGGTCCGCGGCTGATGCTGACGTTCTCGATGGTCGGCTGGTCAGTCTTCGGCATCTTCATCGCGCTCGCCCAGGACTTTCCGACGCTGTTCGCCTCGCGCTTCCTCCTGGGCCTGTCGCAAGCCGCCGCCTACCCGACGGCCGCGCTGCTGCTCACGCGCTGGGTTCCCGACCGCCGCCGCGGCCTGGCGAACAGCGTCGTCACCTTCGGCGGCCGCTTCGGCGGCGCGGTGGCGACGGGGTTGACCGGCTTCCTGATCATCGCCTTCGTGCCACTCTCAACGTCGGCGACAGTCACGGCGGATGATCTTAACGTCAGCGATATGACAATTGGACGGCGTCCAGACGGCAAGACAACGATGATGTTATGGGCCACATGGGAGACGAAGGAACAACTCGCACAGGCTACAAACCGTTACATTCGAGGCGAGGAGAATATTCTTCCTGAAGTTGAGAAGTACGCGATCCCGTTAACCTACGACGCCCGCATAATTTACGACAAACCGGTACAAGAGAGGACAGTCGCGGAGTCAGAAAGACTAAGCCGACTTGTCGTCGAGGCTGTGTCCTACGACGCAATCCGCAAGCTGCACGGTAAGGGTTGGCGGCCCGCACTACTCAGTTACGGCCTCCTCGGCGTCATCGTCGGCGTCGTGGTCTGGCTCGTCGTCCGCGACTCGCCCCGCAAACATCCGTGGGTTAGCGCGGCTGAAGCCAAGTTTATCGACGAAGGCATGGCCCCGAAGCCGCCGGTGCGTTCGTTTGCGGTCCCGTGGCGAGCGCTCGTCGCCAGTCGTAACCAGTGGCTGTACTGCGGCATGTCGTTCTTCTCGAACTACGGCTGGGTGTTCCTCATTACCTTGATGCCGCGTTTCCTGGAGAACCGCTACCATGTGCCGCTCGACCAGCGCAGCCTGATGACGACGGTGCCGCTGTTCCTCGCGGCGTTCGGCATGCTCGCCGGCGGCGTCACGACCGACTGGCTGACGGGGCGCTCCGGCAAGTGGTGGGGCAGGGCACTGCCGATGGGCGGCATGAAGCTGCCGTGCGTCGTGCTGATGGGAGTCAGCCCGTGGCTGCCGGAGGCGTGGATGTTCGTCGCGGCGCTCGCGCTCGTTGCTATTTGCCAGGACTTCGGCATGCCGGCGGTCTGGGCGTTCGCCCAAGACACCGGCGGCGAGCAGGTCGGACCGGTCCTCGGCTGGGGCAACATGTGGGGCAACTTCGGCGCGGGCGTCGCCCCGTTCGTTATGGGGGTCGTCGCGGCCAACGCCGGCTGGAACTTGGCGCTGCTCACCGGGGCGTCGGCGTTCGCGTTGAGTGCCGTGTGTGGGATGATGGCGAACGCGGCGATCCCGCTGCACGCGAGGCCCGCCGACTCGGACGACTGAGCCCACGAAAAGACCCCGCGACTGCGGCGTCGTGCCGAACAGTTGTCAGTCGGGCCGCCCCCCTTCTGACAAGTCGTTCGTCACGATCGCCGGACCAGCCGCGAGGCGTAAATATCATAAAAGCAAACAGGATGCCAATTCAGCGAACACTGCGAGAGCACTGTGATTTGTGGTGTTTTCGCGCGGAATCTGTACGTTTCCGCGCTGATTGATATTCGGCGCGCTGCACAACAATCGCCCAGCGTGTCTCAACATTAGCCGGCCGGCTGATCGACGCCGCCGCCGACGGCCCGGTCGTGCCGCGCGGTCACCTTGCGGCCGCGGAGGCGGATGCCCGACAGCGACTCGATGGCGAAGTCGCTCACCTCGCCGGGCACATCGACGAGGGTGAAGCGCTCGGCGATGTCGATCGGCCCGATGTCGCGCGAGCCGATGCCGACTTCGCTCTCGATGGCATCGACGATGTCGCGACGCGTCACGCCCACGTCGCGGCCGGCGCTGATGAAGATGCGGGCCATGCCGCGGGCCGCCGTCCGCGGGCCGGGTCCGGGACCGGCGTTGAAGCTGCCGCCGCCGTTGCCCCCATTGCTCATGGGCGGATTCGTCGGCCGGTCGCTCGGGCCGCTGCTGTAGTTGCCGCCGGTGAAGCTGCCTTGGCCCTGCGGCCGGCGGTCGCGGTCGTTGCCGCGCTGTTGGCCGTAGCCGGGGCCGTTGCTGGGCCGGCTGTTGCCCATCATCGGCACGGGGATCTCTTCGGGGAGGTCGTCCGGTTTGCCGGCCGAGTGGGCCAACTTCACCGCGGCGAGCGCCAGATCGACGATCGAGAACTTCTTGCCGATGAGCGGTTCCAGAACCGACTTGTATTCTTCGAGGCCGCCGGCCTCGACGAGTTCCTGAATCTCGTTGCGGGTCCGTTCGAGCCGCTTGGCCTGCAACTGCGCGACGTTGGGCAGCGTCTCGACGTTGATGCGGCTCCTGACGATCCGCTCGATGTTGCGCAACTGGAACTGCTCGCGCGGTTCGACCATCGTAATCGCGACGCCCTCGCGGCCGGCCCGACCGACGCGGCCGATGCGGTGGACGTACGTCTCCGGCGACTCCGGGACGCTGAAGTTGATGACGTGCGACAGGTGGTGGATGTCGAGGCCGCGGGCCGCCACGTCGGTGGCGATGAGCAGGTTGACCGCGCCGTTGCGGAACTTCTTCATGACGCGGTCGCGCTGCTCCTGCGACAGGCCGCCGTGCAGCGACTCGGGCTTGTAGCCGCGCTCGTTGAGCGTGTCCGACACGCCGTCGGCGTCCATGCGGGTGCGGCAAAACACTAGCGCCGCCGACGGGTTCTCGAAGTCGATGATTCGGGCGATCGCCGCGATCTTGTGGTCGCGGTGGACGAAGTACGCCGTCTGGCGGACCTGCGGGGCCTCGCCGGGGGCCGTCTGAACCTTGGCGATCTCGACGCGGGTCGGCTTCTTCTGGTGCTTCTCGGCCATCGCGGCGATGCGCGGCGGCATCGTCGCCGAGAACAGCATCGTCTGCCG
>JAYTSV010000206.1:0-13555 GCA_043745465.1 Fimbriiglobus sp.
GCGAACAACTCGACCTGGCGCAGACGTTCAGCCGCGGCCTGACGCACGGCTTCCTCGACGGGGTCGATCACCAGAAGCTCGTCCGCGGCCGCTTCCCCAAGAGCCGCGGCGTCAAGCTCGGCCGGGTGCTGAGCGTCAGCGGCCGGGGGGTCCGCATCGAACTCGCCGAGACGCTGCCGGACACGGTCAAGCCGGGCGACGGCCTGCTCTTCGACCTCGGCCGGCCGGCCGAGGAGGAGCCGGGCGGGCGCGTCTGGGAGGTGCTGCCGGTGCCGGGGACTTCGACCGCCGTCGAAGTCCGCTTCGCCGCCGACGCCCTCGAATTGCGCCGCGTCCCGGTCGGCTGTGAGGTCTGGAAGACGGCCGACCCGGCGCTGATGAAGCGGCTCGAACAGACGTACTCGCAGGACCGCCCGCACCGCCGCGTGCCCGTGACGGCCGCGCTCGCCGGCGACCTCGGCGGCCCGCTCACGTTGACACTGACCGACGACGCCGGTCGCACGGTCACCGCGGCGTGGCCCGGCCCGCTCGAAGTCGCCCGGCAGCGCGGCACGACGGCCGACGAGATTCGCGGCCCGCTCGCCCGACTGGGCGAGACGCCGTTCGAACTGGCCGGACTGACGCTGACGCTGCCCGACGGAGTGCTGGTGCCGAAGTCGGTGGTCAACGACTTGCGCCGCGTGGCCGCCGCCGCGTTGGTCGCCCGGCGGGTCGTCCGGCACGCCACCCGCCCGGCGTCGGCCCCCGCTCCCCCCCGGAACGCGGCGGCACAAGCGGCCGACTGCCGGCTGACGGTGTTGGTCCGCAACCTTGCCCAACTCGACGCGGTGCTGGCCTGGAAGCCCGACGGCTTGCCGACGCCGGCGCTGGTCGTGGCGGACTTCGAGGACTTGCGCCGGTACAAGGAGGCGGTCGAGATCGCCCGGGCCGCCGGGGTGCCGTTGGCCGTCGCCCCGCTGCGCGTCTGGAAGCCGACGGAAGACGGCTTCGCCGCGATGGTCGTGCGGGCCAACCCCGCCGCCGTGCTGGTCCGCAACCTGGCGTCGATCGGGTACTTCCGCGAGCAGTTGCCGGCCGCCGAGTTGCTGGGCGACTTCAGCCTGAACGTCGCCAACCACCGCACCGCCGACGTGTTCTTGAAGGCCGGGCTGACGCGGCTGACGCCGAGTTACGACCTGAACTGGGAGCAGTTCCAGGGGCTGATGCGGGCGTCGGACGCGACCAAGTTCGAGCCGGTGATTCACCAGCACATGCCGATGTTTCACATGGAGCACTGCGTCTTCGCCGCCTTCCTCTCGACGGGCAAGGACCACCGCGACTGCGGCCGGCCGTGCGAAACCCACGTCGTCGAGTTGCGCGACCGCGTCGGGGCGAACTTCCCCGTCCACCCGGACACCGGCTGCCGCAACACCGTGTTCAACAGTGTCGCCCAGTCGGCGGCGGAGTACGTCGGCCGGATGCGCGACCTGGGCGTGAGCCGCTTCCGCATCGACCTGCTCCGCGAGACGCCGGCCCAGGTCGGCCCGCTGCTGGAGCACTACACCCGGGTGATGCTCGGCCAGGTCGGCGGGCAGGCCAGTTGGCGGCCGTTGAAAGTGCTGAACCAACTCGGCGTCACCCGCGGTACCCTGCAACTCGCCTGACCAGGTTACTTCACGTAGGACCGCAGGTAGCCGAGGAACGTCCGCATGGACCAGCCGGCGGCCAGCGACCGCCGGTAGTAGTCGCGGGCCAGCGGCCGGTCGCCCGCTTCGCGGTGGTGCCAGGCCAGTCCGGCGCACTCGCGCTTGAGGAACGCCGCGACCGCCCGCTTCGTCTCGGGGGTCGCGTCCGGGAAGCGGGCCGGCAGCGTGGCGTACAGGTCGGTCAGGTGCTTCGCCATCTTGGCCGTCTGGTGGCCCAGGCTGTCCGGGCGGACTTCGATCGTCACGAGGTTACGATCGACGTAGGCCGTGCGCCCGACGGCCGACAGGCGAATCCACATTTCGAGGTCTTCGGCGTACCGGTAACTCGCGTCGAACGGCCCGGCCGCGGCGAACGCGGCGTGGCGGACGACGATCGACGACGGGTGGATGAACGAGGTCTCGCGGATCAACGCCTCGGTCGTCGAGCCGACGAGAATCGAGGCGTCCCCCGCCGCCAGCTCGAAGGTCAGGCCGAGCTTCGCCACGCGGTCGCGCGTCCCGCCCTGCCAGCCGACTTTCTCGCCCCGCTCGTTCACCGCCCGGAAGTCGCAGAAGACGACTGCCACGTCCGGCCGGGCCGCGAACACTGGCAGTTGCCGCGCCATTTTGTCCGCGTCCCAGGCGTCGTCCGAGTCCAGCAGGGCGACGAGGCCGGTGGCCGCCGCGGCAATACCCGTGTTCCGGGCTGCCGATAATCCCCTGTTCGCGGCGTGCTTCAAGACGCGGACGCCTGGGTGCAGTCCGGCGAGGTCCGCGCTGGCGTCCGTCGAGCCGTCGTCCACGACCAGGATTTCCGCAGCCGGCACAGTCTGCGCGACGGCCGACGCGACCGCCCGGCGGACGTACCGTTCGCCGTTGAAGACGGGGATGACGACGGTGTACGGGGGCAACTCGGCGGGCATGGTTTGGCTCGGGCGCGGGGGCGAATTAGACACTCGGCGACGCGAGGCCGAACAGGCGGCGGGCGTTGGCCGTCGTCGCGGCGGCCAGGTCGGCGACGGTCACCCCGAGTACGTCGGCCAGGCACGCCCCGGTGTGGACGACGTGGGCCGGCTCGTTCCGCTTCCCGCGCTGCGGCACGGGGGCCAAGTACGGGCTGTCCGTCTCGACGAGCAAGCGGTCCAGGGGCACGACCTTCGCCGCCGCCCGGATCGCGTCGGCGGTCTTGTACGTCACCATCCCCGCGAACGAGACGTGGACCCCGCACGCCAGGCAGGCCGCCGCCGTCGCCGCGTCGCCGCTGAACGAGTGCATGACCCCGGCGACCGGTCCGTGCGCGGCGACCTCGGCCCGGAGCACGGCGACCACGTCCGCCTCCGCGTCCCGGCAGTGGATCACGACCGGCTTGCCGCACGCCCGGGCCAGGGCGAGGTGCCGGGCGAAGAAGTCGAGTTGCGCGGCGAACGGGGCGCGGTCCCAATACCGGTCGAGGCCCGTTTCGCCGACGGCGACGACCCGCGGGTGGCCGGCCAGGCGGACGATTTGCTCGAAGTCCCCGTCGGCCACTTCGCCCGCGTGGTTCGGCTGGATGCCGACGACGGCGGCGAGCACGGGGTGCGCCTCGGCGAGCCGCACGGCCGCCAGGCTCGTCGCCAGATCGACGCCGATGGTCAGGACGCGGTCGAGTCCGGCGGCGGCGGCGCGGGCGAGTACGGCCGGCAGGTCGGCGGCGAACCGGGGGTCGTCCAGGTGGGCGTGCGTGTCGATCCAGGTCATCGCGTCGGCTCTCGGGGAGTGAATGGCCGAAGGCCGGGGAGGATTCCCCGGCCTTCGGCGTCGTGAGCGTCGCGGAGTTAGTTCCCCGGCCGGCCGAAGCCGCCGCCGGGGGCTCCCGGGATGCCGCCGCCCGGTGCGGTCACGTCGCGGCGCTCTTTCACGCGGGCGACCCACTCCGTCCAGACGGTGTCGCGCTCCTTGCGGTCGCGGTTGGCCCCGTCCACGCCGCTATTGAGGACCATCAGTTTGCCGTCCGGTTGGACGACCAGGAGTTCGCTGTCGGCCTCGTCGGCCACCTCGCGGTCGCCGACGCGGACCTTCGTCTTGCCCCCCTCGAAATCGACGAGAACGCTGGCCGTGCGGAACTGGAGCGGCCACCCGCGGGGTTGGTGCTTCGGGTCCTTGATGCCGGCGATCTTCAGGCTCGTGCCGAGTTCGCGGAGGACGTAGTTCCCCAGCCCGCCCGACCACAGGGGCAGTTCGAGGAACTGCCGCTTGCCGATGAACTCGCCCGGGGCGACCGGAATCTTGGCGACGATCCAGGTGCCGACCGGTTCGGACTTGTTGGAGGTGCCTTCCAGCCGCACCCCGGCCTTCCACTGCTGCATTTCGACGACGGCCCGGCGGCCGGCGTTCACCTCGTCCACTTCCAGGAACTTGCGGAACGCCGACTCCTTGCCGTAGCTCTCGACGAGTTTCGTGGACGACTCGGCGTACTCGGCCGAGTCGTGGGCGTACAAGAAGTTGTCCGTCGGGACGGTGAAGATTTCCGGGATTTCGACCGCCGGGCCTTCGAGGATTTCCCGCTTGGCGTAGTCCGGCTGGCTGACCTTGGTCGGCTGGCCGAAGTTCGGGTTCCGCATCTTCACTTTGACGCGGTATTGGTAGCTGTACCCGGGCAGCACGTCCGAGTCGATGAACCGCAACAGCGTGTGATCGATGATCGCGTCGATCGGGTTCGGCTGGTTGACCAGCGTCCCCCCGGGCATCCCGCCGGGGGGCGTCGTCCCGCCCGGGCCACCGGGCATCATCCCGCCCGGCGGCATGCGTCCGCTCGCACCGGGCATCATCCCGCCGGGGGGCATCATCCCGCCGGGGGGCATCATCCCGCTCGAACCGGCTCCGGCGTTTCCGCCGCCGGTGAGGGGAGCGAACGGGTTGATGCCGGTGCCCCCCTGGCCGCCGAACCTCTTTTCGAGGTCGGACTGCGTCGGCTTCGGTATGTTGAGTTGGGTGAGCTTGGAGGTCTGATCGACGATCGCCTTCATCGTGATCTTTTTGTACTCGCCGAGGCCGTCCGCGAAGACGGGCAACGGGTAGACCATCTCCTGGTCTGCGGGCGGGACGAAGTACGACAGATAACCGCTGTCCGGCGGTACGGTGTCGATGGCCCGCGAGTGGATTTTGGAGAGGTACTCGGCCTTGTGGTCGTAGGCGGCCCACTCGGACCAGGTGGTGCCCGGGGCCAGGATGCGGCGGTCCACGTCGAACCCCGCGAACACGGGGCCGGGGCTACCGCCGACCGAGGCGAGCATCACCGCTTCTTCGTTCGTCTTGGCCCGCAGCGCCTGCTTGATCTCCTCGATCTGCTTTTTGATGGGGAAGGTCGCGGTGACGACGACGGCCCGGAGCGGGTAAATCGTCTCGGCCACTCGCAAGCCCCGCTTGACGATCTCAGCCGGGGTCGTGTACGCGATCGTCTGGTCGTCGCGCTGGCTGCCAACCGAACCGTCGCCGCCGAAACCGCCCGGCATTCCGCCCGGCATTCCGCCCGGCATCCGCCCGCCTCCGCCCGGCATCCCGCCCGGCATTCCTCCGGGCATCCCGCCCGGCATCCCTCCGGGCATCCCGCCCGGCGTTCCACCGGGCGGGATGCCCGGCGTTCCACCGGGCATCCCACCCGGCGTTCCACCGGGGCGCGGGGCGGTGCGGTTCAACGGGGGGGCCTTCTGCCCGTTCCGATCGAAAACGAGGCGGTTGTTCTTGGCCAAGGTCGCCGGGTCGGTTTCGACCTTGGCTTTGGCGGTCGGGTAGCCGACGGACACGCTGCCGTCGTCCAGGGTGCGGATGTCGTTGGCCCGCATCGGGAAGCGGATGAAGTCGAACTGAACGTCGTCGATCCACAGGACGCGGGGGTTCTGCCGCAGCGTGTCCGGCTTATCGACCGTCTCGAAGGGCAAGCCGGACGTGGCGAAGAGTTGGGGGTTGATGGCGACCTTGTCCGCCCCCTTCATGACCCAGGCCGGCAGGTCCGGGGCGTCGGTCCCCTCGGCCGCGATCTGCGACTTGAGCGCCGCCGCCTTAGAGTCGAACTGCTTGACCAGCGAACTCGGGCTGTCGGCCGTGGCGAAGTTGGTCACGCCCCACAGGCTCAGGCCGCCGACCAGAGCCGCCCCGACGCCGAGGGCGATCTTGTCGCCCTTCTTGAGCAGGATTTCTTGAAAGTTCGGCTTGACCATGATCGGGACTCCCGCGGCTGGAAAGTTCGTTGGTGGTGAGGAGGAGCGTCGGACATCGACTCAATCGCCGTCCTTGTTCGCGGGCGGTGTGGGCGGCTTGGCCGGCGTCGGGACGACCGGCGGGAGCGGCGGGGCCGGCGGGGCCGTGCCGTCGGTGACTTTGGTGTCGTACTTCTCGTACAGGGTGATAATGCCGTACACGGTCAACTCGACGAGGCCCGAGGACGCCTGGGCTTCGGTGACCGCGGCCCCGCCGCTCCCGCCGAACCCGCCCCCGAAACTCCCGCCGCCGAACCCGCCCTCGCCAACACTCCCGCCAGGGGGGCTGAACCCGCTCCGCCCGGGCATCATCCCGCCCGGGCCACCGGGCATCATCCCGCCCGGGCCACCTGGCATCATCCCACTCATCCCGGGGTTGCCGGGCATCATCCCGCCCGGGCCGCCGGGCATCATCCCACTCATCCCGGGGTTGCCGGACAGTTCGCCTTCGCCGCCTCCGCCGGACGGGTCGGTCGCGTTCGACAGGGTTCCGCGGAACCGCTTCCAGTGGTACTGCGTGACCTGGAAACGCAGCGACGAGTTGGCGAAGGCGACGAGCGTGTCCTGGAGGAACATCTGATCGACGACCAGCACCATGCCGACCGGCATCCGGCGGACCTGGTCGGTCACGTCGATGTACCGCTTCTTGTTGCCGTCGAGGACGGCGGTCGGAATGCCGACGTTCGCGGCCGCTCCGCCTCCCATTCCGCCGAGGCCACCGGCACCGCGGGGGCCACTCATCATCGCCGCCGAGCCGCCGGGAAGACCGCCTTCGCTCGACCCGCCGGACATGCCACCGGCCCCCGTGGTATCGACCACGGCGTCCTCGGGGATGAACTTCGGCTGCTTGAGGGCGGCGGCGGCGTGCCGCGCGTCCACTTTGCTCAATTGCACCACGTCGATGCGGCGGATCGGCACCGTGCGGGCGTCCAGGATCTGCTCGACTCGGGCCAGCTTTTTCACCTCGGTGCCGTCCGGGATGCCGTGCAGGTTGGGGACCGATTTGACCTCCATGACCTCGTTGGCCTTGAGGAACGCCGCTTCGATGCGGAACAGGATCGGCGTGCCGCCGTCGGCCAGCCAGACCTTCAAGTTCATCGTCTTGCCGTTGCCGAGGAGTTGCATCCGGTCGGTGCGGTTGGTCAGCTTGGCGAGGATGATCTTGCCCGCCTGCTTGCCCTCCTTGGGCACTTCGAGGTCGAGGTCCCAGACGCGGCTGCGGAACTTCCGCTTGAGCGGGTCCTTGCCGTCGTCGAGCGGGGCGAACACGGCGGCGCTGGCGTTCACGGCGACGATCGGGTCGAGCAACCCCTTCTGCACCCACATGTCTTCCAGAGCGAGCCAGACCTGGTTGTTCGTCGGCGTCTTGTCGGTCCAGTCCGACACGTGGCGGAGCACCCCGCGCCAGTTGTTGTTCTGGAAGAGCGTCGGCTTGATGCTCTCGGCCAGGCGCTCGTAGACGCCCTCGTACACCGACTTCGTCTTGAACGTCGAGAATTCGTCGTTGAAGATCGACATCTTCTCGCCGAACTTCTGGTACTTCTGCTCGAACGCTTTCAGGTCGCCGTTGGACGAGGTCGGCCAGGTGAACAGCTTGAGTTGCTGGTCCCAGTTGGCCTCCCAGAGCTTCTGCTTCTGTTGGGCGATGACGTCCTTCTGCTTGTCCATCGTGCCCAGGCCCTTGACGCCCTTGGCCTTTTTACTGCCCAGGTCGGTCAGGTCCTTCGTGATGGCCTCGGACTTCGTGGCCACTTCCCCGCCGACGAAGAGGAAGACGAACAGGAAGGTGAGGAACGTCAGGAACGGGGCGACGCCCGCCAGAATCCAGAAGATGTTCTTTTTGAGGACTTCGGTTTTCATCGGTCGGACTCGACGGGGCCAGGGGGTGCGGAGCGGACGCCGGGTTGTCTCAGGTCCAGAGAATCGACGCGGGCCTTACGGGGTGACGCCGGTCGGCGTCGGGTCGGTCGGGGTCGGCTCGCGCCAGACGAAGCACAGGACGAACTCCGTCCGCGGTTTCGGCGCGTTCGCGCCTTTGCCGGCCGGCGGTGCCACAGCCGGCGGACTGCCGGACATTCCGCCAGGCCCCCCGGGCATCATCCCGGGCATCCCACCAGGCCCGGGCATCCCGGGCATCCCGGGCATCCCACCGGACGAGGGCATCGGACCGCCCTCGCTCCCCATGCCGCCGCCGACCGACATGCCTCCTCCGCGGCTCATGCCGCCTTCAGCACCGCCGAAGCCGCCCGCGCCGCCGGCCGTGCCACCGGACATCAACGGGGACCACGGCGGAGCGACGGGGCCGGCTGCCGCCGCACCACCCTCGCCCCCGGCGGCACCGGGACTGGGCATCCCGCCCATCGGTCCGCCCGGGCCGCCTTCCATACCGCCCATGCGGCCGCCCATGCCGCCGCCCATGCCGCCGCCGCCCGTTCCGCCGACCAGAGTATCGACGTAGGAGGTGTTGATGTAGGTGAAGTTGGTCGGCAGCGTCGGCGTCGCGCTGTTGCCGACGACCATCAGGAAGGCGTGGCTGACGCTCGGCTTCTTGGCGTCCCCCTCGCCCACCGGCCCGACCGGGTCGGCCGCCCCGGCGATGACCGAATCGACCCGCTTGGTCGGGTTGCCCTGTTCGGCGAACGCGCCGAACCGCTGCACGTTCCGCAGCAACGCCCGCTTGACGAAGTTGTTCGTGTCCTTGTGGTACGTGTAGCCGCGCAGCTCGAAGACCCAGCCGCCGGTGTTGGTGCCCTCGAAGGCGACCTTCGGCTTCTTGCGCTTGTTGGCCTCGTCCACCTCGACCTCGCTCTCGATCATGTCGTCGGCGATGTCGCGGACGAACTTGTCGAGCACGAAGCGGTCGGCGCTCTCGTAGAAGGCCTTCACGTCCGGGACGTACCGGCAGTAGACGGTTTCGAGGTTGACCATCGCCAGGTACTGCGACTGATCGTCGTCGAGAATCTTTTCGAGCGGGATGCCGGACGACAGCCTCTCGCGGTACTTCTCGGACGCCCGCCGGCCGCCGTCGGTGTCCCAGAAGGTCCGCTGGTTAAACGTCGTGCCGTCGCCGAGCTTGAACGACTCGTACAGGTTCGACTTGCCGATGTCCTCGCCGGTCTTGGCGTCGATGTACCCGGGCCGCGGCAGGACGGCGGAGAGGACCTCCTGCATCCGCACCCAGTTCAGCCGTTCGTCGTTGCCGACCACGATCGCCTTGATCTCGTTCTGCCCGGTCTCGATGCCCGTCTTTTTGCTGTTGAAGTCGGTCTCTTGGGCCGTCGCGGAGGCGATTGCGGCCTTGCCCTTGTCGTCGGCCGCGGCGATCGACTTGTCGTTCACCGCCGACAGTTGCGACCCGGACCCGAGGGCGAAAATCGCCACCCCGGCCAGGAACGCGGCGGTCGCGGCGGCCACGGCCGGCTTCTTGGCGCGGATCATGCGGTCGGTCCGCACCTCGCCGGGCAGCAGGTTCGTGAGCAACCGCGACTGGCCGAGGCCTTGCAGCGCCAGGCCGTAGGCGATCGGGAAGGTCAGCATGTTGTCGGCGAAGTTCGGGTCGCCCAGGACCGAGTCGCCGACGATGCGGTCGAACTTCGCCGGCTTGCGCACGTCGAGCGACAGTTTCTCGGCCAGGTACTTCTGCAGGCCGGGCAGCTTGAACGCACTGCCGAGGCCGACGAGGTAGGCGATGTGCGAGTCCCGGTGGGTGTTCGTGAAGAAGCCGAGGGACCGCTGGACTTCGCCGACGAACTCGGTCAGCACCGGCCGCAACGCCCGGAGGATTTGGGCCAGGTCGGGGGACTTGGCCGCGTTCCGCTTCAGGTGCTCGGCCTTGGCGAAGGTGAGCTTCATCTCCTTGGTCAACGCCCGGGTGAAGTGGCTGCCGCCCAGCGGCACCGGCCGCTGCCAGATGATCTTGCCGCCGTCGGTGATGATGAGGTTCGAGCTGTCCGTGCCGATGTCCAGGACGACGACGCACCGCTTCTTGCCGCGCGGCGTGTCGTCGGTCGTTTCCTCGGGCGGCGGGGCGTCCGCGCCACCCTTCTTCAAGAGTTCGTAGGTGGCGAAGTTGCACAGCGCGAGCGGGGCCATCTGGACGTAGTGGACCTCGCCGCCGGTGCCGACGTAGTGCCCGAGGTGCTTCGAGATGATGTCGCGCTTCATGGCGAACAGGCCGATCTCCGTCTCCATGGCGAACCCGCCGACGGTCTCCCCGCCGCCGATCTTCTGGAAGTCCCAGACGACCTCTTCGAGGGGGAACGGGATCTGCTGCTTGGCCTCGAACTTGACGATGTCCGGGATCTTCTTTTCCTCGACCGGCGGCAGCTTGACGAACCGCACCAGCCCGCTCTGGCCGGGGATGCTGATGGCGATCTCGTCCTTGCCGATGGGGTTGCGCGAGAAGAACTTCTCGAGCGCCTCCCGGGTCAACGCCTCGGGGTCGGCGTCCGGCTGGGACAAGATTTTCGCGTGCTCGATGAAGTCGTACCCGGTGGCCGTCGGCTTGCCGTCGATCATCTCCATGCGGAGAGCCTTGAGGGCGCACTGGCCGATATCAATGCCCCAGACGCCGATGGGAATCGCCATGATCAGTGTCCGCCCAGGTGTCGGACTCGTGCGGCCGGGGGTGTCCCCGGGCGGGCGAGTCGGAGTGTGATTGAAGGTATCCTACGCGATTCGGAGAGTCCGGTCGTCGGGACAGTGAGGTCGTCGCAAGCCGCACACGGTATCACGCCCCGCCGGGGCCTGTCAACCAACTCAACACACCGCCCGGCCCGATTGTTGGCGCGAATCGGGATTCGGGCCGGCGGGCCGGAACTCCCCGCAAAACCGCCGCGACCGTCCCCGGAGGATTCCCCCTATTTCGCGCCGCCCCGGTCGCCGTTGGCACGCGGCCGGCTAAGCAACGTGGAGTGCCGTCCGCCGTCCGCCCGGGGTGATTTATGCAGGTCCGCCGCGTCTTGGCCACGTTCGCAATTGGGATCGTCGTTTCCGGGCTACTGTCGTGGTCGGTCCGCGGCGACGAAGCCCCCGGTGCGGTCGCCGCACCGGCCCCCGCCGCCGCTTCAGTCGCCGTCGAAATCGAAACCCTCGACGGGACGAAAGTCGCCGGCCGGTACGCGGCGAAGACGATCCGCTTCCAGGCCGACTACGGCGTCGTCGAACTCGACGTGGCCAAGATCAAGCGGTTCGACCTGACCCCGCCGGTGGCCCCGCAAACCACTGTCGTGGCCAACGTCACCCTCGCCGACAAGTCGCACCTGCACGGCCCCCTGCTGATCGAAACGATGACCGTCGAGCCGGCCGACGGGAAGCCGGTGACCGTCCGGCTCGCGGACGCGATCGAAGTCAAGTTCCTCCAGCCGAAGGACGGGTCGATCGTCGGGTCGATCGTCGCGCTGCTGACGCTGACCGTCATGGAGATCGTGTTGGGCGTGGACAACGTGATTTTCTTGGCGATCCTGGCCGGGAAACTGCCCGAGGAGCAGCGGCCCCGCGCCCGCAAGATCGGCCTGGCCGCGGCGCTGGGCACCCGCCTGCTGCTCCTGTTCGGCCTCTCGACCCTGATGGGCCTGACGCGGGCCGTTTTCACGCTCCCGGAGTTGCCGTTCCTGGACACCGCCGAGGCCCGCGGCATCTCGTGGCGCGACCTGGTGTTGCTCGCCGGCGGGATGTTTTTGATCGGCAAGAGCGTGTTCGAGATGCACGAAAAGGTCGAGAGCGCGAAGTCGGGCGAGGCCCCGCCGGCGCGGAGTTCGTTCCTGCGGGTCATCGTCATGATCGCCCTGGTGGACGTGGTCTTCTCGCTCGACTCGGTGATTACCGCGATCGGCATGGTGAACGACATTTGGGTCATGGTCACCGGCATGGTCCTGGCCATGCTCGTGATGCTCGGGTTCGCCGGCCCGATCAGCCGGTTCGTGGACAAGCACCCGACGATCAAGATTCTCGCGCTCAGCTTCCTCATCCTGATCGGCGTCATCCTCGTCGCCGAGGGGATGGGCCAGCACATCAATAAGGGGTACATCTACTTCGCCATGGCCTTCGCCGTCGGCGTCGAGTTCGTGAACCTGCGACTCCGGGGCAAGCCGGCTGCGGCCTAACGGTCCCGTTAGTCCGAAGCGCCAGCGAGGGACGCACAGGTCGTTGACGACGTTCGGGACGTGGGCCATTTCGCCGACGACCGCGGACACCGTCAACGACCTGTGCGTCCCTCGCTGGCGCGTCGGGCTAACACGATTCGCCTGCGGCGGGGCCGGTTACTTCGTCAGCGGCTTGTACTCGACCTTCTTGAACGTGACGACGGTGCCCGGGTCGTGGCCTTGCAGGGCGAAGTGGCCCTTCGTGTACGTCGAGTCGGGGTCGGTGAACTCGACCGTCGTCTTGCCGTTCACCTTGATGGCGATCTTGTTGCCGACCGCCGTCACTTCTTGCGTGAAGAACTCGCCGGGCTTATGTGCGGCCGCGTTCATGACGCAGATTTCTTTCTTGTGGTCCTTCAACTTCGTGCGGCCGTCGGGGTAGAGCGAGCCGGTCTTGATGGCGTCGCCGCCGGTGGCGTTGATCTGCACCTCGTACCCGGGCGGGAAGCCGCCCTCGAACTTGGCCCGGAAGTACTGGCCCGAGTTCCCCTTGTCGTTGATCATCGCTTCGACGCGGAAGACGAGGTCGGTGTAGTCGTTCTTCTCGCTGAACAGGTGGCTACTCGGACCGGACCCGATGAGCAGGCCGTCCTTGACCTGCCACAGCGGGACGACGCTGCCGTCCTTGAGTTTGGCGTCGTACCCGACGAGGGTGTCGCCGTTCTTCTTGGGGATGATCTCGGCGAACGCGCCGTTCGCCTTCGGGTGAATCTTCCAGCCGGTCAGGTCCTTGCCGTTGAACAGCGAGACCCAGCCGTCGGCGGGGGCTTTGTCGGCACCCTTGTCCTGGGCGGGGGCGGCACCCGAGCCGAGAATTGCGACCGCGAGCGCAGTCAGACCCAGGCGGAAACCGTTGCGAGAACGAAACATTTGAGGCACCTCGACACAGGAAATGGGACGAGCGGGGCGGGAAAATTCCCCGCCCCGGGTGGTGAAGCCCGTCGGGCGGCGGCACACCGAAAGCCTACGCAAACCAGATCGAAACGGCGATATTCCGGGCGAGGTTGGCAGAACCGGCGCGGGGGGATAGAAAAAATGCACAGTTTGGCTGAGATGTGGTTGTCGTGCCGGTTGAGGATATCTATCCTTGGGTTCGTAATAGGTGATCCCGGCGAACTGGGCAAGATGCTCGGCCGGGCCTAATCCTCAGCACACGTGGTTGGTCGCCCCCGGTAACGGATTCCGAAGCCGACCCTGTTTGATTCACACCTGGAGAGACTTCGATGAAGCGACGCGTTCTTACGGCAGCCGTTCTCGGTGCCGCGGCCTGGTTCTCCCTCACCCCGGCGACGGCCTCCGCGTTCGGCGGCAAGCTGTTCCGCGGTGGTGCCGGCGGCTCGTGCGGCAGTTGCGCCGCCCCGGCCCCCGCGGCCTGCGAAGCCGCTCCTGCCCCGTGCGGCACGGCCACCGGCGACTGCGGCACGGCCGCCGCCGCCCCGGTCATGACGACCCAGACGGTGACCAAGTACCGCCAAGAGACGAAGCAAGAGAAGTACACGTACACGACCAGCGA
>JAYTSV010000207.1:0-103785 GCA_043745465.1 Fimbriiglobus sp.
AGGCCGGGCGGGTGTACGCCATCTGCGCCGAGGAGCCGGGGCGACCGGGCCGGGGCGGCTCGGCAACAGCGCCCGAACCCGCTTTCAGTCGGCGTCCGAGATCTCGTGGCGGCGCATGGCAAACCCTCGTGGAGTGCCTAAAAGCTAGCGAAAAACCGAGACCTGTCCACACGGCCTAACACATTCAAGAAGTGGGCATGAGTTCCGAGAGGCAGATCACGGCGATCGGCTGATCTTTGATCCCAGCTGACATTGGAAAGGATAGTTTGTGGGTCGCTCCGGGGAGCTCGTTTTT
Organism: Fimbriiglobus sp.; assembly: GCA_043745465.1. Lineage (GTDB taxonomy): Bacteria > Planctomycetota > Planctomycetia > Gemmatales > Gemmataceae > Fimbriiglobus. Next base: position 296 of record JAYTSV010000207.1, read on the forward strand.
CTTGCCGCGTACTGCGTCAATCACGAAACCATTACCTCGTAACTTCGCCTCGTCCATCTTCCAGCAGATTAATAAATTGAGCTGTCCGTATCTTACCTTTGCGTCTACGAGATCGCTTAGGATCGCTTCGCCATGTAGCTTGAATTCAGCGACAATGTATAGGGGTTTCGACAGGAGCGGATACTTCAAGAAGCAGTCGTAACGGTAACTTGACGACACACGGAGGAGCTCATACGGCAACGCGCCGCGAGCCAACATCATTACGAAGAGAGCAACGACATCCTGCTCTTGCTTCGGAAGTCGCAGGGCAGGATACTTACCTGGGGCTGGCTTCACCGAGCGATCGTCCTCGAAGATTACGGACGCTTCGGCGCGAACTTCGTTGAGCTCGTTTTGCAACTCGTTGCTGCTCGTCAACGCATCGAGAGTCCCCTCATCTTCACGCATTGTGTACTTTATATATTTCTGTATTTCATTAAATACGTGTGCTGCCTGACTACTCAGCATTTGGATCGTGCGGGGGGCCGTGATACTCTTACGACCTAAGTCCAGAGTAATGTTATCGTACTCCACGACCATGTAGATATTCGGCCAGTAACCAGAACTCCCAGTTCGTGGCGGCTGCAGCATAATGCCAGTCGGCATTCCTTTAGTTGCGACATAGATTCCTCCTTGCACATGTAATTCGGCAGGAAGATCGAGACTCTCGGTTTGCTCGATATACACATGCCGAGGATTCAGTAAACAGTACATACGTATATCTTTGCCGCCTTTATTTTTGAATATTTGAGTGTATCGAATTGCTTTCCCATAAATCCTCTTTTCGTCAGTACTTGCAAGATGTGCCTTGACCTCTTCCAGAGTGACCACGGATTTTAAAGGGAGCCGTTCTTCGGGCGTTGCGTAGGCGAATCGGATAAGTTTCGTCACCGCCGCCTGACCCGGAGTCCGTACAGTCAGTGATACTGTGACTGAGTTTTGCAACTGCGTGCCGAACAGTACCCCCGTCCAGCCTATTGCTGTCCGCGTCCGCAACAAGTACTCCAACTGATCAAAACTTAGGCTAAAGATATCTACTTCATCACTCGCTGCAGCTTTTTCCGGAATTGCCGTAACCGTGACCTGCGTATATGAGACGTTTTTTCGGTCAGTGTCATGCGTGACGATGCCAATTTCCATCTTCGGCCGCTCACCGTTTTGATAGACCCATTCTTGTGCCCCGTGGACGGATAACCGATGCGTCGATGCGGCAGTCTTTGACAAGATTTCAAATTTGTTACCAGTCAACGCGATGTACGTTAGACCTACGCCTTTCTCGCCGCGCAATATTTTGCCGCGCTTACGCGAGAAGTGAGGCTTCAAAACCAGTCGCAAGTCCGCTTCCCCAATGCCGATCCCATTGTCCTTAAACCGGATGGTCCTGGTTTCAGCGTTTACCTCGATTTCGATGGTCCCGTTTGTCGGCGAACCGCTCTCGGCCGCCCTCACGTCGATGGCATCGACTGCGTTCTGGGCAAGTTCGGCCAGGATGTCCCAAGGGTGGGCGTAGCTGTCCAAGATATTTCGCGCTTCGTCGCGATACGACTCCTCCTCTCGTTGGGCGAACCAATCAAGCCGCTCGACTTCGGGACTCGGCACGGTGGACCTCCGATCGTGTTCGCTAGACATCTATTATTGCAGTCAATCGCAGTCGAGCTCAGCACGCTCACTGACCTGCGGTAACCGGTCGTAAATACCCACCCCAGGCAAGACGCCCGGAGGAGGCTTTTCGGCGGCTTTTGAGGCGTCAACTCGCCAAGTGTGGCGAGGCTTGTGGGGCCAGAATTTTCCGGCTCGCAGCAGGGCCGGTCGTCGGAAAGTGCTGGATGATTAAGGGGTTGACGTCGATTCGACGGACGGAGTTATCGAGTTACCCGACTAGGATTCGAACCTAGACTATCAGGCTTTTGGCCATATCCCGCTCGCGTTGCTGTCGCGTTGAAATCCTCAGAATTCATAGCGTTCCACGCCGGAACGCCTTCTGCCGCATCGTACTCGCGTCGGCACCGAATGGCCACGCCTGTTGCCAAATTGTTGCCAATGACCGGGCATCGGCAGCGTAAGCGGACTCGATGCTGTACCGCGAGTCGGTCTAGCGGCAGGGTCACGACCCCAGGACTGGCGGTGGGGACACTGGCAAGGTGGGCGGGTAAATGCGGCGCAGGGCGGAGAGGTACTACTGACCGGCAGGTACGCAAGGCTGTTCGACCGGCCCTGGTTTTGTGAGTTCATCCGGATGAGGAGCGGCGGCACGGCCAAGGAACTGGAGGCCCGCCGGCGGCTGGCCGTCGTGCGGTTCCAGGGCGGGTGGTCGCCACCTTCCTCGGCGTCCACCCGGTCACACTCGCCAGGTGGGTGGCTCGGTTCCGGGCCGCCGGCGGCCAAGCGGCTTGGGGTGTATTTCGCCAAGCGGATTGACGGCGACTTTGAATGCGATGACGTGGTCGGATTCCTGCGGAACCTGCTCAAGCACATGCTGAGCAACGTCGTGGTGTTTTTAGACGGCGGGCTGAATCACAAGGGCGGGGCGGCTCTGGAGTTCCTCCGGTGGAACCCGCATCTGACGCTGGAGCAAACCGAAGAATGGGGTATCAAGCGGCCCGCTTTCACGCGGTAATACCCTAGTCCTACAGCCGTAATTACCCGTTGGGTGCTCTCGCCCTATCGGCCCAACACTCCCCTCCGGTCCCGCACTCGCGTCGAGTACGGGACCGGGGTGCCACAGACCACTTGCATCAGTGGGGTCACTTCTTTTCAGGCGGGCAGCCCTGGGCTTGGAAGACGATGCTGATCTGGCCGGCCGCCTTGACCTCGGTTGCGGTCTGCCGGTCCTTGATGGGGTACGGGGTGACGAAGACGCCGGTGCTGGTCAGGCCGTCGGCGAGCGGGTTCTTGGCGTAAGGCAGCGGCCCGCGGGTCGCAATCTGGCGGACCAACTCCGTACCGATTTCCCGTACGGCGTCCCCGTCCAGGACGAGTTCGGGGGGCTTCGCGTCGTCGGCCGGCGGCGGGGCGTCCGGCTTGCTGCCGACCGTCGCGCCCTGGACGCGGCCGGTCACCGGCACGGTCAGCGTCGCATCGCCGAACTTGAACGTCAGGCGGACGTTCACCGACGCGGGGGCGATCCCGAGCGGGTCGGACCAGGCGAGCTTGAGCTTGGTCGGGTCCACGCTCTGGTACTGCGGCAGGAAGTGCTCGCCGGAATCGTCGCTGCCCTGCTGGCAGTAGCGGACCGTCAGCGTCGTCTTGTCCGGCACGCTGTAGCCTGCGGAGACCTTCTGGGCCGGCTTCTCGGGGGGCAGCAGGATGGGGATATACACCTCGCGGCTCACGCCGTAGGGCGTGGCGACGTGGGCGTGCGCCCACTTGAGCGGCTTGCCGTCGCGCACCTCGTCGACCCCCAGTACGCCCGCGGGGACCGTCACCTGCATGACCTGCCGGCTGAGCATCTGCAGCCCGTCGGTGCCAACCGTCTGGTTGCCGACGATGACCTTGCTGTGCAACGGGCTGAAGTGGTCGCCGACGAGGAACAGCGTCGTCACCTTCGTCGAGTCGATGCCGGGCGCGCCGTAGAAGCCGTAGAGTTGCGGGGCCATGTCCGACGTGCCGTTGCTGAACAGCTCGAAGCCGCCGACGGTGTCGAGGATCGGCACCGGGACCGTGACGGACTGCGCGGGGAGCCGGTTGGCGAGTTGCTGGACGCGGGTCTGGAGGCGCTTCAACTCGCCGTCGCGGTAGCACTCGGCGTCCGTGACGGCGTGCTCGCAGCGCTCAAGCGTCTTGACGGTCTTGCTGAGCTGCATCGCCTGCGTGTGGTCGAGCACCTTGCACTTGGGGTCGGGCAGGCGGAACCAGTTGCTGACCGAGTCGATGGACACATACGGCACGAACGACGGCATGATCACGAGCGCGACGCACTCGCGCGGCCCCGGTTCGAGGCGGCGCTGCCGCAGGACGGCGTTGTTGGTCGGGCCGCCGATGAGCTGGTCGCGGAACAGGACCGTGAAGTTGGTCTGCGTCGGCATGGTCTGGAAGCGCGGGTAGAAGCGCCAGCCGAAGGTGTTCTCGCCGTGGGCGAAGCCGACCTGCGTGCGGGTCAGGGCGATCGTCTGCACCTCGGCCTCCAGGCGGCGGGCGGCGTTGAGGAAGGTCTTGGCGCTGACGGCCCCGTTGGTGAAGCCGACGGCCAGGGCCAGTTGCGTCTCGCGGCGCGTACTCAGGCTGTCGGCGATGTTCTCCTCCTGGTTCATGGGGTCCAGGGCGAAGACGTAGACCGGCCAGCGCATCTTGACGTAGGCGTTGAACTGCTGCCGGGCGGCGCCGTCCGGCTCGGGCAGGTAGAACTCGGGCCAGGCGTCCGCCGGGCAGACGGCCGGCAGGCCTTTCGAGGTGGCCGTCTCGCGGATGTCGCGGACGAGCCGGTCGGTGAGCATCGCCGAGTCCACGATCAGGCACCACGCTAGTGCCGCCGTCACGCTGAACTGCCGGGGTTCGAGGGTCTTGTAGGCCTCGCTGTCGTAGAGTTTTGCCTGCGGAAGGGTGGAGCCGGTGATGGCCGCCACCCTCGCGCGGTACTCGGTGCGGCGCGCGGTGACTTCTGGCACGCGGCGGGACCGCACGACCTGCACGAGTTCCGGGCGGCAGAACTCGCGCATCAACTCCGGGTTTTTGGCGAGAAACTGGTAGGCGGCCTGCGTCTCCTGCTTCAGGAACGACTGCACGTCGGGCAGGTGGACGAAGCCGCGGTAGTTGACGTCCGGGACGATGGACTGCTTGGCGGCGTAGGCGATCTCGTAGACGAACGCCTCGCCGTACACGTCAAAGAGCTGTGACGTGGGGAAGGCCAGCCGGTTGTCCAGGCCGGTGGCGAAGGAGAGCGAGGAGATCCCGAGGAGAGTGTTGATGTTACCCGACGCCGACGCTCGCCGGGGGCCGCCCTGCGGGGCGGGTGCCGACGGGGTGGCGGCCGGACGCTGGAAAAAAGTGCTGTTGCTCAGCGCCGCGGCGCCACGCGGATACTGCTGCTTTTGCGGCGGCGTCGTCGGTTGTCGCTGTTGCTGTTGCTGCTTCGGTGCAGGGGATAGCGTCCTCAGGCGCGTCGGGTCTTTCAAAACGTTGAGGAGTTCGTTGAACTCCGGCGTCGTAAAATCGCTCGTCGTGATCGCCTTCCAGTCCTCCGCAGTGACGCTTTGGACGAGCGCCCGCGCCTCCCCGAGACGCGGCGGGTCGCTCCCTTCCGGCAGAGACTCCGGCACCGTGAGCATCTCGTAAAGCCGCGTCGAGAGCCGCACGAACTTCTGGCCGGTCGGATTCAACAGGTCGACGGTCGGCTTGTCGTAGAACGCCTCCGACAGTGGCAGGCTCAGTTGCTCGACGAGGTCGTTGGTCGCCATGCGGCGGAAGGTGACCGGCAGCAGGTCGTCGCCCAGGACGGGGTCGATCGTGAACGTCACCTCGGCGCCGTGGCCGCGGTCGGTGTGCGACCCGGGGAACACGCTCACCGGCATCCGCACCAGGTTGAGTTGGTAGCCGGGGGCGTCGGCCGTATCGCTCCCCTCGTTCTCGCGGCGCAGCTGTGCCAGCAGGTCGAGGTAGCGCTTCTGCTGCGCCAGCCGCTCCGCCGGCTCGATGCCGATGGCCTTGGCCTCGTACTCGAACTTCTTCAGCTCGACCTTCTCGCTCCGCTTGATGACATCGCCGACCTTGCTGACCAGGTCCTCGGCCTTGGGCGTCTCCGGCACCTTGAGCGGGTCCGGCACCTTGGCCACCGGGGCGGGGTCGGGCAGGACCTGGGCCGTGTCAGTGTCCGTCTTCTTGCCGTCCTTGTCCGTCACGGTCGTCTTCGTCGTGACGGACTTCGTGATCAGGTCCGGGGCCTTCGGCGTGTCGAGCGTCTTCGACCCGGTCGTCAGGCTGCCGATGACCGGCGGGCTGGGCTGCGCGGCCAGGCCCAGTGAGAGTGCCGCGGCGAGGTACGACTGGTCGCTGCGCGCGACGTTGCCTTGGAGGTTCGCGTCGAACTTGGTCAGGTTGTCCTTCATCGTCCGCTCGAAGTCCTCGCGGTATTGCGTCAGGCGGGCCTGGCCCCAGATGTCGGGCACCTTGGCCGTGACGCTGCCGTAGCACTCGATGTGCTTCTCCAGCCGGTCGAGGTCGCTCGCGAGCGCGTGGACCGTCGGGTGCTGACAGACCTTGGCGTGGTCCGCGCAGTCGGCCCCAGGGGCGCACGTCTCGAACTCGTCGCCGCAGGCGGTGCGGGCCGCCTGGCGGACGTGCGAGCAGGCTGCGGCGGCGAGCGTCAGCCCGACTGTGACCGACAGCGCCGCGGCACGGCGGAGGTAAAATTGGCGCGTCATGGCGGACCTAGAGGGCGAGTTCCGGGGGTGTTGCCCGCTTCAACAAGAGCGGACTCTGTAACGGACGTATCGGTTGAGCCGGTCGTGACGGATGAAGATTTGTTGTTTTGTCGCGACTTATTTCCGCCCGCCTTCGCAGAGGCGGCACCGCTTACGGCTGGTCCGAAGTCGCTCCTGGCAAGCTGCCCTCTGTGATGCAGGTTGCGGGATGGATTATGGCAACTAGCAAGACCGCTTCTTCAGCACCACCAGCACCGGGTGCTTGATCGCGTGCCACTTTTTCTTGCCCTAGTCGTGCCGCCACGACTTCGCCGATGGCCAGTACGTCGATTGCTCGGTAGCGTCCACGGTGGTGGCGGCGAGTCGGGTACGGCCAAGGTGGTCGCGGAAGGTGGCACCACGTCGTGGGCGAACAAAAGGCGCTCGTCGGCGTTTGGAGACTAACCTCACATCCCAAGCGAGGGTGGCTCGGCCGAGCCGTGGCCGTCGGGCGGGGAGGCGTGCCGGGAGCGGAAGTGATCCAGCCGGGATGCTCGTAGCCTGTCACGACCTCGTTCGGAACGGTATGGCGGCTCAGGCGTCGGCGATCATTTCGGCCAACGCGGTTTTATTTCCTGAAAATCCTCAAAACGACGACAGGTTCTCACAAAAACGGATCATTTATTGGGGAGCGTTTGCGCCTCAGCAGTTCGATCCGGCACGGTTCGAAGCCCCAACAGGCTGCGCAGCACGCAAAAAAGTGGCGGCTCGGTGCGAAAACCTCCAGGGGACCACTGAAGTTGGCCACTCCAAACGCTCCGCTGGGTCAGGGGAACGGGCAACTCGTTTTCCCTCGGAAGACTTCAACTGGTTGTTCTCTATAAGGAGAGGCTGTGATGGAAAACTCGGGGCACGTCCGCAGGCCGCGGGCCGGGAGACTGGTTCTCCTCGGCGGACTCATCGCCATCGTGGTGGCGGGAGGCACCTACGGCGGCCTCCTGCCGGCCGCGGCGAGCGGGCAGGACGACCCGCCCGCCAAGGCGGCCGCCGCCCCGGCCGCCGCAGGCTTTGCGGCTACCGACGCGCCGGCGGGCTACGACAACGAGACCAACACCTTCGAGGGCAAGGACGAGTTCAAAAAGGACCGGGAGGGGTTCGAGGACGTGGAGAAGTTGGAGGACGGCAAGGTCGGGCCGGTCTACAACGCGACCAGTTGCGCGGCCTGCCACCAGAACCCGGTGACGGGGGCGGCCAGCCAGATCGTCGAAATCCGCGCCGGCCGCCGCGTGCCCGACCCGAACGACCCCAGCCCGAAGAAGGTCGTCTTCCAGGACCCCCCGGGCGGGTCGGTCATCCAGCAGCGCGCCGTCGACCCGAAGGATCAGGAGCGCGTGCCCCCCGAGGACGACGTGCGCACGTTCCGCCTCTCGACCAACATCCTCGGCGACGGCTTCATCGAGGCCCTGACCGACCGCCAAATCCTGGACCTCCGCGTCGACCAGCGGAGGCACGGCATGGAGGGGTTTGCGGTCGTGGTGAAGGTCCCGGTGTCGCGGAGCGACAAGTCGGGCGAGAAAAAGTACGACTTCGAATTCACCGAGCGTGTCGGCCGGTTCGGGTGGAAGTCCCAGCACGCGTCGCTGCTGGGGTTCGCCGCCGACGCCTACCTCAACGAGATGGGCATCACCAGCCCCCTGCAGAAGGACGAACTCACCTCACTGGGCAAGGTCGTCAAGCCCTACGACCCCGCCAAGGGTGCGGAGGATGAGGACCTCGAGGTCGAGGACAAGGCGAAGCCGAACGTCACGACGCCGCGGCCGTTCGGCACGGACGTGGAAAAGTTCACCCGGTTCATGCGCTCGACCAAGGTGCCCCCGGTGGACAACGCCGTCGATGTCGCCGCCGGCAAGGCGCTCTTCCTCAGCAACGCCAAGCTCGGCTGCGCCGTCTGCCACCACCCCGAGTTCACCACGCCGCCGGCCGGCACCAAGATCCTGACCCTCCACGGCAAGCGCGGCAGCGATCTCGAAACGGTCTCCGTCGCCCACGGCAACAAAGTCATCCGGCCGTACAGCGACTTCATGCTGCACGACATCGGCACCGGGGACGGCATCGCCCAGTCGGACCACATCGGCGTGCGGCCGCTGAACTACCGCGATCAGAAGGTCGATCGGGTGCCGGAAGACTTGCGAAAAGCCGAGGGGATCGGCCGGGTCGTCGGCGAGCCGGTCGACAAGGAGAAGGGCCCGGCGTCCGCCCACCGAGTTGTGCCCGACCTCGAGGTCGCGGCGAAAGCCCCGAACCTGGACCAGCGGACCGCCTTCAAGATGCGCACGGCCCCGCTGTGGGGGTTGCGCACGCGGCCCCAACTGATGCACGACGGCCTGTCGCTGACGCTCGAGGACGCGATCCGCCGCCACCGCGGCCAGTCCGACGGCGTCCGGCTCAAGTTCGAGTCCCTCTCGAATGCTGAGCGGAGGCAGTTGCTCGACTTTCTCAAGTCGCTGTGACCCTGCTACTCGACGGCCGGCCCGTGCCAGATTCGCCGGCTGGTGTCAATCGCTGACCTCTTGCCGGTCACCAACAACCAGACCCATGCGTCCTTGCTTCCCGGAGTACTGCACTGACCCTACCGAGAAGCAGGATTAATGGGGATATTTTACTTTCCCAATTCGTTTTTTGAGATGTTGAACGTTCCACTTCCCGACTTTGTTTCAACCCTACTACCCTCCCGGAGAGCCTCCATGCTAACCACCACATCCCTTCCCCGCTGGTCTGCCGTCGCACTGTTGTTGGCCGCGGGATTATTTTCCTTCACCGAGTCACACGCATTCGCGCAAACCGATTTCGTAGTGGACGATGTTCCCGATCATGTGACCGCCACGATCCAGGCCCGTGCGAAAAAGTTGGCGGCATTGCCGCAAGGGAGCGGCCCCAGTTTCGATTTTTTTGTAAGTGACCTTAGCAAATGGTCACCTGGGCAAACGGTGAAAGTGGCATTCCTCGGTGGTAGCCCCGCTCTTCACAAGGAAATCGGCGATGCCACGATGCAAATTACTAACGCGAGCAACATTAAATTGGATTTCGGATTCGACCCAGCCACGGGTAAGTCCCGCACATGGTCGATGTCGGATGTCGTTTACGCGGCGGAAATCCGCGTGTCGTTCGATCAGGGCGGTTATTTTTCGTTAGTGGGACGTGACAGCAATGACTCGACGATCGGTGGAATCGGTCAAGCGGTCGGCGGGAGACCTGGCCAACGGAGTTTGAACCTCAATGGGTTCGATAAACCGACACGCCCTGCGAGTTGGCGGAAAACGGCCCGCCATGAATTCTTACACGCCCTCGCCTTTCAACACGAACATCAAAGTCCGATGGGCGGTTGCGACGCTCAGTTTCGCTGGGACAACGATCCGGGATATGCATTCTCTCAGGACGATAGCGGCCAGTTCATCACGGATCCCGATGGGAAACGGCCTGGGATTTATACGTTTTTGTCCGGCGCACCGAATTTTTGGAGCAAGCAGAAAGTGGATCACAATCTGCGGCAGGCCGTGGCTGGTTCGGGTACAGCGGGCACGTTCGACCGCAAATCGATCATGCTCTACCGATTTCCAGACCTGTTTTACGTGACGCCCAACAGTCCCTGTTCACCAGTCGGGGACAGTGAAGATTTGTCCGAGGGCGATATCGCCGGCTTGAAAACGCTCTATCCCAGCGATGAACCGTCGATGGCGCTGCAAGTCGCCGCGCGCAAAAAGGTGCTCGACGCAATTGCGAAGTCGCCGCATTTCAATTCAAAAATAAAAAGCCAATATAATAACAAATAATTCAATTGTGAGTAGGGCGACACTATCCTTTAATTGGGAAGCGTAGACTGTCCCCTGACGCCGGCCCCCCGGCATCCCCTCCCCCGACGGATCGGACGCGCTATGAGTTCCCGTGACATGCGGAATCGACTGCGTGCCGGATGGACGCGGTGCCGGATGGCCTTCCGAGCCATCTGGACTTGCCTGCGTGACATTGGGGCGTTGTGGGGGGCGGCCTGCCGGGACGTACACCGGTTCGCCGTCACCGGCGCGATCGGGCTGCTGGTCCTGGAGGCGATGCTGATTCTGGGCGTCTGGGGGATGATCGGGGGCGGGTATGGGCTGTCGTCCGTCGTCTGGGTCGAGCCGCCGGAGGGCACCTCTGGCTTGGACAACTTTTCCCAGCCGCTCGTCTGGAACGGCGCGGCGGTCGCCACCTACTTTTGGATCTCCGCCTACCTGATCTATCTGCTGTTTGCCTCAGTGCCGGATGAGCGGCAGGAGACGCACGCGCTGTGGGGCTGGCCGCGGGTCCGGGTGTACGGGACCAAAGCGATCCCCCCGACCCTGCTGGCGATCCTCCCGGCCTTCGGGCCAGACCACCCGGAGGAGGCCGGCGGCGGTGCGTGGCGGTGGGGCTTCGTTTTCGGCACCGTCGTCGCCTCGATCTTGTTCAACTTGGCCGTCGTGATTCTTACGAATGTCAGTTTCCGGAGGGCCGCGGCGGGGGCGGAGGCGGTGTCGGCGACCCCCCGGCAGAAATCGTGGGCGACAGACCTCGCAACGCAACCCGTTCGCTGGTTAGCGCGTGAAGTCCGACGGCGCTTCCGCACCGACCGCACCAAAGGGGAGGCCGAGGTCCAACTCCAGGCCGACGCGCTGTTTGGGGGCGTGCTGTTCGTCTATTCCGGCTTCGTCGGCTACACGCTCTCGGCCGGGGCGGACGCCGCCGGGTGGCCGGCCTACCCGTTCGCGGTCGCCGTCGCCGCGTTCTGGGTTTGGTTCGTGGCCCGCACATCGTGGCCGGGCGGCCGGATGCTCCCCGGCCGCTGGCTCGGCGGGTTGTCCGTGGTCCTGGCTTGCGCACTCGTCGCGTGGTTCCTCTGGCGGCGGCTGGACGGGCAGTGGCCGTGGCCCGCCTTCGCAATCGCGCTCGGCATGCTCTTCGTCGCAGTCCCGGCTCTACGGGCGCTCTACCGGAGCGGGACAGTCGGGCCGATCGTCCTGGCCTACTGCGCGTCGGCCGCGTTCTGGGCGTGCCTGGGCGCGGGGGCCGGGTACGTCGTCGGCCGCCACGGCGTGGACTCCCGCCACCACGTCCTCCCGGCGGCCGCGAGCATTTGCTTCGGGCTGGCGGTCCCGGCCGTGATCTACGGCGTCCTGCGGCTCTACGCCGGCCGGTGGTTCTACCCCGCCCTCGCGGGCGGCCTCGGAGCGGTGCTGACGGCCGGCGCGGTGCGGCCCTACCCGCACCACATCGACGAACTCCAGCACTCTTACGGCTCCTTCTGGGACCGCGACGTTGCGGCGGGCAAGCCCGACCTGACGCACTACCCCTTGATGCGCGAGGGCGGGCTGCAGGCACCGGGGGCCAGCGCCGCCGGCGTCGCCGGGCCGTGGGTTGCCGCGACCCCGAACCGGCAGCTCGACGACACCGAAACCCTGATGGCCTGGCACCGCGCGGCGCGGGGCGGGACAAGGCGGGGCAAGCCGCCGCTGGTGATCGTCACTACGTCCGGCGGGGCGAGCGTCTCAGCCCTCTACACCTTCCGAATCTTGACGCAGTTGGAGAGCGAAATCCCCGGCTTCCACAAGTACGTCCGGTTCGCGTCGGGCGCGTCCGGCGGGATGCTGGGTGCCGCCGTCTGGCGCGCCTGGCTCACGGACCCCCGCGGCAACCGCGCCGAAAATAGTACTCTGCGCGACGAGTGGACGCGGGAGCTGGGGGCGGACTTCCTCGCGCCGATCATCCAGGCGCTGGCGTTCAAGGACGCGCCGCTCTCGGCCCTCTGCCCGCAGGGGTACGCCGACGACCGCGGCCGCCGCCTCGAACGCGCCTGGGAGTTGAAGTTCGGCGATTACTGGGCGGCGCTGACCTTCAAGAAGATGCGCGAGGAGGAGCGCGACGGCCGGTACCCGTCGCTCGTCTTCACGCCGATGATGGTCGAGGACGGCCGGCCCCTCTACGTCAGCACCCTCGACCTCGACCCGATCGCCTACCCGGTGCGCGACACCGGGCCGCAAGTCCGGGGGCTGGAGTTCATGAAGCACTTCCCCGACGCCGGCTGGGACTTGCGGGTCGGCACAGCGGCGCGGCTCAGCGCGTCCTTCCCGTACTTCAGCCCGGCGGCGACCCTGCCTACGGCCCCGCCGCGGCGGCTGGTAGACGCGGGCTACCTCGACAACTACGGCATGGCCGTCGCTCTGGCGTGGCTGAACTTCCACGGCGTGCAGTCCGCCCACCTCGACGGCCCGTCGCCGCTCGACGTCGACCTCGAATTGCCGCCCCAGGCGCACTCCAAGGCCCCTCAAGGCGTCGCCGGGCGGGTCGTCATCATCGAGCTGCGTCCCTACGGACTGTGGGACGACGCAGTGGCGACGGCCGAGGAGCGTGACGCCGTCGGGGAGCCTCTGTGGGGGAAGGGCAAGAAGCGGGTGCCTCCGTTCGTCTCCCCGTTCCAGGAGGTGACCACCCCACCGGAGGGCGGGGACTCGGCCCGCAAGGCAGGGATGATCGCCCGCAACGAACAGCAGTTTGATGTCATCCAGTCCTACGCGGACGCCCGTGGCTTCGAGATCGAGCGAGTGGTCTTGAAGGGCGAGCTGCACTCGGCGCTAAACTGGTCGCTGCCGAAGAAGGAGGTCCAAGAGATCGCCAATGTGGTGGCTGAAATGTTCACCGAGAGTCCTCCGTCAGCCACGGGGCGGCGAAATCATCAGGAGATTATGAAGCTCAAGGCGGCCCTGAAGTAGAGGTCGTGTTACGACATCACGTTGGGGTCCATGTATGCAATCGCAAGGTCGATGAGGCCGCCGTTGAACTCTGCGACCGCCTCGTAACCATCCAGCGGCTTTATCGACGTCCACGAGAATCGCACTCGGAGTTGATGATTGTCTTATGACGCCTGATATCGGCAAAGTGAGTAATAATACGCTTCCCACGTGCTAACTGCCGGAGGTCAGGTACTCGCACCGGCAGACGGTCTTGATCCGCTCGGCGTTCAGGCAGACGGTCCGCCAGCCGTCCGCCGCGGCGGCCTCGACGGCACCGAGGTCGGCGTCCACCCGGTTCGACCAGTGGTGCTGCCGCAGGTACGCCCACAGCCGCTCGACCGGGTTCAGCTCCGGCGAGTACGGCGGCAGCGTCACCAGGGTCACGTTGGCCGGGCACCGCAGGGCTTTGCTGGCCGAGTGATACCCGGCCCCGTCCCACACCAGCACCGCGTGCACGCCGGGCGCGACCGTCGCCGAGAGCTGGTCGAGGAACGACTGCACGACGCCCGTGTTCAGCAGCGGGGCCACCAGCCCCTCGGCCGCCCCGGTCGCCGGGCGGACGGCGGTCGGCACGTGCACCTTGGCGTAGGCCTTCTGCTTCGGGGCGGTGGGCCGGCTGCCCCTGTCGGCCCAGACGGTCGTCAGGGTGCCCTGCTGGCCGAACCGGGCCTCGTCCTCGAACCAGACCTCGACGGTCTCGCCGGGGTGCGCGGCTGCTGCCCCGGCGACGAGCTCGGGGAGGCTTTTTTGAAGGCGGCCTGGGCCTCCGCCGAGGCCGACGGGTGGCGGGGCCGGGGGCGGAGCGGCTCGAAGCCGAGCCGGTGGAGCAGGTCGTACACGGCCTGCAGGCACCGCGCGACGCCGAACTCGTCGCGGAGGATCCGCCGCACGTCCACCCCGCGGAGCGTGCACACGCCGTCTGCCGGGGTGGGGCCGGCCCGCAGCCGCGCCGCGAGCGTCACCCGCTGGGCGGCGTCGAGCGGGGCCTTGCGGCCGCGGCCGGCGAGGTCGGCCAGCGCCTCGGCCCCGCCCGCGTTGTAGCGGGCGACCCAGGTGCGGACCTGCCGCTCGGAGAGCAGCGCCGCCGCGGCGGCCTGGGCGGCGGTGTGACCCAGGAGCGCCAGTCGCACCGCGGTCAGGCGGCGGGTGACTTTGCCGCGGGCCTCGGCCCGGATGAGTTCGGCGAGTTCGGCGGCGGTGTGGTGACCTTCGACATGCATAGCGGCCTCCGGTGCGGTGGCCTCAGTCTACGGGCCGCGCGAGCTACCGGCAGCTATTTCGCGGGAACCGTATAATACTCACTCGCAAGGGGTCATCTACCTGACGCTCCGACAGCGGCAATGCTGCGGCAGAGCGTCTGACCTTGCTGCGGTGGCGTGTGGCGCGGATTAACGCGCAGTTTAGACCCAGTGGGTTAATCTTATACGCTTCCCAGATAACACCCGCCGACTTCTGTGCCCGCAAAATGTGTTGGCCGCAGTCGTTGCGGCACTGAACCCCGGAAGTGGTTTCTTAGGAAACGTATTAGACCACAGCCCACGCGAGCCACTGACAGCTAATGCTCAGCAACAGTATCACACCGATTCGGGCGGCAGATTTGAACCGACGACCTCTTGCTCCCAAGGCACCGGTTGCGGATATCGCAACCACCGGAAAACCGCCATTCATGCAGCGTTTAAGCAGTTTACAGCACGCACTCTTCGCATGCAATAGCACCGATTTTATCCTCGGTGCTGCAAGTCGCTGCAAGACCGGATGCACCGTCTAGACCGCGTTCTACCGGATCGCCGTCCGCGCCTGAACCACCCCGTCCGTGAGTGCCGCCAGCCGGCTGACCGCGTCGTTCGACTGCCCGGCCGTGCCGTAGTCGCTCACGACCACCCGGCCGTTCGGGTACGTCACCGCCTCGAATAGATACCTGAAAAAGTCCCGCCCGTTCGTTAGCTGATTACGTCCTATGCCGTGTGGCTCAGGACCAGCGCAGCTACAAGTACATAAAATGGTCATGATTCGACCATAGGCTAATTAGTGCCGCAGCAGCGCTTCTTCGTAGTCCCACGAGCCTTGATTGAATCCATCGACGAGCAGTTTATGAACTTTCTCCCAATTGCTATCCCTGGCAACACTGATGGCAATCAACGAGTTAATATGACTCAACTCACTTGCACACCCTAGAGCAGCCAAGGAATCTCTCAATGGCTGAGGATTCGTTTTGTCAAATAATACCACCCTAACAAGCGAGTTGCCAGAGCTGGCTAAAGTACTGGCGTAGTATGCAAGACCACCTTTCAACACAGTGCTAACAGTGTCCCCAAGGGCAGCTTGAGTGGCAAAAAATGGAATGTTATCAATTACGAAAATGCCCGAACGTATTTCATCAGCCCACACACTTTCCACACTTACAGGCGGGTAATCTTCGTCAATCCGCTCCAAATCAAACAAGACTTTAGTGCGCATGCGTTCTCCTTGTTAGTTGTTTGACTTCGTTCTGTTGCAAACACGACAGAGCACCTGTCCATTTGCTGGTGCCCCGGCTCCACCCTTTGACTTAGGAATGATGTGGTCTATTTGTGCTTCACGCGGGTCAGGGGTTACTCCTGTGGTGTGCCGTTTCCCAGGCACAGTTTCAACACCGCAGTCCTTGCATATAACCTTGCCTCCATTTTGAGCGGCGTTGTCGGCCTTAACCTGTTCTCGACCTTTCGTTGTGAAGCCTTTTCCCTGGCGACCTGCGCTGCTGCCACTACTGCCAGCCGCTGCGTGGGCGTTGTGGACCCAGACTTCAAACCCCCAGGCGGGTTCGCCCACGAAGTACGTGTGGTACTCCGTCACGCGAAAGTTGTACACCACCGCCAGTTCGTCGGTCAGCCGCGCGGCCTCGACCGCGACCCGATCCCCACCGGCCGTCAGCAGCATGTCCCCGGCCGCCAGCTCTCGGGCCGCCGTCCAGCCCCGGCCGTCCGCCCAAAATGGGTGTTCCGTCGTCGTCCGGATCACGCGGCCCCCGACAACGACGTGCATCACCGGGGCCGTCCGGACGAAGACCTCCTCCACCATCCGCCCTTCCACCGCCGCGTCGGGGTCGTCTTCCGGCCGGGACAGCACCACGTCGCCGGCCTTGAGCGACTCAATCATCACCGAGCCGCCGAGCGTCCGGATCGGCGTCCCCGCCGGGAAGCACGGCAGGATGCCCCGCGCGTGCGCGGCCCGGCTCAGCTTCGCCCCAGCCCCGGTGCCCGCACGCCGGGCCGCAGCGGCCGCTGCGATCTGGGCCGCCGCGTCCGCACCCATCGCCAGCCGGTCCCCGGCCCCGTACCCCTGGTAATTGAACGACTCAAGGTCGTAGTTCGTCAGGGCCGTGAACGCCTGGTCGAACAGGCTCCCGCCCACCGCCCCGCCCCACAGCGCCCGGCCGAGGCTCTGGCCATCCCCCAGGCGGAGCAACGTGCCCTCGGCGACGCTCAGCCCCAGGAGTGCCAGCCCGCCGATCAGCAGGACCACCCCCGCCACCGGGAACACGATGCTCAGGGCGATTCCGCCCGCGACGGTCAGGGCGATCGTCAGGTACTTGGCGACGGTCGAGTTGGCGAACCCGTCCCAGCGGCGCGACAGCCAGCCGGCCGCCCGGTCGTACCAGGACGACCCCGGCGCGACGCTGAATGCGTCGGGCGGGTTCAACTCCGCCCGGGTGAGACCCCGGACACGAGTCACCTCGGCCCGCGCCACGTTCACGGACGACTCGCGGTTGGCCTTCGCGGCGTTCACCCGGCCGGCCGCATCGGCCGTCGCCTTGGCGACTGCCGCGGTCACCAGGGCCGCGCCCAGGGCCGTCGCGGCGGTCACCGCGTTCTGCGCCTGGCCCAGGAGTGCCTTCGCCACCGCCGCCGCGACCGCCCCGGCCTCGGCCTTCGCCGCCTGGGCCTCCTGCTCGATCGCGCTGACTTCGGCGTTCAACTCCGTCTCGACGAACGCCTTAACCGCGTCCGCCTTCCCCTTGCGGGCCTTTTCCTGGTCGGACGCCGACTGCTTCTGGTCGCGGTTGTAGTCACTCGCCAGCGTGTCGATCGCCTGCTTCTCGGCGTCGGCCGCATCGACGGAGGCGTCCCGGGTCGCGGTCGCCTCGGCGTCGGCCGCAGCCCGCTCGGCGTCCGAGACGGCGTCCGACACGTCGCGGTTCTCGTCGGCCTGGGCCTGCGCCGCCGACTGCTCGGCGGCCGTCGTCGAGTCCGCCCACGCCGTGTTCGCGGCCGTGGCGCTCGCCACTCCGGAGGAGTACGCCGCAGCGGACTCGCCGCGCGCCGCGTTTTCAGCCGCCTGCTGCGAGCGCAGGGAACCGGCCCACGCGACTAGCTCGGCGCGGTCGGCGGCGACGGCGGCCCGGTCCTCGGCTCGGGCGGCACCCAAGGCCGCGGCGTCCTGGGCCTTCTGGTCGCTGACCCAAGCAGCCGTCGCCGCAGCGTCGGCCTGAACCACGTCCTGTAAGGCCCCCGGCATGTAGGCCGCCCAATCGGCGTACCACCCGGCGACGTACTGGGCGTAACGGCTGTTCGGGTTGGCCGAGGCCCAGGACGCCGCCGCGCCCGACGCCGCGGCGGCCCAGGAGGTCATCGCGGCGGCCCAGGCACCATCGGTCGAGGCCTGCCACGCCGTTTCGGCCTGGCCCCAGGCGTCCATCAGGGACGCGCGGGCCGGGCCGACGGCCGCCCACCACAGGTCGTCTGCCGTCACGGTCGCGTCCATGGCAGCCGTCTCGGCGGCGACCGTCGCTGCGGTCCACGCATTGCCGGCCGCGCTTATCGCTGCCGCGTAGGATGTAACCGCGGCCGCGTAGGCTTGAAGTTGGGCGTTCTCGGCGGCCACCATCGCCTTCGTGTAGGCGGTTGCCGCGGCGGCGTAGGCGTAAGCCTCGTCGCGCTCGGACCGCGATCGCGCGCGGTCCCAGTCGTTGGCCGCGGCGTTGTAGGCCGCGGCCCAGTCGTAGTCGGCCCGGGCGACGGCCGTGTCGTGGGCGTGGGTCGCTGCGGCGAGGGCGGTGGCGCGCGCCACCTCGGCGTCGGTCATCGCGTCGGCGAACGCCTTCTCCGCGTCCGCGATGGCGTACTCCCGCGCCACGAGCGCGTCGGCCTCGCGGGTGTTCCGCTCCTTGGTCGCCTGGGCCGTCTCGATCTGGAAGGTCGCCTCCGCCTCGGCGACCGCCCGCACCATCGTTTCGAGTGCGGGGGCGACGGCGTTCGCCATGGCGAGGTCCGCCTTGGCCGAATCGACCGCGAAGTCCCGCTCTGCCTCGGCCACCGCCCGGGCGTTGTCGATCATGGGCTGCCGCGTGGCCTCTTCCATGCCGACCGAAGCGTCCCCGGCGGCCTGAGCGTAGTTCTGGGAAGCGACGGCGGTGGCGATGAGGTAAGCCTTGAACGCATCCTTGTAGGCGTTCCCGGCGGCCTCCCTCCGGGCCGCGACTTGCTCCATCCACGCCGCGTAGGCGGCGGTGTCGCCGGGCGGGGGACTGCCCATGCCGGCGGAATACATCGCCCTCGTGAACGACTGGGCGGCCGAGTACAGACCCCGCTGCGCCGCGTCCACCGCTTGGCTCTGGGTCAGCGTGGCGTCGTCCATGGCCGCCGTGTACGCCGCCGCCGCCGACCGGACGGCCCCTTCCAGCGCCCGTTGAGCTCGCGTCAAGGCGTGTTGGGCGGTCGTTTGAAGCTCCGCCTTCGCCGACTCGTTCGCCGACTTGGCCGCGTCGAAGCCGTCTTGGTAAGCCTTTTTCGCGTCGGCGGTTGTCCGATTGCGCGCCGCCTCTGCGGCCTGCGTCCGGGTAGTGTATGCCGCCTCCGCGCTGGCCTTGGCGGACTTGTACTGGTCGGTGGCGCTCTGGATCGCCTGGTCCCGGACGGCCGGGGCCGTCGCCGCGACGGCGTTGTAAGCGGCCTCCGCGGCCGCCTTGGCGGCGGCCTCAGCGGCGTCCGCCGAATCGACGGTCGCGGCGTGAGTCGCGTCGGCGGCCGCGACGGTGGCGTCGTAGGCCGAGTCCGCCGTCGCGTCCGCTTGTTTTCGGGCGGTGGTGGCCGCTGTCGTCGTGGCCGACCACGCGGCGTCCGCCTGTTGGGCGGCCGACGCCTGCTCAGCGTCCGCAGCCCGGATCGCGCCGTCGTAAGAGGTGTTCGCCGACGACGCCGCACCGTTGTAGGCGGAATCGGCCGCAGCCCGTGCCTGCACGCGGCCCTGCTCGGCGACCGTCACGGCCGTGTCGTAAGCCGCGTCAGCGGACCGCACGACTTCGCTGTAAGCAGCCTGAGCGGGCGTAACCGCGGCCGTGTAAGCCGCGTCGGCCGCGGTTACGGCGGCGTCGTAAGTCGATTTCAGCGCGGCAACGGCGGCCTGGTAGCCCGGCGCGGCGCTGAAGTCGAGGGGCGGCGTTGACGTCTCGTCCTGGGTACCGGCTTCGTACTGCTGACGGAGAGTCGCTACGGACTGGTCGTAGGCGTTGCCTGCCGCATCAAGCAGGGACTGAGCCGCCGCGCCGGCGGCGTTGACCGCGGCGTCGTATGCTGTCCGGGCGGCCGTGACCTTCTCCGCCTTACCCGACTCAGCGGCCGCGAGGTCCGCCGCGTACGTGGTGTTGATGGCGGCGCGACGGGCGTCGAGGGCGGTCAAATTCTGCGCGTCCGCGGTTGCGTGCGCCGCCCGAGCCTGGTCGGTTCGGGAGGTGTAAGCAGCGTCCGCCGCCGTTCGGGAGGCGTCGAACGCTTGGTCCGCTTGCTGCTTGGACGCCGCCAGTTGGCTCTGGATGGCGGCGGTCGTTTGCTCGTAACCCCGGCCTTGCGCGTCCTTGACCGCGGTGAGTCGAGCTTCCGCCGCCGCGATTGCCGCGTCACGCGACGTAGCGAGTTGATCGACACGACTCCGGATGGCACTCACGGCCGCGGCTTGACCGTTGGCGGCCCCCGTCGAAGTGCGGTCCGCCGCAGCCTGCCAGAGGGCTTGCTGCCGGCTGCTCGCAGTAGTGTAGGTCGCCAGGCCGGCGGCTGATGTCGCCGAGAGTTGGGAGTCAGCGCTCTGAAAGGCGGCTGCCGTCTGGGTGGCGACTTGATTTGTCGTAGCGGTGAGGGCGTCCCCTTCCGCCTGGTTCGCCGCGCCGAAGTCCGCCTGCACATGCGTCGCCGTCGCCGAGAGGGCCGTGTCCGCCTGGGCGTTCGCGTCGGCGTCGGTCTGCTGGTAGTTGTGGTCGTAGCCGGAGTTGTCGCGCTCGGCGGCCGGGATTACATTCCCTTGGCCCCCGCCGGCCCCCGGACCGCCGCCTCCGGAACTGCCGCCTGAGGAACCCGTGCCGCCCGAGCCGGTGCCGCCCCCGGCCGAGGAGCCGCCGGCCGAAGGGTTCCCCCCGCCGCCGGCACCCGGGAGCGTCGCCGCAGGACCGCCCGACGCCCCGACTGCCCCCGCGCCGGACGGGTCGGAGGAGCCGCCCGGCGAAGTGCCGCCGGTCGGGCTGCCGGTTTCGGACCCGGTTGGCGTACCTACTCCCCCCGATGCCCCGTAGGAGTTTGACCCCCCTCCGCCGCTCGTACTAGCGGTTAAAGGATCGTCGCCCAGGGTATCCGGCGTTCCGCTCCCTGACGAAGAGCCGTAGCCGCCCCCCGCGCCGGCGTTGCCAGCCGCAGGAGTTGACAGGGGCACACTCCACGGGAACCCGTCGGACGACCCAGGGCCGATACCTGCTTGCGGTGGGGTGCCCGACGCACCGCGGACGGCCGTAGCGGCGGGCGGCGAGGAAGACGGGAGAACCCAGCCCATCATCTGGGCGAACTGGGCCATCGGGTCGGAGAAGGGCATGCCCCCGAGCAGCGTGGGCAACGACCCTGACGCCTCGCCCGGCGCGTTGCGGTCCTCTAAAACGACTACCCCCAGCGGGTTGGGCAGTCCACTGCGACTCCTGCTTCCTGTTCCCTGGCGAGGGTCAAGTTCCTCAAGCCAGCGACGAACCGGGCGAAAGCCAAACCATGAGGAGAGTGTCATGGTGATGCCTCGGAGAGGACGACAAGTTTGAATTAGAGAAAGTGTAGTCCTGACGATTTATCCGGCCATAGGAATTCTGCCGAAATTTCCACTGATATCCGCTGTTACTTGCCGCACCAGTAGTTCCGTCTTCCAAGATTTGTGCGGGCAGGAGGATTTCGTCAGCGTTGATTTCGATGTACGGCTTCCCTGGATCGCTACCGCTCAAGCTCGTTTCGCTGCGGCAGATGTCGAAATAGACAGCCGTCGAGCCGACTCAGATGGCGATCACCCGTTGGCGTGGCTACTGACGCAAGACTGGATTCTCCACGGTGCCGCCGACCCACCCGCGATCATGGCCGCCCCGCTAGCCAAATCGGTCCGCCGGTCCCCGTAGATGCGGGGCTGGCCTAGCTTCCCCAACCGGGCCGCCGGGGCGGTTCGCAGATTCGCGTCCTTTCGGAGCCGGCTGAGCACGGTGACGGCGAGCGCCCGCATCGGCTTGAAGAACGGGGCCGTGGCGCGTAGCCAAGTCAAGTACAGTCTGAGGTGCCGGGGTGTTGGCGACACGCTCACCGCGCCGATGACGCTTACTTTCTCCCGTCCCCCCCGCCGTCGCCGGGTAAGACCGGGGTTTAGCCACGCGGGGCCCAGGGGGCACCCCACGAACTGGTTGTGAAACTGCCCGGACATGCCGATTAGGACGATCATGACGAAGATAAGGTGAAAGGAAAAGTTGGGCGACTACTTGCTCCCGAAACACGTGGTCGCGGACATCGCAACCGAGCGAAACCCTCAAAATCCCAGGGTACGGCTTATTCAAGGGACCGCACGGTTCGCATGCGGTGGCACAGCTTGCTCGGAGGTTGCTGCAAGTTGCTGCAACGACTACCCGTTGCATGCGCCCGCGTGACAGCTTATTATACGGCGTCCCTGTAGTGGACTTGTTTGTCGTAGGCGGCGGGCCCAGCATCTGAGATACCCGTAGAGGAGTCACCTCTTGGCAGAGCAATCGAAAGATACAGCGGTCGGGCGGTTCTTTCACGAGGACGCGCCAGCCGCTGCGAAGCCGGGTGAGCTAATCCGTGAAGGGCATGACTACTCCGCGACCTTGCGGCTCTTGGCCCAGTTGAAGGCGGTAAGACCGCCGGTGCCGGCCCCGCTCAGCAAGAAGCTGAAGTGACCGGCGGGATGCGCAAGGAACTTGCGAAACTACAAAGCGACATCGCGGACCTACGGCGTGGGTACGACGAAGCCACGGGTACGCTGCTGGGTCTGTACGCCGGCAGGTCGAAGAAGGGGGACCGGCTCGCCGCGTTCCGCGCGTGGTCTGACGCCGGCACCGCCCTCTTCAATGCGAACGAGCGGCTCGTTGCCGTCGGGTCTCTTTCGGGTGCGGTCGATGACCCCTCGTGGTACACGGCCCTGGCGGAAAACGCCGTCGGAATTTTGAACGTGATCAGCCAATACTACGGTGCGTTATCCGCCCGTGCGGCCGACCTCGGACTGCCCGGCGACTCCTACCGGCCGAGCCGGGCCGCGTTCGCGGGCCTCCAGCGGCTCGTCAAAGCGACTCAACCCGCCGTCGCCCGGGGTATTCGCGACGACTTCGTTAGTGGCGGGCTGCCGACCCACGGCTTCGACACCGAAGAGTCTAACCACGGCTGGGCGGCCTACCGGGTGAGCCTGTGGGAGCGGATCGTCGCGGTCTCGGCCGCGTCGCTCGTCGTTTTGTGTTGCCTGGACGCCGCGATGCGGGACAAACCCTTCGCGGACCCGAACCAGGTGGTATTGCTGCGCACACTGCTCAGCTTCGGGGTCGCCGCCCTGGGCGCGGTGATCCCCGGCTTTCTTCACGTCGGTGTGAATGTGGGGGGCCTTGCGGTTCGGGCGGGAGGGGCGTTGGCCCTCTTCGTGCTCACGTACTTTTACAACCCGACGGTGCTGCCCGTGGCCCCACCGCCGGTCGTCGAGACCGCACGCGCGGGGGACACCGTACTGGACAAGCTCGAACTCGTGGACATCGGGTTCGAGGACTACGAAGGGGAGGCGAGGGAACCGCGGCTCGACATTAAGGTGATCATTCATCCACATGGGCAGTTGTCCACCTCTGCAAAACATCTGGCCAGCTCGTCCTGATCCTTACACTGTACGTGACGCCCATCAGGTGGTTTGAAATGACTTCACCGACAGCAGGACAAGCCCATCCATACTGGTACGAATGGTTCGTTGGCGCTGAAGAAATCATCAGCATGCTCCGCCCGGACTCGGATGTGGTATCGGTGGCCCTCCAGATGAGCGGCATCAAAGGCTGGGATG
Source organism: Fimbriiglobus sp. (assembly GCA_043745465.1). Lineage (GTDB taxonomy): Bacteria > Planctomycetota > Planctomycetia > Gemmatales > Gemmataceae > Fimbriiglobus. The sequence goes on from JAYTSV010000207.1 coordinate 23,784, forward strand.
ATGTCGTAGTCAGGTTGAAGGACGGCCGATCACGCCTTTATCAGGTCAAACATTCGCGGGCGGCTGACCGGCTTACTTTCGGAGACATGGTGACCGTAGTGGACGGCGAGTCGATGCTTGGCGCATTGTTCGCCAGCTGGCGAACCCTGGGTCACGCCAAGGGTACTCACCAGTGCGTTTTGTATACAAACCGGGTCGCAGGGGAGCGTCCCGGAACCTCGCGGAGTGGCGTGCGCCGGCCGCCGCTTACCGACTTTTTAACCTGGCTCACCAATTCCTTGGCAGGGGCACAGGCACTTTCCGACCTCAGCCCCCCGGTCGATTGGCAGGCAGCATGGGCGGAATGGCTGTCAGCGCTTGCGGGGGGCACCTCCGACGAACAGATAGCTTTCGTTCACTCGCTCGAGATCCGAACCGGAGAGGCGGACACCGACGAGATCGTGCGACGTGTCAACCAGGAATTGGCGACGATTTTTGGGGTGGATGAGCAGCGGGTCGCCCCGGTTGTCGATGCTCTGCACCGAGCGCTACGGTCGTGGACGACCGGCGGTCCGCCGGTGACCGCCGAATCACTCTGTGAGGCGCTCGTGTTGCCACCCGAGCCGGCTGAACTGGCACCCGCACCCCCACCACCCTCGCCGTTCTTTCCGGGTCGTCTGCCGGCCGCCGAAGATTTGGAGCGCGAATTGTTGTCGCTCCATGCCGAACCGGTCTTCTTCCTCACGGCAGAACCGGGGTCGGGTAAGACGAGCCTAGTCAGTTGGCTGACCAACCGCCGGCCTGACAGGCCATTCGCGGCGCTGGTCGGTCTCCGCTTCTTTTGCTTCGAGCCGATCCGCCCCGAGTCGCCGTTCATCGCGGCCGACGCCTCCAGGGTACGCCCGACAGAATTGTGGTTCAGCCTGCTCGCCCAACTCCGAGCAGGGCTGACGGGGCGGCTGAAAGAACTGCTCGTCCCGCTCAGGAACAGCCTTCTTGACTGGCGGCAGGCCCGGAGTCACGTCATTCGGTTGGCCTCCCAACTCGGCCGGGAATCGGGACGGCCGTTCGTCATTGTCGTGGACGGGATCGACCACGCCGCGCGGGCCGGACAGACGAACCCGCAGCAGGCCGCCGAGTTTCTCAACTCCCTCCCCGGTCCCGACGAGTTGAGCGGCAAACACATCCGGCTGCTGGTCGCGGGGCAGCCGGCGGCGGCCTACGAGTCGGTTTACCCCACCTGGCTCGTCTCGCCCCACGACGGCGTCCGCCGGGTCGGACTACCCGGCTTGGAGATCGACGACGTGCGGGAACTTTACCAAGCGGCCCCGTCCCGCCTGCCGCCTGACTCGGCGGAAGAGGCCGTACGCGTCATCCACGCCCACGCCCGTGGAAACACCCTGGCCACCGTGTTCGCCGTCGCCGAGGCCGAGCGGGTCGCCTCGGTCGAGGCGTTGGCCGACCGTCTCAGGGCCAGACGCTTGGCCGACGGGCCGGCCGCCTACTACCGCTCCGTCTGGACGAGTGCGATCCACCAAATCGGCGGTGCTGCCGACGACGCCGACGACGGACTGGTGGTGCTACTCTCGATCGGCCGACGGGGCGTGACGCCCGAGTCCCTCGCGGCCGCCTTCGCGGGCAGTGGCCGCTCCGTCGGGTGGTGGGCGCGGGTGCTCGACGCCCTCAGCCCACTGCTCACCCTCGGTGCCGACGGATACCGCGTGAGGCATAACGACATTCGCGTGTTCCTGGCGGAGCGCCGGGCGGGTCTGTCGCCGCCGCGGCAGCGCCGGGCGGCCTCCCAGTTGGTCGATCACCTGCTTTCGGCCAACGCCGATCGGGCGTCAGCCCACCTCCACAAGCTCGTGCTAATCGACTTGGCTGGCCGCGGTGCCGAATGGCCGCGCCACTTCACTGCCCGGTGGGTGGTCGAAGGCGGGGCACTCAGCATCGATCTCGACCACCTGACCCGCGAGGGCGTGGAGGCCGTGCGAAGGCTGCCCGACGCACACGAATGGTCTGTCGTGGTATCCGTAGCGTGCGCCCTGCAGACCCTTGATCGGCTGACGGAGTTTAAGGAGTTCAGGTCCGGAGACGACGTGCCGCGGCCCGAGGTTCCGCCGTTCCTGCCGTCCGAGGTGGCCGTTCGGCCGGTCACCGAGTGGGAGTCCAGCCACGTCCGCACGCTGGCACAAGACGTAAGCACGCTGTGCGCTCACGGCGATCGACACCGCGCGGCGGCCCTCTTGGGACGGTGGCTCGGCGGGCTGGAACTCGGCGGCGTGGTTTGCCGTGTGTCAGGGGCCGCTGGGCAGTCCGAGGGGGGCCAACCACGCCAGCTCGATCACGACGCTACGGTGGCGTTCCAAGACCTGGGGCGCGCCTGTGGGCAAGCGGGTTGGTCTCCGGACTTCGGGGATTACAGCGAAACAATTGTAACTGCTGCTCAATGTGCGTTTGAACGGGGGTACGCCGAGGCTCGGGCTGAAGCGAACCACGCTGCCGTGAACGCTGACGAGCTGTTCGACGAGTACAGCCCGCGATATCTGACGGCTTGGGAAACTGCACTCCGAGCGATCGCCACGCAGGAGCGTTGGGTATTACTACGGGATCTGCTTTCGAGACTATTTGATTGTCGGGATAGTCTGTCCCCGCGACTCAAGGCTGAAGCGGCGGCGTGGGCCTTGAGGTCAGGTGCCGACGCGGACGACCCCGGTTGGCTGGACGTGTTGACATTACCGGGCTTCGGGCTCTCTGAGTCGGCGTTCCGCCCTACCGATGAGGATGACGCTTTCGCGCCGTATGTGGCCGTTGCGTTCGCCACGGGTTGGCGGCGGCTCGGGCTAGACCCCAGGGACATCGCCGCAACGGTTTACGCGGCATACGACCCGCAAGAACGGTACGAGGATGGTAGAGCCGCTTTTTTGGCGGTCCTGCGCGTGGCTGCCTTGACGGGAAGGGTTAATGCTGCGATTCAGGCCTCTGAGGCTGTACCTGGCGATTGGGTAACTCCAGTTCAAGTGGGTGAAGCGTTCGATTCGCTCTGGGGGCCGGTCATGACCGGCAACTGGCGGTCGCCGCGTCGGGCCGCGGGCCGTCTAGCGGGCGACCTTATTCGTCTGTGCCGGTCCCTCGGCGGTGGGCACGCGGAGACGGCCTGCCGGCGGGCACTGCGGTACGCCGAGGAGTATCCCGTCGATTTCCGTTGGCCTTCGATCTGGGAGGCGTTAGGCCAACACGGGTTGCGGGACGTCCAGCGTCGGTGGCTCGAACACTGGCTCGGTCCGTCCGGTAAAGTCTGGGGATTGTCCCACGACGAGGCCCCCGGCATCGTCCGCGACTTCTCTCCGGTCGCCGCGGCCATCGGCGAACAGGAACTGGCGGAGCAAGCTCGACAGCGGGTCCGCTGGCTCGGCGTGGGTTACCGCAGTCGCAAAGAGTACGGATTCGCGCAGGTACTCGACTGGTTCCGCCGGGCCGCCCGTGCGGACCCGCGCTCATGCCGACTCCCCGGTCGACGCTTGTGGGAGCTTTGCGACGCGTGCCGCCGTCAAAGTGGCGACAACCGGCTCGACGAGGACGTGCGAGTCGCTGTCGCCGCGGCCGCAGCCGCGTGCGGTGCGGGCGAGTGGTGGGCTCTCGTCGAGCGGGGGGTGACGACGGAAGAATCATGGCACTCCCGGACGAGGGCGACCTTAGTCGAGGGGGTGACTACGGCGGTCACCGCCGGCTGGCCACCCCCGCCGGCCCAGTGGCCGTACATATGGGCCTCCGCTCTCTCGCTGAGCTACTGGCACGACGAGGGCGACAACGCCGCGTTGAGGGGACTGCGGGACGCCTTGCTCGGCGCGGCGGCGGGGGCGGATCAGCGGCGATTGCTGCTCGAGGCCCTGGCGAGAACGACCCGTAGCGGTTCACTGGACCGGCCGCCGCGAGAGGCCGCCGCTGACTCGTCAAGGCCCGTCGTGACCAACACCGCAGCGGTTGCAACCGCCGAAGTGGAGTTGGCACTCAGCGGCCGGGTCACCTTGGCCACGGCTGCCGCAGCGGCAAGCGAACTCGGCAACCTGGGTGATACCGGCCACGACCGGGTATCACACCTTTTGGCGGCCGTCGGGACCGAGATGGGCGGCAGTTGGGATCACAGCTTCCATGAAATTTCGGCGTCGCTGGATGACATCGTCCGGCACGTCAGCGACGACCTGCTCTGGCAACTGATCCGGGCAATCGGCCGGGACGCGAGCGGCCCGGCGAGTTACCACCTTCATGCCGCCGGCCCCAACTTGTTGGCCGTCGCGCTGGCCCGGTCTGCCTCGCGTGGAAAGGGCGAACTGCTGGCGGGGGTGGCCTCTCAGTTGGACATGCACGACCTGTGGGCAGGAGAGGCTCCTCGGCCGGCCGACGACCACGGGCGACCTGCCGATCTGGGCCCTCCGTCGGTCGGCTGGCGGGAGGTGGCTGTCCAGCTCGTGACAGTCTTGCTCAGCTCGCGCAGCGCGGAGGCTCTTAACGCCGCGTTCGAGGGGGCACACGCCCTGGTCGATCACGACCCGACGGTCATCAGAGACCTGCTCTCGGAACCGCCCGACGAGTGGCGGACCTACTGGCTGCTCCACGCGGCTGAGTGCTGGGCCGCCCGCCACCCCTCCGCAATCGCTTCCGTCCGGTCGCAGCTTGAGGGGTTTCTCCAAGAGGGATCGCTGACGGAGCGGCTCCAGACCTGGGTAGTCTTGTGTCGGCACGCCGATGTCATCGGCCTCACCCGGCCGGACTTCCCGTCGTCCGTCGTCGCTCCTTCGGGGCTCCCGCTTTTAGCGGGCAATCTGGTATGGCCGCTGCATACCCCAGGCCGCGTGGTGGGCCACACCCGGTTCAGCGACCGCCACTCAGCTGTACGGGCTGTTCTGAACGACCTGCGAGACTGTGGGTGCGATTTCACCCACCTCGGCGGGGCAGTCGCCGCCACTTTAGTCGAGTTGCGGGGCAACAACCCCCAAAGCCGGAGGAACGTATTGCGTCGCCACGGCGACATCGACTGCCACGAGTTGTTCGCGGAGCTTGCGGTGGGGCGGGTAATCCTACCACGACTGACCATGGCCTCCTGCACGCCCCAACGCCTGGTGCGTCTTGCTCAGGGGTTCCTCGACAACGACGAACCTTGGCTCCAGCGTTGCCCGCCTCGGCGGTCGGCGGAAGACACGTGGCCTTCGCAAGACGACTGGCCGCGAGCGGCGGGTCCGGGAGTCGGGATGGAAGAGCGGTTGACGGAGATCGCCCGGACACTCGACGTGCCGTCCGGCTGGCGCGTGTTCTCGGCACGCGTGGTGTTTTGCGTCGGCGGGTGGGACTACATTTTACTGTATTGGCACGAGCCGTCTCCGGAAGACGGCGACCTGAGCCGGCGGGACCCGCCCTCTTGTCCGAGCGGTCGAACGTTCCTGGCGTGGCTCGGCTCGGCCTACGAGCCGGGCGGCCGTGGTGGGCCGCTGAGCGTGTCCGGCCTCTTCGCAGGCGGCCGGTCGAGGCTGCACCACGCCCGCGTCGAGATTCACCCCGCGCGGGCGTGGAGCGAAATCTTCGGCTGGGAGCCGTCGCCCGACGACCCGCTCATTTGGCGATGCGGAGCGGATGTGGTGGCGTGGTACGAGCGGCTCCACGGGCCGCTTCGCGACTCGCGACGTTCGCCCGTCCACCGGCTGCCAGTAATCGACCGTTGGCTGGTGTCGGAGGCCGGGTTGATCCAAATTGAACAGTCGGTCGGGACGGCACGGCCCCGCACTCAACTCGACGCGCACGAATTCAAGAACTGACGCGCAATATTTTGTATATGGGCCGAGTGACTGCCGGAATGTCAGCGTCAGAATCGGCAGTCGGTGGGTGAGCTGGCCAATATACGGGCCTTCAAAAACGGCCTCTAACCCTGGCGATGCATCGAGATCAGTGTAAACCAGACATACGGTTTCGCATCCTTTTTCGTAGGAATTTTCGTATTGCCCGACGCTTTTCCTCAGTAAGACGTGATAGATCACATCGTTATCCACGTACAGTTGGTCGCGCCCGCCGCTTATCCACGTGCAGTCACTCGCGTGTTTCACGTACAGTTGGTCGCCTTTGACCTCCAGTAACTGCGAGCCGCCCGCGTACACTTGGTCGCTCAAACCTATAATACCTATAACTTATTCCTATAACTAAACCTCCATTCCTGTGGATAAGCGGCCCGGCCCCCGTCGAACCGTCGTGGAGTAGCCTCAGCAGGCTTGCAGGTGACGGGGAGGCACGGACGGAGAAAACGAATGCTCCCAATCGCCGCGGGAGGGGTCCATGAGCGGCGAAGCACGCCCTCCGGCTACTACCCCAGCCGCCACCCCTTTAGGCTTCTGCAAGGGCAGTTTGCGGGCCGGCACGTCGACCTGCTGTTTCTGTGGGGGTTACCCAATCAGGCCGGCGTCGTTGCGGGCGGTGACCGGCGGCGGGCTCGCCTCCAGGGTCAGGCCCCGCTCGTCGGCCGACAGCCGCGCCCCAGGGTACACCGCGTGTACCTGCCGCAGCGTGTCCAGGAACCCCCGCCGGAAGTCCCGCAGCCGCGCGTACCCCGGCCCGAACTGCTCCTGCAGGCTCGTCCACGGCACGAGCTGCGACCTGCCCGCCGGGACCCGGTGCAGCCGCTGGGCCAGCCAGACGTACAGGTCGAGCGCCAGGCTCGACCCCGACAGGGCCCCCACCGCCCGGCGGTCCAGGGGGACGGCGTGCTTCTTCAGGCTCTGGAAGTAGTCGGTGCCGAGACGCACCGTCGAGGGCCAGAGCGTTCTCTGCCCCGGCTCCTCGGGGAACCAGAGGTCGAACGCCCCGACGATCTGCGTGTTCACCTGCACCGCCCGACCCCCCTCCACCATGCCCATGCGGACCGTGGCCGCCGCCAGGCGCGAGAGCTGGTCCTTCAGGTGCCGCAGGTGCGTGCCGTTGGTGGCCAGGCCGAGCGAGCGGGCGAAGGCCGTCATCGAGTCCTCCACGTCCACGACCGGCGACCCCGTGCGGACGGCCTCGGTGGCCAGGTGGATGAGGACGAGCCGGGGCTTCTCGCCGTACGGCAGGCCGAGGCGCACGTAGTCCCCAGTCCGGGGGTCGAGGGCCGAGCCGGCCTCGATGCGGAGCGACGTGTGCCCCTGCTTGCGGTCCCACTCGCGGACGTCGTCGCCGGGGTTGGAGTACGGCAGGCCGCACTGGCACTGGACGGTGTGCAGAAAATCGACGGCGGTCGCCCTCGACGTGCGGATGTCAGCCGACGCGGCGATCAACCGCTCCTGCTTGCGGGTCAGGCTCAGCGGCGGGTAGGTCACGGCACGTAGCCGTGGGCCTTGAGCCACGGGCCAAGGGCTTCTTCGAGAATCTCTTGCAAGGTGTTGGGCAGATCGCCGCTGAGTTGACGCTCCAGCGAAGCCCGTTTGAGGGCTGTTGCGTAGTCGGCCCGCACCCGCGTCGTGATCGGCGCGCGGCTCAACGGCGCGGCTTGCTTCTCCACCGCCGGCTCGTCCGGCTTGGCCTGGGGCTTCCCCCCGTAGACGAACTGCCGCTCGATGTCAGGGTCGACCGGCGGGGCGGGCGGCTTGAGGCCCTCGGTGAGCGGGCGGCGGTCGGCCATCACGCTACACCCTTTGTGCGAGGCCGAGTGCGACCGCGTTTGCGGACCGCGCCCGGTAAGACCTCACGGAACAGCGCCTCGATCTCGGCCGCCGCGTCCCGGCCCCGGGCCCCCATCCGCCACACGACCTTGCCCTGGCCCGGCGCGTCCGCGTAGATCTGCTTGAGCGTCAGCGCGGTCTTGGCCAGCGGCAGGCCGAGCGCCGCGGCCGCGTCCTTCATGTCCTGCGTCAGCCGATACGTCTTGCCCACCATACTGAGGATAATCGTCGCGTCCGGCTTGCCCTGGCGGATGTCCTGCGACTGCCGCAGCACCGCCGTCGCCTGGGCCAGGGCCCGAACCTCGAGCATCGACGCCTTGCAGGGCACGAGTGCCAGGTCGGCGCGGAGCAGCAGGGCGCGGCTGGTCTCGGTGTTGGAGCCGGGGCCGTCGGCGACGACGTAGTCGGCTTCTTGCCCGAGCTGCGGCAGGGCGTCCAGGATGGCGGTCGGGTCGGCGAGGCGGACGGTTCGGATCTCCGGGGCGGCCTCGGCAATCCACTCGGAGGAGGACTGCTGGCCGTCGCAGTCGGCGAGCACGACCGAGTGGCCCTGCTCGGCGAGCCAGGTAGCGAGGTGGACGGAAATCGACGTCTTGCCGACGCCGCCCTTGGAGTTGGCGAGCACGATGATCATGGGGACGGACCGTAGCGCATTGGAGCCGTGCTGGCAAGCAAGATGTGCAGGGTGCAAGCATGTCGTCGTGCCGTGTTACCGGCGCGCCACACTGTTTGCACGTCGGCTCGCCTGGCGGCCGGCAAGCCGTCAGGCCGTCAGGCCAGCCCGATGGCTTGCTTTCTTGTTGGCAGGCCTTAGAGCTGTTCTTTCCGCGACTTGGACGCATTCAGGCGGTGAGGACGAGCAGGCGTTCCGTGGCCGTCAGGATTTCCTGCTCGGTCAACCCGGCCCGTAGAGTCGCGTGGATTTCTCCGGCCAGCAGCTCCCGCCGCCACGCCCGCTGCTTGGGGCGATCAGCGGATCGTGGTCGGCAGGACCGAGGTCAGCTTCTCCTGCGAGGACCCCGTCGTCCAGGCGAACTTCGAGGGGGTGTTGCCCGAGCGGGTTGCGGAGGTGGTCATCGCCGATGTGCTGGCGATTCTGATGGCAGTCACGGGCCAGGAGGGGCGACTCACCCGGATCGCGTGACTGCCGGGCCGGAGCATCTCGGCGGGGAGATCGCCGCCTCAGATTGGTTGGCCCGATGTGAATGAAGTCGCGCAAAGTGCAAGTGTGTCATCTTCCGCGGCATTTCCCTTTTAGTGTGGCATATGTTGGCTCAGGTAGCGACCGTTGCGCGAACCCAGTAAACTGGACAGGCGTCCTTGACCTCGAAAGCCGCCCCACCTCTGGTGAGTGACCTAATGACCGTCTCCCAGATCGAAAAGACTTTCCAGAGCGTTTCGGCGGGCATCGAACTCGCACTCTCCAACATGACGCTGCACAGCCCAGCGTACTTAAAGACACTTGCGCAAATCAGATCGGCGGGCGCGCAAATCGAGTCACTGAACGTCAGATACTCGCCCTCCATCTTCGACGCGCGAATCTTCGCATCGGTTGTTCATATCCCCGAGCTCGGCTCACAGCTCACCAAGGCCGTCACAGACTTTGGGAGATGGAGTCAGACTTCTACGCACTGGCAAGACGAGTCCATGCGACTGACACAAATGTTACTCGAAATGAGCATCAAATCTCGTTGGCCGGTTCCAGGACACTTACCCGCAAGCACTTGCAATCGCATTGTTAGGGCGTATGAGAAAGGTGAACTGTCCGACGATGACCTGGACTACCTCTTTGTCAAACTTCACCCCCCGGAGTCTATGGATCAGTTCAAGCAGAGATGGGGTCGGTACGAGTGGCTGGGCAAGAGAACTCCGATCGTGCTCGAAGCACTGACGTGCTATGCGAACGAGACGCACTACGCTGTGGTCTCCCTGCTGCTGACTCAAATCGAAGGCGTGCTCTACGACGCGGTAGGCGGTAAGATCGACTACAGACGCGGCGACCACGAGGTCCTATTCAAAAAGGCCAGCTTCGCTGTGGCTACGCGAGACTTCTGGCTCAACGTGGTCCGTGAACAGGGCAAAGCGGACGGCTACATTGACACCATCAACCAGCTCGGTCGCCACACCGTGCTCCACGGCATCGGCACGGATTACGGCACGGCGGTCCATTCATTGCGACTCATCTTGCTCGCGGACAATATCTTTGGCTCCCTCGACCTGCACTATTTGCGAAAGGAAGAGTTGGCCGCGTAAGTGGCCTACTGACACTCTTGCCGCCGGATGAACTCTCGTTCCTGCGCTTAAGTGCTTTCACGAGAGGTTTGTTGCAGCCGGGCTGAAGCCCCGCCAGGGCCTCGAGCGCCCCGACCGCTGCAAGAGCCAGGCAAGCGCGTAGAACGCCAAGGCAATGAGCGTGAGGGCCATGCCGCGCAGCATGTCAGTCACTGCTCGTCCCCTTCAACTCCGCCCGGAACATCTCCCGCGGGATTAGGAACGTCTCCTCGAACTCCAGGGCTTTCGAGATCGGCACCCGGCCCTGCGGCCGCAGGTACTCCGAGATTACCGTCTGCGTCATGCCGAGGAGCGTCGTAAGCTTCCAACGCGTGCATTCTTGAGCAGCTCCCGAGCAGTCCCGAGCAGTCCCGGGCGTCGTAAGCTTCCAATGCGTGCATTCTTGAGCAGCCGGGCCATGCCGGGGTTGGTGTAGTCGTGGCGGCGCTTGCGGGTTCGGGTGCGGTTGGTGATGATTGGGCGAGCGTACCATGTCCAGACGCTCGGCGCTAGAGACGTCGGGTAGCACGGACGGTACTGGGACGCGACGGGCGGTTGCACAGCGGGGAGAACAGTCGTTGTGAAGTTTGCATGAAGGGGGTAAACGCCCAAGGCCCGCCGGCGAACCAAAAGCAGGGGACGGAACTCTTACAACCGGCAGCTATCACCAGGAGGATCACGATGCGTGACTCAACCGAAACCGCTACGTCGAGCAAGCGACCCCTGTCGAGCCGGGCGCACATCATCTCGGCGGCCTGCGCATGTGTCGCGGTCCTCGGCGTCGTCTTCGCGCTCTACAAGTACATCGACGACCGGGACATGGAGAAGGAACGGCAGACCGAGCGGGCCATAGCCCACCTCTACCCACTCGAGAACGGCCTAAGCCGGTACCTCGCCGACAACGTCGACATGCACGTCTGTCTCGACGACGACCCGGACGGCTCACTCTGGCTCAACCAGATGCCCAACGAGCGCATCCAGTTCCGCGCCGTGTGCGCGATGGTGGCGGACGAACTCGAGTACTATCTGCTGATCCGCGACAACATCCTGACGCACCCGCGGGGGCACGACATCGTGAAGGCGTGGGACAACAACCTCAAGGGCTACTGCCGGAACAGCTACGGCTTCCGGGCGTTCATCAAGAGGGAGCCTCGGGTGTGGACCGACATGTTCCTGGACATTTTCAAGGAGCATACGAAGGACCTTCCTTCGACCGAGGAGGACAAGCTCGGCAGCACGAAGCCCCCTAGCAACAAGTTGAAGTGACCCGATCCAGCGGCATCCGAAGAAACGGGTTCGTATGAAGCTCATCACCATCGGCCACGGCCGCCATACCAATGGCGACTACCTGAAACTCGTCAAGGACGCCGGCGTCAAGACCGTCATCGCCATCCGCCTGCGCCCGAACCGGGCCAGCATGGGAATTTGGGTGTACCCGCCACCTTTCCCGCTCAGATGCACTAAGTCGCGGAAAGTGCAGCTTTGAGCCGTCCCGCTGACAATGCGTCATGTCACCTTGTCGTCGTACAGGTTTGCTGACTCTCTGTCGTGCCGGCCGGCTGTCCGCCAGGTTTGCCGGCATGGCGTCCTGCTGGCTTGCTGTCGTGTCAACTTGCTGGCTTGCTGGCGGGCCGACACGACGGCCGGCTAGCCGGCTTACTGAGTTTCGCGGCGAAACTGGTCCTTAGCGGAGCTAAGGGAAGACGTCTGAAGATCATTCTCACTTGCATTCAGGAAACTCGCCGGCCCAACAGGCCCCTCAAACGGGGTCCGATGTCGGCTCGCGCCCACGCGTGCCGCGCTGCGAATGGGGCTCAGATCCAAGCGATTTGGAGATGCCCGGCCGCCGCCGCGAAGGGCCGGATGTCAGCGGATGAGTTCGACCGCCAGCCCGAGGTCGAGCTTGGCCCAGTCGCGGTCGCCCGTCAGCACCGGCAGCCGGCGGAGCATCCCCAGCGTCAGGCAGGCCCGGTCGGCGAGCGACAGGCCCAAGGGCCGGGTGGCGGGCAGCAGTGACGCGGACACGGCGGCCTGCACGGCGTCGAACGGGACCACGTCGAAGACGTGCCGGTCGACCCGCCGCTTCGCCTCCTCCAGCGACCCGCACAGCCGGGCGGCGCGGCCGAGCACCTCGGCGTAGTTCACCGCGGACACGCACGCCCCGGCCAGGCGGGGCGCGACGTGGTCGGCCCCCGGCTCGCCCAGGAGCACCGCGAGGACGGCCGAGGCGTCGAGGACGGACTCAGGCACCCGCGGCGTCGGCCGCCTCGCGGGCCGCCTCGGCGCGGCGGTCGGCGATCAAGCCGTCGACGACGCCCTCGCCGGGGGTGAGGAACTGGCGGAAGTAGCCCTGGGTCTCGCGCAGCACCGCGTCGTAGCTGCGCACCAGCAGGCTGTCGCCGTCGGACTCGACGAGCAGGGGCTGGCCCGGCGCGAGGTTGAGCTGGCGGCGGGCGTCGGCGGGGATGGTGAGGCGGCCGTCGTCGCCGAGGGTCGCGGGGAAGCAGGTGGTGAGGTCGGACATGGTAGCTACCGGGGTTGTTGCAGGCTTCGGCCAGGGTGCCACGGGCCGCGGCTTCGGGCAACCCCTTTATGCGCCCGGCGGGGCCGCCCCGGCCAGGGCCATTCCTTGATTGATCTTGGCCGGGGTCGTGAGGTTGGGTACTCCGGGGACTTATTGTCCGCCGACTCCGGAGTGGTGCCATGACCTCCCCCAGCTTGCTCGAAGTCCTGGCCGACGTGCCCGACCCCCGGTCCCGGCACGGCCAGATCCACCCCCTGCCCGCGGTCCTCGGGCTCGTCGTCCTCGCCATGCTCCTGGGCCGCACCAGCCTGACCGCCGTCAGCCGCTTCGGTCGCCAGCACGGCGCGCCCCTCGCCTGGGCCCTCGGGTTCCGACGCGGCAAGACGCCCACCGCGTCCACCCTCTCCCGGACGCTCCGACGCTTCGACGCCGGCGCACTCGAGGCCGCCTTCGCCCGCTGGATCGAGGGCCGGGTCGCCCACCGGCCGTTCGAGCGCATCTCGCTCGACGGCAAGACCTTGCACGGCAGCCGGGACGGCACCGTCCCCGGCGTCCACCTCGTCGCCGCCTACGCCCCGCACGTCGAGGCCGTCCTGCGCCAGGTCCGCGTCGATGCCAAGACGAACGAGCACAAGGCCGCCCCGGAACTCCTCGGCCTCCTACCCGTGCGGGGCAAGGTCGTCGTCGGCGACGCGATGTTCTGCCAGCGCGACGTGGCCGAGGCGGTCGCCGACGCCGGCGGGGATTACGTCCTGTTCGTCAAGGACAACCAGAAGGCGTTGAGGGCCGACATCGAGGCCGGCCTGACGTTCGAGGACTCCGCCCGCCGCCTCGCGGCGGCCGCCCCCCCCTGCGGACCGACCGCCCCTGTCGGCCGAGGCCGAGGCGCGGACGGCCAGTGAGGGCGACAAGGGCCACGGCCGGCGGGAGCGTCGGACGCTCCGGCTGACGCCGATCCCGACGGCCCACGGGCGGTGGAAGGGCTTGACGCAAGGGTTCCGGCTGACGCGGCAGCGGACGGTCGCGGGCGTGACGACCGTGCAGGTCGCGCACGGGATCACGACGCTCACGGGCGCGCGGGGCACGGCGAAGGCCCTGCTGAAGTTGACGCGGGACCACTGGGCGATCGAGAACGGCTTGCACCACGTGCGGGACGTGACGCTCCGGGAGGACGCCTGCCGGGTGCGGAGCGGGAGCGCGCCGCAGGTGCTCGCGGTAGTCCGGAACGCGGTCGTCCACTTGCTGTCCGGGGTCGCGGCGAAGAGCCGACCGGAGGCCATCGAGTACCTGCAAATCCATCCCGACGAGGCCCGAAGCCTCATCGGCATCCCGCAGCCTCAATAAAGGAATGGCCCTGCCGCCCCGGCGAAAAACCGGCGCGCGGCGGGGCATGGAGGGGTGCCGTCGGGCGGCTCGGCCCGCGGCGTTAACGGATTCTCAACCAATGCCCCGTAGGGTCGTCCCATGCTCCGCGTCGTCCCCGCCCGCTCCGCCGCCCAGGCGAAGAGTTACTACAGCCACTCGGACTACTACACCGAGGACCAGGAGCTCGCGGGCGTGTGGCGCGGCCGGGCCGCCGACCGCCTCGGCCTCGCCGGCACCGTCGAGAAGCGCGACTTCGACGCCCTGTGCGACAACCGCCACCCGGCCACCGGAGAGCGGGTCACGGCGCGGGACCGCGCCGACCGCACCGTCGGTTACGATTTCAACTTCCACGCGCCGAAGTCGCTCTCGCTCCTGCACGCGCTGACCGGCGACGAGGCCGTACTCCGCGCCTTTCAGGACTCGGTCGATGGCGCCATGCGCTTGGTCGAGGCCGACATGGCGACCCGCGTCCGCAAGGGCAAGGTCTACGAGGACCGCGCGACGGGCGAGATGGCCTGGGCGAGGTTCGACCACCTGACCGCGCGGCCGGTCGGCGGGGTGCCGGACCCGCACCTGCACAGCCACTGCTTCGCGCCCAACATGACCTTCGACGCCGACGAGGGGCAGTGGAAGGCGGGGCAGTTCCGCCAACTCAAGCGCGACGCCCCGTACTACCAGGCCGCCTTCCACGCCTCGCTCGCCTCGCGGCTGACGGCCCTGGGCTACCCGGTCGGGAAGACCCCCGGCGGCTGGGAGGTGGCGGGGCTGGCCCGCTCGACGCTCGAGAAGTTCTCGCGGCGGACCGCCCGGATCGAGAAGCTCGCGGCCGAGAGGGGGGTCGCCGGCTCGCCCGAGGCCAAGGCCGCCCTGGGGGCGACGACCCGCGAGGCGAAGGCCAAGAACCTGACCATGCGCGAGCTCCGACGGCACTGGGCCGACCGGCTCGACGCCGGCGAACGCGACGCCCTCGACGCCCTCGCGGCCCGGCCGGGGGGCGTGGGCACGCGGGCCGGGCTGGACGCCCCCGCGGCGCTCGGCTTCGCCTGCCGGCACCTGTTCGAGCGGGACTCGGTGGTGTGCGAGCGGCGGCTGGCCGCCGCGGCGCTCGACGCCGGCCTGGGGCGCTTCACCGCCGGGCAGGCCTTTGCGGCTATCGCCGAGTCGGGCGTGATCGTCCGCGAGGTGGGGGGCCGCCGGCTGGCCACGACCCGCGAAGTACTCGGCGAGGAGGCCCGCCAGGTCGCCTTCGCCCGCGGGGGCCGGGGCACCTGCGCGCCGCTGGGCCTCGGGCCGCACCAGTTCACGCGGGACTGGCTCAACGCCGGCCAGAAGGCGGCCGTCCGCCACGTCCTCGCGTCGCCCGACCGCGTCATGCTGGTCCGCGGCGCGGCCGGGACGGGCAAGACCTCGCTCATGCAGGAGGCCGCCGAGGCCATCGAGGAGCGCGGCAAGAAGGTGTTCGCCTTCGCGCCGTCGGCGGGTGCGAGCCGCGGCGTGCTGCGGTCGGAGGGTTTCGCCGGGGCCGACACGGTGGCCCGGCTGCTCGTCGACGTCAAACTTCAGGAGGAGGCGCGGGGGCAGGTGCTGTGGGTCGACGAGGCGGGACTCCTCGGCTCGAGGCAGACCGGCCGGCTGTTCGAGCTGGCGAAGGGTCTCGACTGCCGGGTGGTCCTGTCGGGCGACCGCCGGCAGCACGGCGCGGTGGAGCGGGGGTCGGTCCTGCGGGTGCTGGAGTCGCAGGCGGGGCTGGTGGCCGCCGAGGTGCGTGAGGTGCAGCGGCAGACCGGGGCGTACAAGGCGGCGGTCGAGCGGCTCGCCGAGGGCCGGGCGGCCGAGGGGTTCGGCATGCTCGACGCGCTGGGCTGGGTGCGGGAGGCGGCCGACGCCGACCGCTACACGCTGCTGGCTGCGGACTACGCCGAAGCGACCGAGGCTGGCCGGTCGTGCCTGGTGGTGTCGCCCACGCACGCCGAGGGCTCCCTCGCCACGGCCGCCATCCGCGACGCCCTGCGGGCCGCCGGACGGCTCGACCGCGAGGAGCACACCGTCCCCCGGCTGACCCGGCTCGACCTGACCGAGGCGGAGCGCGGGGAGGCGGGGAGCTACCGCCCCGGCGACGTGCTCGAGTTCCACCAGAACGCCAAAGGGCACCGCATCGGCGAGCGGGTCCTCGTCAAAGACAGTGAGACGCCGCCGGTGGAACACGCCGTGCGGTTCCAGGCCTTCCGGCCGGGCGAGTTGCGGCTCTCCGCCGGCGACCGGGTGCGGGTCACCAAGGGGGGCAGGACGACCGACGGCCACCGGCTGGAGACGGGGGCGGCGTTCGGCGTGGCGGGGTTCACGCCCGCTGGCGACGTGCGGCTCGACAACGGCTGGGTGGTGGCCAGGGACTTCGGGCACCTGGCGCACGGCTACGTGACGACCTCGCACGCCGCGCAGGGCAAGACCGTCGACCGGGTGCTGGTGGCCCAGTCGGCGGCGTCGCTGGGTGCCACGTCGCGCGAGCAGTTCTACGTGTCGGCGTCGCGGGGCCGCGAGCGGGTGACCGTCTACACCGACGACAAGGCGGCGCTGCGCGACGCGGTCACCCGCTCGGACGAGGGCATGGCGGCGACCGAGTTGGTGGCCGCCGGGGCCCGCCCGGACGCGCTGCGGCAGCGGCTGCGCCTCAACCGGGCGGCGGAGCGGCCCCGCGAAGAGTCCCGCGACGGGCGCGCCGCCGAGCGCGAGCGGAAGGAGGCGGGCCGTGGACGGTAGCCCCAGCCTGGTGGACCGCATCGTCGCCCGGCGGCCGGCGGCCGCCCCCGCGACTGAGCCCGACGAGGACGCGGCCGACGACCTGGGGGCGTTCGGCTGCCTGCGGGGGCCGCGGGAGCGCGCCCTCATGATCGACTTCCGCCTGCTCACGGGAGAGCGGGTGGCGTTCCCCTACGCGACCCTGGACCGGGTGGCGTACGACCCGTCGGCGGGCGTCACGCTGCGGTTCGCGGGGGCCGAAGTGGTCCTCGAAGGGCGGAACCTGGCGTCGCCGAAGGCCGCGGGGCCGGGCCTGCTCGACGCGCTGCACCGGCACCGCGCCGCGTGGGTCCGCGAGGCGGACGGGCTGCGCGGCCAGCTCCTGCCGGCCGACGCGGCCGTGGTGACGCGGATCGAAATCCGCGAGTGCCGCTGACCCCCGGCGCGAGCGCCGGGGGCCGCGGGGGCGGCTACGGGGTCGCCCCGCCGGCGGGGCGGGTGAAGACGACGCAGGTGTCGTGCAGCCCGGGGATGAAGCTGCTCGCGTAGGCCTTGCGGCCGCTCGACGCACCGTGGCTGAAGCGGACGATGTCCGTGCACTCTTGTCGGAGGCCCGCCCGGAACGCCAGCACCTTGGTCCAGTGCACCAGCGGCACGAACCCCTCGCGGCGGTCCGAGTAGTCGCCCATGAGCACCGCCAGCCGGCCGCCCGGCTCGAGGACCCGGGCGCAGTTGGCCAGGAACCGGCCGTAGCGGTCGAGGAAGTCGTCCAGGGTCGGCGACCGGGACAGGTCGCGGGGGTCGTCGGCGTACAGCTTCTGCCGCCAGTAGGGCGGGTGGGCCCAGACGAAGTCGAACGACCCGGCGGGCGGGAAGGCGGCCGGGTCGCAGGCGTCGAAGCCCCGGTGCACGTCCAGGGCGACGCAGGGGAGGGCGAGTTCCTGGCAGACGTCGGCGCAGGTGCCGCTGCCGGACATGGGGTCGAGGACGCGACGGGGTTGGAAGTAGAGCAGCAGGTCCTTGATGAGGTTGCCGCCGCAGTTGCCGGGGTAGCGGCGGTCGCCGTAGGCCCCGGCGTCGGGGTTGTGGTAGAGGCTCGTGAGGTGCGGCACCGGGCTGGCGGTTCGGGGGGCCCGCGGCAGGCGGGCGTAGACGTTGTCCGGGCCCGCCGGGGGCGGCCCGGCCGGTCGGGCCTGGCGGCGGGCGGCGTAGAAGGGGTTGGCGGGGGCGTGGGTCATGGGGTCGGCTCCTTTCGGTCGGTTGAGGGGGGCGAGCCTCTCGGCCCGCCCGGTCGGGGGTCAGTCCTTCTTGTCGGCGGCGACGCGGAGGCTGACGCGGCCGTCGAGGGGGACGGCGTCGAGCTGGACCGTGAAGCCCCTGCCGTCGGCGTGGGGCCAGGCGGACCCGACGCGGGTCCAGAGGCCCTTCAGCCCGTCGCGGTCGCGGACCTGGTAGGCGGCGTGGGTGGGGGCCTTCGGCGAGGCGTTCGTGCTGGTGTCGGACATGGCGTGTTCTCCTTCTCTGTGTTCCCGGCCGCGACCACCGCGGCCTGATGGCACCGGAAAGAAAGCCGCTTGAGTCCGGGGCGCAGCGCACCGCTCCGGCGGAAAATTGGGGGCGACCTTCTTCAGGGGGAACCGATTTTCCGCTGGAACGGCCCGGCGGCGGCTTTACAGGTGACGTCGGAAGGCCGCGGGTCGGGGCGGGCGGCTGGGGAGGAGACGGCGGCTGCCGACGCGGAACGTTTTCGCGGTGCCCACGCGCGTCGGACAGCCGGGGGCGGCGGATTCGGGGTCAGGTTGCCCTGTGGCTCGTCGGGTTGCGGCCCGCGGGGGCGTCAGCGCGTGAAGCCGGCGGCCGGCTCGTCGCCCTGCTCGCGGAGCCAGTCTTCGCTCGCCGCCACGAGCTTGCCGGCCTCGACCGCGCCGGGGTGGGAGAGCCCGCCGCGGGCGGCCAGGTGCCGCACCGCCTCCATCCACCCCCGCTCCCGCATGACCGATTCGAGCTCGGCGGCGTCGACGGCCGGGTACTCGCTCAGGGCCCCCAGGTGGCGGTCGATCCGCCGTGCGAGGGGGCACGGGGCCGGCCCGTCGCACGGGTGAAGAGTGTTGTCCCGCCCCGCACCGGCTGAACGCTCACGCTCGGCGTCGCGGACGGCGTCGAGGACCTGCCGCTCGGTGAGCTCCCACCCCTCGGCCGGCAGGGCCGCCACGAGGCGGGCCTTGAGCCGCTGGTAGGCGGCCCGCGCCCGGTCGTCGTCGCCGGTGGCGTCGGCGGCCAGGGCCAGGGCGAGTTGGGCGGGCCCGCTGCCGGCGAATCCCCAGGAGAACCCGGCAGGGCTATGGTCCCGCAGGTCGCGGCGCGGGTCCAGGCCGCGGCAGCCGCCCTCGTCCTCCACCGTCACCGCGCTGCCGTGGTCCGTGACCGCCCCTCGATACCGCTTCATGAGTACCCCATTCGTTCGCTGTTTCGCCACGACGGGTGCCACGGATCGGCGGGGCTGTCAAGCGCTCGCCACTGGCCCGCCAGGGGCCGCGGCGGCAAAGAAAACCCCGCCGACCTTTCGGTGGGCGGGGTTCCAGTTCGGTCACTCCCAGCAGCGCCGGCAGCTCCCGCAGTTGACGTCGTCCGCGCGGCCCCTCGGGGTCTCGTGCGGGCAGACCAGGTCGAGGCCCACGCGCTTCGCCCTCAAGCCGCGCACCCGGAACACCAAGTCAGCCGGCTGCGCGTCGTCCGACTCGTCCACCCGCAGGTAGGCCAGGCGGACCCCAGGCGGCACGGTCGGCGGCGTCCCGGTCTCGGAGTCGACGCTGTACCAGGCGCGGACGCACTTGAGTGCCGCCATCCGCCCCAGCACCTCGGCGATGTCGGGCTGACGCCACGAGCGCGAGTAGAAGTAGTAGCGGGCCTTCGGCTGCTTGCGCATCACCCACAGCCACTTCTCCGCGTACTCGGCGTCGTAGAAGTCGCCGGCCGAGTGGACCCGCACGACCAGACACCCCTTCCTCCGCACCTCCCTCGCCATCGCGTCGGCGAAGTCGGGCCGGCGGCTCCGCTCCAGGTTCCACGTCAGTCGCGCGCGGACGGTCGGAAGCCGGAACCTCCCCTTCCGCGCGTAGCACACCCCTTCGCAGAGCGAACTCATCCCCGGGCAGGTCTCCACTGCTGGCAAGCCCCACAGGTGAATCCCTTCCCCGACTTTCGCATTCCCTTGCGAAAGTAGTCCACGTATAGTTCCCATCGCGATCGTCTCCTAACAGACGAAAGCCGGCGGGCCGGGGTGCTACTAACACCTCGGCCCGCGCTCGTAATGGCGCGCCGCGAGACACTCTCACAGCTCAACACGCGTAACCGACCCCTTCGATTGCTCAGAGGGGTCGGTAAACGACGCGGACCGTAGCAGAGGGAGAGGCATGCGCAAGGGGATTCGCGCGGTAGCCGGGGGAGGGGGCGTGAAGGGTGCCGCAGTCGGGCAGCGGGAGTCGGCGGGCGTGCCGAGAGCGCGGGCGACCGGCGCAACCTGCCTGGCCGGCTGCAGGTTTTCCTCAGCAATGTGAATACGTGACGCTAGTGATTCGAGGCAGTCGCGTTGGGGCGGATGTGGTCCCTGTTCGTGACAGGTAATCTTACTTCGCTTCGGTCGGGCCGCAGGACCGGGGACCCGCCCGATTGCCCCGCCCCGTGCAGGGGCGGACGTGGCGGCGTCCACTCCCCCTGCGGCTCCGTAGTGCTGAGTTAGGCTGAAGCCTTATGCCGCCTGCGCGCCCCGCCGCCCGTGCTGTTGGTTCCGGGGGCGGTCAGGCTATCGAACGCGGCCCGCGTCAACACGAGGGTCTTCTGCTTCAGCACCGCATAGGCGCATAACTCCGCGGCCGGGAGCACCTTCACGCCGCTGAGGTTGCGGCTCGACTTGTACACGTTCATGTCGTGGCCGGCCGTGGCGATCAGCGCCGTCGTGTCGAACAGCGTCACGTCTCTCTCGGTCATCGTCTCGACGTTGTCGGCATCGACGCCCTTGACCATCTTCTTGCCGGCCTTGATCGCCTTCAAGATCATGACCATCTGCTTGGTCGCGGGGGCCGCCATCGTGAGCGTATCGACGATGATGACCTGGCCGTCGACGAACTTGCTGAGGATCGCCTGGCGGGTCGCGGCCTTCACGGCCTGCTTGGGCAGGTGGTACTCGTAGTCGCGGGGCTTGGGGCCTTTGGCCGTGCCGCCGCCGCGCCGCTTGTTGGTCCGCACCGTACCGGCGCGGGCGTTGCCCGTGCCCTTTTGGCGGAACAGCTTCTTCGTGCTGCCCGCAACCTCGCCGCGGCGGAGGGTCGAGGCGGTACCCGACCGCTGGTTCGCCAGGTACATCAGCACCGCCTCGTGCAGTAAGGCCTTGCTGATCTTGCCGCCGAAGGCTGCGGGGTTCATCTCGACCGAGCCGACCTTTTCTCCGTCGGTGTTAACAACCGCCACGCTGATCGGGGCCGCATACTCGGTGACGAGGGCGAGAGGGCGGGACAGCCGCTCGGCAAATTCTTCGTAACCCAGCTTCCCGACGAGGCCGATGAATTCGGCAGCCAAACCGCCCCGTCGGCTGTCGGCCAGGCAAGAAGCGAGGAGAGGCCAAAGGTCTTGCCGATGAACTGCGTCTTTCGCGAACCCGACGAGGAACAGCGTCACCGGGATGCGACGCGTTTTCAGCAGCTCCACCACACCGGGCAACTCTCTAACGGCGGCGGCCCCGTCCACCCGGAAGAGCAGTCCATGGGCTGCGGCGGCGTAGTTGTGGCCTCGGAGATCCCGATCGATCATGTGGCGTACGGCTCCTTCCCCCTGATGTGGCACCCAGTGCGTCGTCAGACAGAACAGGGCCTCTCGGTGAATATCGACGTGGGGGTCAGGCCGGCCCCTCAGTCCGGAATTCTGGGCGATCGATGAGACCAAGGCGGTGCATCCGGGTGCCGGGCAGCCGGTCAGTACGGTGAGGAGTCGGGCCACCGCGGCCCGGGACTCGCCGGTAACCGGGCGAGAGAAAAATCCTTTTAACAGTGCTGACGCACGGGTGCCGAACCCCGCCCGCGTCGCCTCGGGCGCGTCGTGAAGGAGTGAGAGGAAGTGAGTGAAGGGGTTGGGGTAGTCCTGGGGCAGGGTCACGCCTCGGACCGGACGGCCCGCGACAAGATCTCCCAGTCGGTCCTGGTAAACCCACAGCACGCTCTGGACGTTACTCATAGCTCTCCCCCGCGGGCTACCGGATGACCTCGACGAACGTCACGTTGCGCTTTCCGAGTTCCTGTGTCACCACCTCCTCCGCGCCGCGGCAGGGTGCACTGTGCTGAGGGTCGGGCATCGGCTGCGTAAGGTCTTGCGTCCACCCGTGACTCGGAACCGGAGTCCCGCGCGTGTACGGCTCAGGAATGAAGTGCGGGTTGTCGAACGCGTCGTAGCCTGTGGGCACGAAAATTCCCGGGATCGGCTGTCCGGCTAATCGCAGGCGGATGACGGCCGTCGCGTCCAAGTCCCCGCCGATCCCCAAGAATCTGCGCAGGTCGGCCACGCTGGCCCGAGGGAAATCGACCACCCGCTCCTCTGACGCCCAGAACAGCCGCCTAAGAGTGTTGCGGAACACTGCCCGCTCGCAGAGAATTTCGTCGAAGGTGCCTGCGCCTAAGAGAGCCATGTCGTGGGCGAACTCTCGTGGCAGGCGGCTGTAGCGGCTTAACGTCGCCGGCTCCAGATACCGATTCTCTGGTGTGGTGAACGACGCCGCCGGCATGATGGTCGTCAGGGGTCCTATGAACGTGGCCGGAGGCCCCGCACAGACCAGGCAGGGCTTTTCGCCCGGCGAGCCGTTGATCGCCTGCAGTGCCTGTCGCTTCGCGTCTTCCAGCGAGGGCTGGGGAGGGAGTCGGGTGCCGAACACTTCCAGGTGTTCAGCCGCATGCGCGTCGTTGTGGTGCAGCAAGTCGTCCGCGTCGAAGTTGCCCGACACCGCTTGGTGCTCAGGTTGGCTACTGAGACGTTGCCACCACCCGGCCAACTTCGCGGCAGACCGGCAGTTCACGACGCGATCCTGAAACGGCATGAGACAGGCTCCTGGCACCGGACCGCGTGGCGACCTTACCGCGGGGGCTGTACCGCGGTGCCTCACGCATAGACGAGCTGGCCAGTATATCCAGGTGCCGCCGCCGTACAATCGCCTCAATAACAATAATGCTGGTTACTCGCGGTGACCCTTCAGCCACATGATTCTGTTAGCCCACTCGCCGGTAGCCCGCATGGTTCCTAGCCAAGGCTCGATCGATCTCGGCTTGGAGGTGGGAGTTCCTTGAGTCGCCGTACATGTAAAGGCGACGGAGCGCCGGCAACCGGGGTGACACCGCCACGGCGCGGATCGCGTCTGCCGTCAGCGTGTTGCCCTCCAGGACTAGCGTTTCGAGGGAAGTGAGGTGGGGGGAGGCGGCGATGGCGCAGGCCCCCGAGTCACCGATGGCGTTGTACCCCAGGTCGAGCCGGCGGACACGTGTCATGGCCGACGAGCCCACAAGGGCAATCGCCCCGGCGTCAGCGACCCGGTTGTGCATCAGGTCTAGGTACTCGAGCTGCCCGCCCTCGCCCGGTTCGAAGCAGGACGCCTCTGCGAGGGCGGTCGCGCCGGCCGGGCCGACCGAGTTGCCGCGCAACACCAGCCCCCGTACGGCCCCGACCCAGGGGCACCGCGCGGTTAGGGCGACGCACCCGGCGTCCCCGACGCGGCTGTGACTGAAGTCCGCCCAGTCGATCTGACCGCTGCCGAGGCCGACCGCCTCCGTGAATTCCGCGTGGACGGTGAAGCGAGCGAAGAGGACCGCGCGGACAGTAGGATTCGTTCTGAGCAGGCAGCCGTCGAGAGAGGCTACGGTGGCGGGCTGGAGCGTGATCTTCCAGGGGAACCCGCGGTGGAGTGCGACTTCGAACCTGTCGAAGTCGGCGGCGGCCGGCCGGAAATGCGGCCCGTAATCGCCTAAGAGACCCCGCTCGCGGGCTACCAGAGACGCCCGCTCCTCCTCGCCTGTCACCGACGCCAACTCGCACTGGACGCGGATCAGTTCGGCCCAGACATCCCGGCCGTGCTCGTCCAGCCAGTCGGCGAACACGAGGCGCGGCAAGTCGTCGTCGGGGGCTTGTGCCACCGCCGCAATCAAAGCCCGCTCGTCGTCACCGGCGGGGCCGTCCTTGGCCAACAGTTCCATCTCTAGAACGTATCGGCTGTTTCGCGGCGGCCGACAAGCGCAAAGTGGGTGGCGGCAGGCTCAGGGGTTGCGGGCGACCGGGTCTTGTCTCGGCCGGCGATCAGGGCGACGACAAACGAGCCATACACTACAGGTGACCCGTGCAGGCACCTTAGATCGCGAGCGGGACGCATGCGAAACTGAGCGGGCTACTCCCGCGGCGGTTACCCACGGGCGTCCGCGGCCTTAGCCACGGGGATCGCTGGCAGCGGCCGCCCGCGGGTAAACGCACCCTTGCCAAGCGTGACGCGCGGGGTGTAGAAGCGGGTAGAAGACTTATTAAGGAGGCGGACGGGGGCGGGTGACCAGGGCGGTTCAGGACTTAATTCTCAAGCCGATGCAGGCGATTTTTCCGCCGCCGCTCCACCTGCGGCAGGACGCCCAGCGCCGGGCGGCCGCGCTCGCCGCCTACGCGGACGCGCTCGCGGACTTCGACGCGGCAACGCTCGCTTCCGCTTGGATGGCGGTCGTCGCCCAGCACACGTTCTGGTGCTGGCCCTCAGCCGGCACGATCGCCGAGGCGTGCCGCCGCTTCGCCCCCCCGCCCCCGGCCGGGGGCGAGCAAGAGAAACTCGGGCAACAGGCCGAGGCGATGGCCGACGCGTACACGGCGCGGTTCATGAAGACGACCCACGTCGCCAGACTGGCCCGGGCCGGAGGTTGGGACGCGAAGCTCGCCGAGTTCGTCCGGGACGCCGCCAACGTGCAGGGACAACTGATCTGCGGCGTGCGGGGCGTGTCGTTCGCCTCGACCCTGGTGCCGCCCGAGCAGCGGCACCTTTCAGCGGCCGAGTTCTTCGCCGGCTACCGGGAAACGGTGGCGGCCGCGGTTGAGTGCGGCCGCATCCGCGTCACCGTCCCGCCGGCCCGGCTGCGCGAGTGGAAGGCCGCACTCGGTGCCGCCGGGCAGGACCGCCCGGCGGGCCGCGGTTGAGCGGCTAGTCCGCCGCCGGCACTGGGTGCGGCCGCAGGACGATCGAGAACTGCGGGCCGAGCGGGACGACGTCCAGCAAGACGGCGATGTCGCCGCCGTCTCGGGCGTGAGCGAGTCGGATGTCAGCGTCGAAGGCGGTGCGGCCGCTCCGCTAAGGCACGTCGTGGGCCTGGCTACGCACTACCGTTTGAATGGAAGAGGCGAACGCTGGGTAGCTATGCGTCACCGCAGGCCGGCCGAATGGGTGGTTCTCGCGTGGGGGCGACGAACACGGGGGCCGGATGGAACGCGGTGTTGACACGGGTCGCGCAGACCGAAGCGGAACCTCAACGGGTCATATCGTAACCCGCTGCCCGAACGAACCAGCTCGGGTGCTTTTGGAACATCGCGAACGTGCCTTTGTAGCCGCCGAACTCTAGGCTCATGTCGGGAGGAAAGCCCGCTCGGGTCAGCTGTAACATCCCTTGCCAGGTAACCCCCCACGGCTCGCCGCCGCGGAAATCTTGCAGCACCAGTTGGCTCAGGCTCCCGAGTCTTTGTGAGTTCACAATAGCCTCGACCCCTTCATCGCTGATCCAGTTTGAGGATACGTCGAGATGCGTTAACTGTTCAGCCATTGGCGAATCGACTAATACGCGTACACCTCCCGCCGTGATATGATTGTGGCGTAGGTTAAGGTAGCGTAATGATGGAAGACATGGAGTGTACGCGAGCAGTGCCACCCCGTCGTCATCGATGCCGCACCCGTGAAGTCCGAGTTCCGCCAGACCGTTCAAGTGATCCGACGCTGTTAGGGCACGCAACCCTTCCAGGGACAAAAAGCAGCGCGCCAAATCGAGTTGGTCCAACCGCTGCGATGAAGGACAGGAGGCTACCACTTCCGCCGCGGGGGAGTCACCACGCGCGTGGCATTGCACCCTCAGCCTATGAACCGTTGGCGGGCAGGCTTCGAGAAGCTGCTCAAGTTTGTCCAGCCGATCATCGCGTATCCACACTCCCTCCAGAATCCCGCGGTAGTATTCGACATTGTCCGCGCCCGCAGCGTAGAGAGGCCTTGCCCACTCGCGGGCGTGGGCTTTGACCATGGCCCCGGCCAGTACAGCCAGTTTCGTGGCCCCGTCAGGGTCAGTCGGCTGAACATTATAAGCTTCGCACTGGATGCGAATCAGCGAGGCTTCGTCGTCGTGCCCGTGCTCTTCGAGCCAGTCGGCATACACTAGCCGCACAAGATCGTCCGCGGGATTAGCGCGGATGACTTTCAGGAAACAGGCTTGGTCCGTGTCGAGAATCATGTCGAGGCCTAATCGTCGTTAATCCCTCCATATCATGCCATTGCACAGTTAAATAAATATTAAATATTTTAAATAATGCCACCTTGATTTGCCAGATTTGCTGCCTTTGTGCTGGACCCAGTATCCTCACTGGGCGACAATTTGCCGGTCACCGAGGGCCCACGATGAGCGTAGTCACTCCGACTGACTTGAATACGGTCAAGTCAGTCAAGGTCATGGATGCGGTCCGCACGGCTTGGTACGCTGGCCGCCCGATCGTGCCGATCGTAGGCGCGGGTCTGTCCGCCGACTCCGGGTTTCCGGTACTCTCGTCCGTGACGCGGTACTTCGGGAAGTTCAAGTCTTACGTCTCGTCCCGCGCGTACCTCTTCCCGACTGACAAGCGCGATCCGCTCGAGGCGCTGGCGTTGCAGTACGACGACGCGCCGTGGCGCTTCGTCGAGGACTTCGGCTGGCCCGACCGGTTCCAGTTGAACCAAGACCTGCTGACGTACCTCAACGGAACGGGCGACAGGGCCACGCCGAGTAAGGTCGTCGAGCAGTCTGTCCGGGATGGGCTGGATGCCGTCCTCCGGCACATCAACCCGCATGGGTGGGAGCAGTTCCAACGTCTTAAAACCGCTGTTGTGGGTGGAAAGACTTCCAGCGGCGAATCGGTCCATGGAGCCCTTGACCCGAGGTACGCTCTTGACCGAACGGCGCGGTTGATCGACGGGATGGATTTGCGCCCCGTCGGGCACCGCCCATTAAATCCCGTGGACCTGGGCGGTCAGGCGCTCCCCCGCGTTCTTGGTGCCCTCCGCAATCACGTAGAGGAGCGGTTTGAACGGTTCTGGTCGAACAGTGTCGCTTTCGACCTGGTCGGCGACTGGAAGAAACTAATCCAGTACTTCACCCGATCCCAGGGGGACTACGCCGACGCCCTCTTCGCCACGTTCGGGGCCAGCCGCGAGCCCTCGCCCGGCCACCGCTACCTGGCCTTCCTCGCCAAGCTCCTGGGCTGCCGCACGATCTTCACGTTCAACTTCGACACCCTGATCGAGCAGGCTCTGGAGGCCGAGGGCGTGAGGCCCGAGGTGTTCGCCATGGAGGCCGGGGCCGGGCTGCCCCACCACACGCTAATCCGCGACGCAGTTGCCGTGATCAAGCTGCACGGCGGGAACCACTCGCTGCTCCTGGACGAGCGGCTCGACCGACCGCTCGGGGACGAGTACATGAATCGCTTCGACCGCATCGTCCGCGAGAACCCGCTCCTGCTGGTCGTGGGGTGCAGCGGGAACGATTACCGGCTCCGCGACCTCGTCCTGCACGTCCTGAAGCGAGCCCAGGCCGGCCGGGCGCGGTCCGGTCGGCCGGCGGCCGGGCCGGACGTCGTGTGGCTCCACTACGAGCGCGACGCGCCGGCCTTTCTCGACACCTTCGTCGGCGACTCCACGGTGCGACAAGCCGCGGTGTACGCCCAGGGGACGAACAGCCCAGGTGCGGCACTCCTGCACCTGCATTCGTGGCTAACACGCCGCTGCCCGGCGGGCCGGAGCCCTTACCTCACGCACGTGCAGCGTCCGATCCCGCTCCGCGGGCCGTTGGCCGACAAGGCGTTCGAGACCCTCGGGGACAGCAACTTCTACCTCTGCTCGACCCTCGCCGAGGCCCCGGTCCCGACGGCGTCGGCGTCGCAGACCGTACTCAGTCTGGCCCTCGACTGGTCGCGTAACGGCTACCAGACGATCTGGGTCGACCTGGAGTCCGTCCACACCCTGGCGGGGGTGGTCGGCGCGATCGTGGACCAGTGCCGTCAACTCGACGCGACCCTCCCCCCGTCCGTCCTGCCGCTCGACGACCTGGGGACCAACGCCGAGTCCGTCATCGGGCGCGCGGTCGAACTGGTGGTGCGGGCGCTCCGGCGGACCAGGTACCTCGTCGTGCTGGACGGCCTGGAGACCTACCCCTGGCCGGCCACCACGCACCACGGCCTCACGCACCTATACCACCACCGCGGCGTGGTGAGACTGACGAACCTGTGCAAGTTCTTGATAGATCTCGTCGGCAAGGAGTTAGGGGAGTCGCGAGTCTGTTTGGCTGTCGATGGATCGAAGTCCCGACACGTGAACCCTACGCTCGACCAAGAATTGGGCCTCCGTGAGAAGGTGAAGAAGTTACAGCTTAGCGCAGTATGCGTCGCCCCCGAGCGTCTGGAGCAGAAGGGTCAGGATCAGGTTCGGCTTCCCTCATTGATCAACTGCTTGAAGACTCCTGAGGCGCAAGACGAATCGCCGCTCGTGGCCGTGACAGCGGACGGTGGGACGACACTGGCGGCCGCGGGTGTCGGACCCCTGGTCTTGTTCTACCTCGCTTGTTTTCGGAGGACCCGGACCCTCGTGTCGCTCGACACGGTGCTACGGCCGATCCTCGGCAGCCGGGGGGCGGTCGATGCCGCTTTGGCCGCCCTGCCCATTGAGAGCACGCCGTGGCTCGGGATGACTGTGCTGGAGGGGGGGAGTCACTGGTTCGACCGGAGGGTAAGGAACTACCTCTACGAAAACTGCACGAACTTCACTTCGACTGGCCATTTAGAGCGGTGTTTTTCAAAAGACCCGCAGACTTGTAACCTGCGGGCGGCGGCGGCCCAACTGCTCCTGACTGCGGTCGTGCATCAGCATATCGCGAGGGTGTACCACTCGACGCTGTTCGTGCAGTCCCAAGACGCCGTCTCTTTCATGGAGTACACCTACCACCGGTTGTCGAGCATCCGGAGCCTCGCCAAATTGATAGGCCTGATCCGACACGTCAAATCCCTCACTCCCGAACACTATCGGGCGGTCGTCGAAGGCGTACGGCTTTGCGGCGAAGCCTTCCGGCAGGCGTCCCCAGGCTCGATTGACGCCTTCGACGCGACACAATTCGAGGTCGATGACTCCAACCCGCCGCAAGGGCCGCTGACGAAGGTCGTTCGCAGACTGTTCGACTGGACGCCCGGCATAAAAACCCCCAAATTCGCCGCCGAACAGTTTGCAAGTGATAACTCCTGGGCGGCAGTAATCAAACTAATCGAGCGGGAACTCCAAGAACGTCACCGACGCGAACTTCAAAGCCTCCACCGGGCGTGGGTTCGCTGCGAGGGCGTGGTGCGAGCCCAGGTGCCCGCCGAGCAACTCTTGAACTGGTGCGAAATACTCCTTGAGGACGATCTCGAACACCGGGTTAACAGCGTCGTGATTGGCTACCACGAGCAGAAGGAAAGCGGGGGGCGTGGCACTCTTTACACCCCGCGGTTTGCGCCCCCACCGACCGGCGACCATGTCGTCAAGGATCCGCCAGATCCAGTCCCTGTCGTCAACGACACGGCGGAGCCGGTTCTTAATGACATAAAGACCTACTTCAAAGATTTTCAGGCTAAGACATATATCGAGCGGTCGGACTTCTCGGCCTGCATCCGGCTGCGCCATGAGCAGCTGACCAAGGATAAAGCAATCCTGGTCATTAATTTGCCTGACCCCCTTAAGCCAGAAGAGATGTTCAAAGAGAAGCTTTTCGAGCCCGTTCTTGAGAAATGTACGATTGCTCACTGCCATTACCTGCTAGACATCGTGGCGTGCCTGATCAGACGGGCTCAGGAGCTAACCACTGCAGACGATGAACTCAATAAAAAGTTGGAATCATCCCCTCTGAAATTGCTTAAGGATATTCAGGTTCAACTTAAACACTTGGGCGGGCAGGTGTCGGCGGCGACTCCGACCGGCCGCGAGCCGACTGCGGCGGACCACGAACCCGTTGGCGTGCTAGCAGAGCCGGGCGGTGACATGCACGAGGCTGGGCTACGCCTCTTGTACTTAGAGGCCGAGTGCGACTTGCAGCGGTCATCGGTGTTCTCGCACGACGGTTTCGTCCCGCCCGTTGCGTCCACGGGGAGCGGCGGAGTGGCCCAGCCACCAACAAAAACCCTTGAGGTCGCGCGCGGAGCGGTCAGAGCCGGGTTGGAGCAGATCCGCGATCAGAACCCGCGGGCCGGCGGCGTCCACCGGAGCGTCGTCGTCGAGCCGACCGCGGACGGGTCGCTGTATTTCCAGTACCGCTCACTCTTTCACACCTTAAGAGGGCGGCTCAAGTGGATGGACCGGGCCGGCGATGACCCAGAAGAGGCTTTCGAGGCGGCGTTCCGCCAATTCGACTTGGCCCGTGGGGGGCTTGGCGAAGGCAACCCGCTGATCGCGGCACTCGCGGAACTGTACGCGGTCGAGGCCTCCTTGGCTCGGGCCCGACACATCTTGAGCCAAGACTGCAAGACACCCCACGGTTCACTACCGTTGGACGCGGCCGTTGCCAAGTTCGAGACGGCGCGGGTCGCGCTGCAAAGGGCCCGCCACCACTTGCAGAGGGGTCGGCGGAACGTCATCTGGTGGAAGCTCTACTTCTCGCTGACCTCGCAGTACCACGCGGACAGGTTGCTCCTCGGCTACGCACGCCTCTACGACCGCGTCGCCGCTTCGGTCCGTGACCCTCAGCCACACGACGACAATCCGGTCGGCCGCGAGGCCGTGACGCAGTACGTGACCCGTCTGCGTCGCGGCTACCAGAGCGTCCGGAACACTCTCGACTTGTACCTGCCCGGGCCGGTGGGCCGACCCACTCCCCGCTGGCCGTGCCGTGCGTGGCTGCAGATGACGCTGGCGGCGTACGCTGTCGGCCGCCTAGGCTTCGAACGCCACCCCGAGAGCCCCTTTTGTCTAAAGAATAGAAAAGAGGGAGATATTCAGGATATTCGGGAGGCCCAGGCTAGCGTGATCCATTATTTGGGAGGCTTGAACGAAGGTGCCCTGCTTCTAATGGAGCCGAACATCAAACCCTACTTTGAAAAGTTTGCGAATACCATCAAAGAAGAAGAGCCGGCCGCACTTTGTCCCCACCTGGTCGGTGACACCTCCTTGTCCAAGTGGGCGTCACTACTGCGGTTGGTGTCCGGCTCAACGTTTACTCCAGAGCAAACCCAGTAGTATCGTCTTCGTGGGAAGGTGCGCGGCTCGCCGCACCGATTATAGGGCAAGGCTCTCGAAGATGCGGGCGGCGATGGTTTCCTGATTGACGGTTCAAGTCGATTCCGACTCACAACGTTTTAGGGTCCGGGCGTGCTGGGATAGTTATGCGTGAATTTTGAATGCCATCTTCGGGCATGTTCCGGTCCAGCTATAGTGGGCTGCGGTCAGGTGTAGCGGCTCGGGCTCGGGCTTGGCGTAGACGACTAAAAACCCCTCAGCTGACGCTACACTTGCCCGAAGCCTGCTCTAATCCCCCGCCGAAGTGTTCTGCGGCATCCTTTGCTCAACCCCCCGGTCACTTAACTCGCGGACCTCATAGGCCACACCGATCCGCCTCGGGGGCGTAGCCCGCCGGCGGAGTCTGTCGGCGACGCACCTCCTCGCCCCCGACTCGCCTTCGACCAAGTAATACGCTTCCCAGGAAATAACTGCCGGGTATTGTTCGCCGATACAACTCTAAATCAAGACGTATTGGGTACAAGACCCGGCAGTTATTTCCTGGGAAGCGTATAACGCGCCCGTCGGCCGGTCGCGCCGGTCCGGCCTACGGTGACCTCGTCGAGCCAGTCGCCGAAGAGGTCGGTCCCGGCCTCGACGCGGTAACGGCGGAAGCACCCCCGTTCCGGGTCACGGGCTTCGAGTACTGCGACGAACGCGTCCATCAAGGCCAACCCCTGTCTCCCCGACTCGCCCACGACCAGGCACTCCGGACCGAGTCGAGAAAACGGTCGTTTGTTTTACTGGCTCTAGTGTGAACGGGTGGCGTGCGATTTCCCTTGCGCGAAGGCGTAAAGTAACCCATCCAAGAAACCAAGGTAAACATTGGACCGTCGCCGACGGGTTCCTTGACGGTTTCAGCATGCGCATCGGCTACGCCCGCGTCTCCACCCCCGACCAGAGCCTCGACCTGCAGACCGACGCCCTCGCGGCCGCGGGGTGCGACCGGGTGTTCACAGACATCGCGAGCGGCAAGTCGGCGGCCCGGCCGGGCCTGGACCGGGCGCGAGAACAGCTGCGGGCCGGGGACGTGTTCGTCGTGTGGCGGCTCGACCGCCTGGGCCGTTCCCTCGGGCACCTGATCGAGTCGCTGACCGCGCTCGAGGCAGCGGGCGTAGGCTTCCTGAGCCTGGCCGAGGCCATCGACACCACGACCGCCGGCGGGCGGCTCGTCTTCCACGTCATGGGGGCGCTGGCGGAGTTCGAGCGGAACCTTGTGCGCGACCGGACCCAGGCCGGGCTGGCGGCGGCGCGGGCACGTGGTCGCAAGGGCGGCCGGCCGAAGGCGCTGGCCGCGCCCCAGCGGGACTTGGCCGTCGGGCTGTACCGCGGGAAGAAGCACACGATCGACGAGATCTGCACGGCGGTGGGGGTGTCGCGGCCGACGCTCTACGCCTACGTCCGGGCGGCCGACCTGCCGTAGGAACTCCGCCGTTGTCCCGCGACATGCCGTTGCGGCGGGGCTGTTTGCCGACAGACGAAGGGATCCGCCCAAGCGTTGACAGGCCCCTACCGAATGCCGCCGGACTCGCGGACCCACTGGTCGAGCGTCTTGCGGACTTTTTCGGCCCGCGGGGAGCCCGCGGCCTCGTAACACGCGATCGCCCGTTTTCCGAGGTGGATCGCGTGGACGCGGTGACCCATCGAATGTAGGATCGACGCGAAACTGGCGGTCGCGTTCCCCTCCTCAATGCCGTCCCCGACCTCCCAGGCTATGACGAGCTGCCGGTCGTGACACGCTAGCGCCGCCGGGAGGTCCCCGAGCTTCCTAAGCGTCAGGCCGAGGTTGCCCGAAGTTCGCCCCTCGCCGCAGCGGTCGCCGGCCTCCCTCGCGATGGCGAGGTGTTGCTCGAACATGGATTTGGCCCTGGCGTGGTCGCCGAGTGCCGAGTAGGCGTTGCCGAGGTTGCCCAACGCCGTGCCTTCCCCGATCCGGTCCCCGATCCCGCGGGCGACGGCGAGATCCTGCTCGAAATGGTCGATCGCTTTCGGGTATTCGCCGAGTCCGGCGAAGGCGCACCCGAGGTTCCCGAGCGCTGAGCTCTCCGCCCGCCGGTCGCGTGTCTGGCGGGCGATCGCGAGGTGCCGCTCGTGGAGGCTGACGGCTTTCCGGGCGTCGCCGAGGGCCAGCCACGACACCCCGAGGTTGCCGAGCGCGGCCCCCTCCCCCCTCCTGTCGCCCGTCTGGCGGGCGAGGGCGAGGTGATGCTCGTAGCACTCCACGGCTTTGCGGTGGTCCGCCACGAGGGCGTACGCCCCACCGAGGTTCCCGAACGCCGCCCCCTCCAAGACGCGGTCGCCGATCTCCACCGCGACGGCGAGGTGCCGCTCGAAGCACTCCGCTGCCTTGACCCCGTCGCCGAGGGCCGCGTACCCGCGGCCCAGGTCGCTTAGGGCGGCCCCCTCGCCGAGGCGGTTCCCGGTCTCTCGGGATATCGTCAGGTGCTGTACGTAGTACCCCATGGCCCGCCGGGGGTCGCCGAGGGCGGCGTACGCGCCGCCGATGCCGCTGAGCGCCGCCCCCTCCGCGGCGCGGTCCCCCGACTCCCGTGCGACCGCGAGGCGTCGCTCGAACGCGTGGAGCGACTTCCCGGCGTCCCCCATGGCGGCGTACGCCCGCCCCGTGGTTCCCAGAGCGTTCCCCTCCCCGACTCGGTCGCCGAGTTCGCGGGCGATGTCGAGGGCATGCGCGAGCAGCCCCAGCGACCTCTGCGTCTCGCCCGTCAGGATCAGGACGCTGGCGAGGTTGTTGGTCGCGTACCCCTCCAGGCGGCGGTCGCCGAGCCGGACGCACGCCGCGATGCCGGCTTCGAGCCAGCCGACGAGGGCCGCGGCGTTGAGTCGCGCGGCCACCACCGGCGACGCCGCGAGGGCGAACAGCCTGCACATCTCGGCCGCGAAGGTGTCGCTCGGGTCGGCCCGCAGAGCCTCGGCCGCCCAGCCCTGGCGGTACCGGATGCCGGCTGACTCCCGATCGAACGCCGCCAGCCCGTCCGCGACGCCCCCCCCGCCCCCGAGGTAGAGCGCCCCCGCCCCGGCCAACTTGTCCGCGTAGTGACGCGCGGCCCGCACGTCCCTCAGCCGCAGGCGGGCAGCGCGGTCGATGCGGCGGGGGTGGCGGCCCCCCCAAGCGAAGTCGTTCACGTGAAGAGCCCCGCGGCGATCGGCTTCATCAGGTCGTGGAGCCGGTAGCGGGACGACGACTCGTCGAAGAGGACCAGGCTCCTGGCCACCAGCTCGGACAGTCCCTCGCGGACGTCGTGGTCGTCGCTCCCGAGCCCCCAGATCTCGGCCGCGTAGTCGGCGGCGAAGTCCGACGGCGCGTCGGCGAGGTCGGACCACCGCGTGGCGAGGTCCTCGTCGTCCCGCATGAGCTCCGCGGAACTCAGCTTCAGGACCGCCTCCACGTCGCGCCCCTGGCCCCGCAGCCACCGTAGCCGCTCCCGCTCAAGGGCGAGGATGTACCGCCCGACGGTCCACCCGGCCCGACCGCGGACGAAGTCGCCCGCCACCCGCAGCGCCAGAGGCAGGTGGCCGCACAACGCCGCCACCGTGTGCAACTCCTCGTCGGTCCCCTTCGCCCCGGCGGCCCCGCGCAAGAGCACGAGGGACTCTTCCGGGGGCAGCACGTCCACCCGCACGGAGGCGACGCCGTCCAGCAGCAGGGCGTTCCGGCTGGTGACGATGAAGCCGTTGGACTCCCCGGCGATCAGGCTCTTGACCTGGGCCTCCCCGGCCGCGTTGTCGAGCACGACCAGGGCCCGCCGGCCCGACATGGCGCTGCGGTAGAGGGGCAGCAGCGCGTCCTCGGCCTCGGGCAGGTCGGCCGCGTCGGGGTGGAAGTCGCGGATGAACCGCGTCATCGCCTCCGCGGGCGTGACGGGCCGCTCGCTCACGCCCCGGAGGTCGAGGAAGAGTTGGGCGTCGGGGAAGAGGTCCTTGACGGCGTGGGCGACCCGCACGGCCAGCGTCGTCTTGCCAACCCCGCCCATGCCGCGCAGCGCCGACAGGCCGACCCGCCCCCCGGCCCCCCGCAGCCGCCCCACGATCTCCGCGAACTCCGCCCCGCGCCCGGTGAAGTCACCGAGGTCGGCAGGCAGTTGGTGCAACCGGCTGAACGCCGGGGCCGGGGCGTCCGCCCGACCCGCGGGGCCGGCCCTCTGGGGTCGCCGACGCGACTCGCCCGCGGGCCGCACGACGCGACGGCGGAACTCGGGCGTCAGCAGCTCGTCGAGGTCGACGGCCAGGGCCTGGGCGACCTTGCGGACGTTCTCGACATCCGCCTGCCTCACGCCCGCGGCCTCCCACTTCTGGACCGTACTCCTGCCGACGGCGGCCTTTTCGGCCAGCGAGTCCGGGGTCAGCCCCCGCATCCTCCGCAACCTTTGCACGGCGTGGCCGTCGATTTCGACCTTGCCGACCCAGGCGTCGAAGGGGCTGCTCATGGCGATCCGGTGGCGATGGTGTGGCGGCCGGGTGGCTAAAACGATGGGGCGAATGGACACGCACGCGCCAGGTACAGTCTAACGTCCCGGCTCCGATTGTCCACCCGGCACCACGCCCAAGGAGTTCCCATGACGAATGCACCGCGCAACCGACCGCCCGCCGAGGCCGCCCCGTGCCGGGGGCTCCGGCTCCGGCGGCACGACCGCGAAGACATCGAACAGGACGCTTGCCTCAAGCTCCTCGAGGCCGGGGGGCGGGAGCGGCCCCACGCCTGGCTCGCGGCGGTCGTCCGCAACGCCGGCCTCAACCGCCTCAAGCGCGACACCGCCCTGGGCGGCCGACGGATCCCCTTGGACGGCCTGGCTGCCCCGGACGCGGCCGACCCCGCGCAGCGCCACGAGGCGATCGAGGCCGTCCGCGCGGCGGTCGGCCGGCTGCCGGCCGCCCAGCAGGCCGTCGTCCGGCTGGCGATGGCCGGGCGCTGTCAGGCGGGAGTCGCGGGCCTCGCCGGGTGTTCGACCCGCACGGTCCGCCGCCACCTGCGTCTGGCCCTGGCGACGCTCCGGCGTGAGTTGTCGGGGTTCGCCCCGTGACGGCGGTGCCGGCCGGCCGTCGGCGTTAGCGTCGCCGGCCGCGTTCGTCGCCCCGCCGGACTTGCCGGAGGAGCCACTCGTGCGAGGCGTCGTCGAGGCCCTCGAGCTTTCGGGCCTGCTCGGGGTCGGTGAGCTTGAACGGGTTGACGAGGACCGGCCCCTCCGCGGTCGACTGGTACGCCGAGAGGAGCACGTCGGTCAGCCCAGGGAGGGGGGTGCCGTCGGGGCGGAGGGCGAGTGCCCGCTTCAAGCCGGCGACGGCGTCGGCTCCCACCTCGCCGCCGCGGCCTTGGGCCACCTCGACGAGCGCGTCGAACAGCGGGCGGTCCCCGTTCAACAGCCCCTCGAGGATGCCCAGGTAAGCCTGGCCGAGTCCCGCCTCGACCTCGGCCCCGCTCCGCAGCGGCAGTGTGGTTCGGCGGTTGATCGGCAAAGGTTCCTCGTAAGTGAATGAGACACGTCCCGGCGCGAAGTCCGGGAAGTATGATCATATATAACCATATAATATATTTATTTATTACTGTCAAGCGTTTGATTGCGGCCTCTGCACCCCCAGGCGGCCGGACCCGATATTTCCTGTCCTCCACGCCCCACCCCGATTGTCTCTCCGTCGGGCGGGGAGCGATGGTCCCCCGCACGGTTACGACACCCGAACGTGGGAGGCGGTCATGCAAGATTCCAGTGAGCTCGTCGCGGCGTTCGAGGCCCGGGTGGGGCGGCGGATCGCACAGCGTTGCGGGCGGGCGGCTGCTGACCTCCTGCTCAGGGACCCCCTCGGCCGCTACGCGGCCGCGTTCATCCGCGACGCCGGGGGCGTCCACGCCGAACACGTCGCGGCCGCCTACGCGAAGCCGCTCTCGGTACTCGCGGCGATGGTCGCGGGCGGCACCGTCACCTCGTTCGCCGGGCTGATCGACATGATGGCCCGGGTCGTCGCCGTGACGGCCCGACACTACGCGGTCAAGTCGCGGCGCAAGTGGGACCCCTGGGTCCGGGTCGCCGGGGGCCGCCCGGGCGAGTCCATGCCCCTCGTCCGCGTCACCGACGCGGACCTCGACCGCCGCGTCGCGCGAACGGCCGCCCCCCCGCCCGCGGCCGCCCGCGCCGACCTGTTACGGCTGCTGCTGCGGGAGGCCCGGGGCCTGGGCCGCCTCCGGGTCCGCGTCTTCCGCGAGGTGCGTGCCGCCGCGTGCCGCCGGGGCACCGACCACGGGGCCATCCGGGAAGTCGCTCGTCTGGCGGTCCTTGACGGCGGGGGCCGTGTCGTCGGCGTCGCTCGGGCCGGCCCCGCCTTGCCGGCAGGGCCGGGCCCGGCCGCCGCGACCGTACGGCGGGTCCGCCGGCTGTACCTGGAGGCCGAGTGGTACGTCGAGTGCCGCGCGTACCTCCTCGGCTACCGGGCGAAGTCCCCGTTCTGAGGCCCCGGAAGTCCCGACTTCGGCCCCCTCGTCGGCGGCCGCGGTCATTTTGCCGGCGTCCGCGGGCATGAGTGGTTGCCCGCGGGTCCGGACCCGCTTGAACTCTCCGTGAGGGTATCGCGAATGACGACTCTCTGCGTCCCGATCGACCGACTGGTCCCCGACCCGACCCAGCCGCGACGGTCCGTCCCGCCCGACGACCTGGCCCGCCTGGCCGCCAGCCTCCGCGCCCGCGGCCAACTCCAACCGCTCCGCGTGAAGCCCGCCGACGCCGCCGGCCGCCACGCCGTCGTCAGCGGCCACCGCCGCCTCGCCGCCCTCACGATGAATGGGGCGGCCCACGCCGACTGCGTGGTCGTCGACGCGCCCCAGGACGAGGCCGAAACCCTGGCCGAGCAGCTCGCCGAAAACCTCCTCCGCGAGGACCTGTCGCCCGTCGAGGAGGCCGAGGGCTACCGCCGCTACCTGGCGTTGACCGGCCTCCCCGCCGCCCGCGCCGCCGAGGCGCTCCACGTCCCCCCGCCGCGGCTCAGCCGCCGCCTCGCGCTGCTCGACCTGTCGGCCGAGGTCCGCGACAAGGTCCACGCCGGCGACCTGGCCCCCGACACCGCCTACCACGTCGCCCGCCTGCCCGCGGGGGTCGAGCGCGACCGGCTCTTGGCCGAGGCCGCCGCCGGAACCCTGAGCCGCGACGC
Organism: Fimbriiglobus sp.; assembly: GCA_043745465.1. Lineage (GTDB taxonomy): Bacteria > Planctomycetota > Planctomycetia > Gemmatales > Gemmataceae > Fimbriiglobus. The sequence goes on from JAYTSV010000207.1 coordinate 62,011, forward strand.
CGCAGCCTCGGCCGCCAAGGCCGCGCGCAAGCCGCAGTCCACCCCGGCCGAATCGCCCGCGCCGGGCCGCGTCACCTGCAAGTTGCCGGGCGGCCGGTCGCTGAGTGTCACAGCCTCGTCGGTCGGCCTGGCGACACTGATCGATGCGCTCGAGGAAGTGCTGAAGGAGGCCCGCAAGGCGCGGCAGCAGGGCCTCGACGTGACGACCCTCTCCAAGGTCCTGCGCGACCGCGCCGCGAACGGGGGCGCCGCGTGACCGTCAACCCCCTCCGCTGGCTCCTCGGCCGCCGCCGGCCCGCCGGCCCGCCCGGCCGCTGGCCGCTCGACCTCGAACTCCTCCGCTGGACTCGTGACGAGCCGTTCACCCTGGAGGACGCCTGCAAGGGCGTGCAGGTCTGGGGCATGACCGGCTCGGGCAAGAGCTCTGGCAGTGGCAAGTGCCTCGCGCTCAGCTACCTCCGCGCCGGCTTCGGCGGGCTGGTTCTGTGCGCCAAGCCCGGCGAGGCCGACACGTGGCGGGGCTACGCCCGCGCCGCCGGCCGCGAGGCCTACCTCGTCGTCTTCTCGCCCACTTCGCCGTGGCGGTATGACTTTTTAGACTATGAATTGCAGCGGCCGGGGGCCGGCGCGGGCCTGACCGAGAACCTGCTGCAGCTCTTCGTGACCGTCGCCGAGGTCGCCGGCCGCGGCTCCGGCAAGGGGGGCCGCGACGACGAGGGGTACTGGCAGCGCGCCCTGCAGCAGCTCCTCCGCAACGCCATCGACCTGCTCGTGGCCGCGACCGGCCGCGTCTCCGTCCCCGACCTGTACCGCCTGGTCGTCTCCGCGCCGGCGAGCTTCGACCAGGTCGCGTCGGCCGCCTGGCAGGCGCGGTCGTTCTGCTGGGAGTGCCTGCGGACGGGCGACGCCGCCCCCAAGACCGGCTACCGCGGCCACGACTTCTCCGTCGCCGCCGACTACTTCCTGGTCGAGTACCCCGGCCTCAGCGAGAAGACGCGGTCGGTCGTGGTGTCGAGCTTCACGTCGATGGCCGACGCGCTCAACCGCGGCGTCCTGCGCGAGCTGTTCGGCACGGCGACCAACGTCACCCCGGACGACTGCCTGGCCGGCAAGGTCGTCGTCGTGGACCTGAACGTCAAGGAGTACGACGCCGTAGGCCGGTACGCCGCGGCGGTCTGGAAGTCCCAGTTCCAGCGGGCCGTCGAGCGGCGGGCCGCCGGCGAGGCCGACCCGCGGCCGTGCTTCCTGTTCGCCGACGAGTCGCAGCTGTTCACCGGCCGGCAGGACGCCCTGTTCCAGACGACCGCGCGGTCGGCCCGGTGCTGCACGGTGTACCTGACGCAGAACCTGTCGAACTACCTGTCCGCCTACGCCGGCGAGGCCGGGGACGCCGACGCCCGCAGTCTCTTGGGCAACCTGACGACGCACGTCGTCCACGCCCTGGGCGACAGCGCGACCGCCGAGTTCGTGGCGGACCTGATCGGCCGGTCGAAGCAGTGGTTCTCGAACGGCAGCGTGACGCACCAGCCGTACCACCCGCTGGACGACCTGTGGGGCGGCGGGGGCGGGCAGTCGTCGGGCGGGTACAGCGAGTCGTTCGAGTACGAGGTGCAGCCCTCGGAGCTGTGCCGGATGGCGACGGGCGGGGCCGAGTGCGGGTATCAAGTCGGGGCCCTGGTGTGGCGGGGCGGCCGGCCGTTCCGCTCGACCGGCAAGTCGTACGTGTGGACATCCTTCAACCAACGGGAGAGTTGACATGCCGCAGCAGCAACAGGGTCAAGAGTCGCCGCCGGCGGGCGGCGGGGCGCGGGAGCACCTGAACGTCGTCGTCAACGTATCGCAGGTCGTTGCCGCCCCGATCGCGCCGTGGGCGACGCGGCTGGGGACCTGGGGCCAGAACTACCTCACCGCCCCCGCGGTGGCCGGGTGCCTGCTGTGGCCGCCGGTGTTCGCGGCGTTCTACGGGCCGCACCCGCGGCTCGGCGACGTGTACGACTTCTGGGCCGTGACGGTCCTGCTCGTGTTCGTCCACCAGGCGGCCGGCGTGCAGCAGCGGCGGAAGGGCTACCGGTGCCACTCGCGGTACTGCGGCGACTCGTGGCTGGAGGGGGGCAGCCGGGGCCTGCCGCAGCGGGCGGCCCGGCTCGCGGACGGGCTGCTGGCGGTCGGGGCGGGCTTCATCGCGGCCGACCTGGGCAGCGCGCCCCTGGGGTCGCTGCTCATGCTTGGGGGGACGGCCAAGCTGCTCGGCGACGTGCTGGCGTTCCAGGCGGCGGAGGCGCGGGTGCGGCAGATGGAGGACGCGCGGGCCGAGAGCGAGTACTACGCGGGCGTCTTCCGCGAGCGGCAGCGGTAAATTGGCGGCCCGGCGGGGCATAGGAGGGTGCCGGGGGGCGCGGGGCCGGACCGGCGGTAACACGGCGGGAGGGGACACAATGTTGACGTTACTCGTTCTGGTGGGGTTGGTCGGGTTCGGGGTGTACCAGGCCGGGTCGCTGGCGGCCCAGCACCCGGACGCCGCGGCGGGGGTGGGCAAGGCGCTCTTCGGGCTGTTCCGCAAGTAGCGCGGGGCGTCCGGACGCCGGGCGGCCGACGCCGCCCGGCGGAGTCGGGGGTTGAACGCAACGGGAGGAGGGGATCATGGCGACAGGGGAAGCGCCCCGCAAGCTGTTCGCGGGGGCCGGGATGGCGGCGCTAAGGCAGGGCGGTAAGGAAATCGGAACGATGCTCAAAGCGTTCCCGGATTCGATCTCGATCGACGAGCCGGGGACGGTGTTCTCGCCGACGCAGGGCGAGATCGCTGAGGCGAACCGCGGCGGGTCGGTGTGGGGCCGGGTGCAGGACGCCCAGGAGCGAGCTGAGGCGGCTAAGGGTAAGGAGACGCCGGAGAAGACGCCCGAGCGGGAGTGACAGGCGCGGGCAGCAGAGTGAAGTCGACTGGCCGGCCCCCGCCGTGGGGGCCAGGGCATCCAAGGTCTGAACGGGAGGGGTTCGTCATGGCGATCAAGGTAACCCAGGTCCGGGAGTCGGTCCGCGAGTTCGCCCGCCAGCTGCAAGCGCAACTGCGGGCCTGGCAGCGGCAGGTCCGGAAGAGCCTGGAGGCGCGGCTGCGGCGCGGCAAGTAAACCTGAAGGCAACACGGCCGCCGGGGACCTGCGGGTGCCCGGCGGCTTTTTCGTTCCGCCAGCCCTGACACTTGAGGGAGGTTGCGACCATGGAAGCGTTCACTGAGCGGCTCGGCCGCATCGAGGCGATGCTCCTGGAACTCGTCGGCCAGGCCCCCGGCCGGGAGTGGCTCACCCCCGCGGAGGCCGGCCGCGCCCTGGGCAAGGCCGAGTTTACCGTCCGCGAGTGGTGCCGCCACGGCCGGCTTCGCGCCCAGAAGCGGGCCAGCGGCCGCGGGCCGCACCCGGCCTGGGTCGTCAGCCGCCAGGAGCTGGACCGCTACCGGCGGGAGGGCCTTCTGCCCCTCCGAACACGCCCCTGATCGCCTCCCGCTGGGCGTCCGGGTAGAGGTGCCGGTACCGCCGCGACGTCTTCTCGTCCACGTGCCCGCACCACTCCTGGACCAGCCGCTGGTCCACCCCCTTCGACGCGCAGGCCGACACGAAGCTGTGCCGCAGCGTGTGGAAGCCGCCGAGCACCTCCCACTTCGACCCCGCCAGGGCGGCCCGCAGCAGCTCCTGGGCGGCCTGCGGCGAGAGCGCCCGCTCCCCCCGGCCCAGCAGGTAGACCGCGCCGGGCCGGGACGCGGTCCACTCGCCGAGCAGTTTCTGAAGGAAGCCCGTGAGCGGCACCCGCCTCGTCGTCCGCGACCCCTTCGCCCGCTTCTTCTCCCGCACGGTCACGACGCCGGCGGCCAAGTCGATGTCGGCCGCGTGGGCGCGAATCAACTCGGACCGCCGCATGCCCGTGTGGGCGGCGACGCAGACCATCGGGTAGAGCCAGCCCGGCCCCCGGGCCGTCCCCATGAATGCGAGCAACTCGTCCACCTCGGGCGCGGTAAGGTAGAGGCACCCCCACAGGGGGGCCGGGTTGGCCCCGCCCCGGACCCGCCGCGCGACCTCGGCCCAGGTCATGAACGGCGGCCGCTCGTCGGCCTTGGGGTAGACGGGCTTGCCGGGCGGGAACGGCCGGTCGAGTCGGCCCATGCCGGCCGCCCAGGCCCAGACGGCCCGCAGCGTGTCGACCTCCTTCTTGATGGTCACTCCGGCCGCCTGCCGGCGGCCGACGTGCCGCTGGACGTCGGCCAGGGTAAGGCCGGCGAGCCGGAAGCGGTCGCCGAGGGTGGCGGCGAGGTGGCGGAAGTGGACGCGGGCGGTGGAGAGCGTGCTGGCCTCGAGCGCCCCGCCGCCCATCGCTACGAGGTAGGCGTCGCGGATCTCGGCGAGGGTGGGGTCCTTGGCCTCGGGCGTCGGGGCGGAGGGCGGCCGGCCGTCGTGGCGGAGGAAGTCGATCACCGAGGTGCCGGCGGGGAGCGTCAGAACCCGCTGGTCGAGGAGGCGGAGGAGGTACTCGACGCGGGCCTTGGCGGCCTCGGCGTCGGCGGGCGAGGGCCGGCCGAGGGAGTAGTTGAACTGCTTGCCGCCGTAGCGGAAGAGGACGCGGAAGTTGCCGTTGCGGTCGTCAAGTGCGGCCATTGCTGTGCCCTCAAGGGGAGCAACGCCAGTCTAACGCGAGCGAAGAGATGTTGCCAGCTTGTTGCCGAGATCCGAAGCAAGAAGTCGCAAATCCTTGATCTGCAATGACTTACGAAAGTTACCCGACTAGGATTCGAACCTAGACAAACAGTGCCAAAAACTGTTGTGCTACCGTTACACTATCGGGTAATGTCACCTGAATCTTACCAGCCACGCGGGGCCGATCAACCCCATTTTGACGCGGCCGGGCGGTTACGGGTTCGCGCCGCCGGCCGGAATCTTCGGCGACTCGATCAGGCGAGCGTCGGCGAAGTTCACGTCGTCTTGTGCGTCGCCGCCGGGGCCGTAATCGACGAGGAGCGTCAACTCGGTCGCGCCGGTCGTGTCCAGGCTCACCGGGACCGTGCCGGTCGCGGCGCTCAGGCGGCGCAGGGACTCCAGGGGCGCGGGCTTGCCGTCGAGGAGGATCGTCACGTCGGCGGCACCGCGGCGGCCGGTCGCGGCGTCGAGGCCGACTTGGGTCTCGAAGCGGCGGTACTTGCCCGCGAGGTCGTAGGTCAGTCGGGTGCGCGAGTGCAGCCCCAGGCCGCGGTCGAAGGTGCTCACCCCGGACTCGCCGCGGAGCCGGAGCGGTTCGCCCCGGACCGACCGGTCGGTCCGCCAGGGCCAACTCAGGCCGGTGAACGGCGTCACCTCCGCGGCCTTCGGCGTCAGGTCGGCCAGGCTCGTCGCCGGGCCGTTGACCACGTCCAGGGCGACGACCTCGGCCCACGCCACCTCGACGCGCGGGCCGGCGGGGGAGACGCCGCGGAACGTCGCGGCGTCGGCCGAAACCTGGGTCAGCGTCAGCCGCGAGCCGTCGGCCAGGACCACCCGGGCGTGAACGGTCTTGACCTTGCGGACGCGGGCCAGGGTCGGGTCGAAGGCGACCGCGGCGACCCGGCCGAGCGGCACCACCTCGGCCGGCCGGTCGGCCGACTTGAAGCGGACGGCTTCGGGCGTGAGGCCGTCGATGCCGCCGCGGAGCACGTCCCGGGTGCGCAACAAGAGCGCGTCCCGCTTGCCGTCGCCGGCCCACGCGTACCGGGCCGGTTCGGCGGGCGTGTCGGCGTCGGGGGCGTCGAGCCAGGCGGCGGCGACGGCCGTCAGCGGGACGGCCCACGGCTCGGCCCGCGGCCCCAGAATCCGCGGGCGGAAGGTCACCCGGTTCGCGTCCCCGCCGAGCGTCGCGCCGGCGACCACGTCCCCGTTGGCCAGCACGAGCATCGGCTCGCGCGGCCGTGCCGGGATGGCCCGACCGACCCGGCGGAGCGCGACGAGGTCGCCCGGCGGAATCGCGGGGTCGTTCCAAACCACGGCGAACCCGCCACTCAACGACTTGACCCGGCCGACCGCCGTCCCCGCGACCGTGGACGCCTCGAACGCCGGCACGCCGGCGGCGGGCGGCACCAGGGCGAGGATCGGCAACAGCCAGGCCAGAGCAGAGACCATCGGAAACCCTCGGGTGCCTCGACGCGTGCGACCGCCGGTCCGGCCGGCGTCGCACGGTCGATGATAGTCGCGGCGCGGGGTCCGCACGGTTTTGCAGCGCAATTGCCCCGGGAGGCCGAATTGCGTATCCGGCCGGGTGCAACCGTATCGGTGTACAGTTGCGGTGACGGCGGCCTGCTCGACACCGGACAGGGTGGGTCGGAACCAGGTGGCCGTCTGGAGTTCCGGCGCGTGCGACCTCCGCTCGTTCTCCGAACGGGTCGCCTCGTTCCTCGCCGTGATCGCCCCCGTTACTTTTTGCTCTTCTCGAAGAGATCGACGTACTTCTTCGGGTTCGCGTCGAACTCTTCGCGGCAGCCGGAGCAGCAGACGTAGTACGTCTTGCCGGCGAAGCTCACCGCCATCGTGCCCGCGCCGCCGGTGACGATGCACTCGGGCTTCTTCGACCCGCCGCCGGCGAAGCTCTCGCCCTCCTTGTTGCCTGCCAGCGAGAACTGCTCGCTGAACAGGCCCTTGCCCTTCGTCTGGACTTCGGACTTCATCACCAGCCGCGCGCCGTCGGCGATGGTGTAGAGGGTGAGTCTTTGCACGTCGGCGGTGTCGGCGTCGGAGTGCGTGAAGATCAGGTTGCCCTTCACGAGGGTGCCGTCGAAGGCGGTCTCCTTCTTCGCCTTGTCGGTCATCGTCAGCTTGTACACCTTCTTCTCGGCGTCGTACCCCATCACGCCGGCGGTGAAGAACTTGCCGTCCTTGATCTCCAGGGTCAGCGACGAGGTGCCGTCCTTGAACTTCCAGCCCATCGTCAGGGTTTCCTTCCAGTACGTCTCCTTGCCGGTGAGCTTGGTCTTGCCGTTGGCCTTCCACTCGCCGACGTACTCGCCGACCTTCTTGAGCGCGGCCTTCTCGGCACCCTCCTTGGGGTCGGGCTTCTTATCGGCCGCCGCCAGCGGCAGGGCGACGACGGACGCGAACAGGGCGAGGGCCGCCAGGAAACTTCGGCGCATGGTCAACTCCGGGGGGTGTTTAAACTTCTGACGCGGCAGGAGGCGGGGCGGTTCCGTGCGGGCAGTTTACCCCAGCTTGGCGAAGAAGCCGAGCAACTGGGCGTTGGCGTCGAGAATGTCTCTCGGTGGGCCGCCGATCCGCGGGTGTAACTGCCCCGCACCGCCCGGCCAGTGGTGCCCCAGGCCCGGTACGCGCAGACCGACCATCGGCACCGGGCCGGGGTAGACCCGGAAGGGGTTCTCGGGGAGCAGCGGCGACGCGGCGCAGCCGTTGGCGACCGACCACTTGCTGAGGGTCTCCGGCACGCTCGGCCGCACGACGACCGGCCCGCCCCACGGCAGCCGCACCGGGCCGCCGGCCCAGGGGATCAGTGGGTCGGCGTCGCCCACGAGGTACAGCGTCGGCACGGGGCGGGCCGGCGTCGCGTCGGTCCAGCAATAGCCGGCGACGGGGGCGACGGCGGCGACGAGGTCGGCCCGCTCCGCGGCGAAGCGGAAGGCCATGCCCGCGCCGTTCGAGAAGCCCGCCACGAAGACGCGCCGCCGGTCGCAGCCGCGGGCGACGAGGTTTTCGACGACGGCGGCGAGGAAGGCCACGTCGTCGGTGGCGGTGTGCAGCGGGTTGCCCGGGCGGGTGCTGCCGTCGTTCCAGCGGGCGGGGTTCGTCAGGAACTTCGGCTCCTTCGCCGGGTTGACCGGCAGGCCGTCCGGGTACGCGAGCGCGAACCCGGCCGCGAGCGCCGGGGCGAGCAGGCGGGTCTCGCTGTCGCACCAGGCCGCCGTGCCCCCGGTGCCGTGTAAGAACGCCACGACCGGCCACGGCCCCGGGGCGTCCGGCGCGGCGAACAAGTAGCTGCGGGGGGTGCCGGCGACGGTCAACGGGACGCGGGTCATTCGGGGCCGGGCCGGGGGGGTGCGGTTGGATGCGGCGGGCGCATCCGGTATGGTGATAGTGTTAGTGTGAGCCTCACCGAAGGACGACCGCGATGCCCCGCAACATACTCGACTTGGCCCGGGACCGCGTGGTGATCCTCGACGGCGGCATGGGCACGAGCCTGCACAAATTCCGCCCGACCGACGCCGACTGGGGGTACAACGACGCCGGCAAGTCCCTACTCAACCTGTCGGACTCGCTCGTCTACACGCACCCGGACTGGATTCGCACCATCCACGAGGGCTTTTTCGCCGCCGGGTGCGACGCCGTCGAGACGAACACGTTCAACGCCAACGGCATCGGCCTCGGCGAGTTCGGCATGGCCCACAAGCTCGACGACATCAACCGCGCGAACATCAAGATCGCCCGCGAAGTCGCCAACCGTTTCGCGACGGCCGACCGGCCACGCTACGTCATCGGCAGCGTCGGCCCGGGCACGAAGATGCCGTCCATCGACGACCCGGCCATTTACATCGACTTCGACACGATGGCCGAAGCCTACCGGCCGCAGATCGCCGTCATGCTCGACGAGGGCGTCGATGCCATCCTGATCGAGACCTGCTTCGACATCTTGCAGGCCAAGATCGTCACCATCGTCGCCGTCGAGGAGATGAAGAAGCGCGGCGTTAAGGTGCCGTTGATGGTGCAAGTGACCATCATGCAGGCCGACCAGAAGATGCTGCCCGGGACGGACATTGCCGGGGCGTTGACGACCCTCGAATGCTTCGACGAGATCGACGTGATCGGGATGAACTGCGCCGTCGGCCCGGACCTGATGATTTCGAGCCTGAAACATTTGGCCCAGTACTCGCCGAAGCTGATCAGCGTACTGCCCAACGCCGGCCTGCCCGAGACGCGCGGCGACGAGGCGTACTTCCCCCTCGACCCGGCCGGCCTGGCCGACTGGCTCGACCGGTTCGTCAAAGACTTCGGCGTCAACATCGTCGGCGGCTGCTGCGGCACGACCACAGAGCACCTGAAGGCGGTGTGCGACCGGCTGCACGGCCGCAAGCCCGCGAAGCGCACGCCGATTCGCGTCGCCGCCGTATCGAGCCTGCTCGGCACGACCGAGACGGTCATCGACAACCGGCCGCTGCTGGTGGGCGAGCGGACGAACACCAACGGCTCGCGGAAGTTCAAGGAACTGCTCGAAAAGCAGGACTGGAACGGCCTGACCGAGATGGCCCGCGCCCAGGAGCGCGAGGGCGTCCACCTGCTCGACGTGTGCGTCGATTACGTCGGCCGCGACGGCGTCGCCGACATGAAGCAAGTGATCCGCCGCTACAACGCGGTGCTGCAGAAGCCGATCATGATCGACTCCACGGAAGTCAACGTCGTCGAGGCCGCGCTCAAACTTTGCTCGGGCAAGACGGTCATCAACTCGATCAACCTGGAAGACGGCCGCAAGACCCTCGACCCCAAGACGATCCTCGCCAAAAAGTACGGCGCGGCTCTCGTCGCGCTCACCATCGACGAGGTCGGCCAGGCCGACACGGCGCAATGGAAGTTCGAGGTCGCCGAGCGCATGTATCGGATCGTCGTGGACGAGTACAACATCCCGCCGACCGACTTAATGTTCGACCCCTTAACGTTCCCGCTGTCCACCGGCCAGGAGCAGACGCGCAAGTCGGCGATGGCGACCTTCGACTCGATCCGCCTCATCAAGAAACATTTGCCCGGGGCGTTGACGCACCTCGGCCTGTCGAACTGCTCGTTCGGGCTGTTGCCGTACACGCGGCAAGTCTTGAACTCCGTGTACCTGCACTACGCCGTGGAGGCCGGCCTCGACTCGGCCATCTTGCACGCCGCCAAGATCATGCCGTTGGCGAGTATTGACGCGGAGGGCAAGGAACTGTGCCGCCGGCTCCTCTTCGACGAGCGGAAGTTTAACGAGGCCGGGGACTGCGTCGAAGACCCGCTCGTGATGCTCATCGAGCACTACGCCGACGCGAAATCGACGGCCAGCAAGACCGAAAGCCTCGGCGAGACGGTCGAAGAGCGGCTGCGTCAGGCGATCATCCAGGGCCGCCGCGAGACCCTCGTCGCCGACCTCGACCTGGCCCGCGAGACGTACACGCCGATCGACATCATCAACAAGATTCTGCTCGCCGGCATGAAGGTCGTCGGCGACCTGTTCGGCGCGGGCCAGATGCAGTTGCCGTTCGTGTTGCAGTCCGCGGAGGTGATGAAAGTCTCCGTCGCGCACCTCGAACAGTACATGACCAAGGCCGACGGTCAGGAGAAGGGCAAGATCGTCCTCGCCACCGTCAAGGGGGACGTTCACGACATCGGTAAGAACCTCGTTGATATCATCCTGACCAACAACGGCTACAAGGTGTACAACCTCGGCATCAAGCAGCCGGTCGAGAACATGATCGCCGAGTTGCAGAAGACCAAGGCCGACGCCATCGGCATGTCCGGGCTGCTGGTCAAGTCCACGGTCATCATGCGCGAAGACCTCATCACGATGAACGAGCGGGGCTTGAACCCGCCGGTCATCCTGGGCGGGGCGGCGTTGAACCGGCGGTACGTCGAGCAGGACTTGCGGGCGATCTACAAGGGCCAACTGTTCTACGGCGAGGACGCCTTCGAGGGCCTCCGCGTCATGGACAAGATCGCCGCCGACAAGCGGTTGGCGAGCGTGTCGCCGTCGATCCGCAAGGCCCAGGAGGGGGCCAACGCGGCCAAGCAGGCCGAGGCCAGCGCCCGCGCCGCCGCGAAGGTCTCGACCAACGGCCACGGCAGCGGCCACCCCGACGCTTTCGCCGGCGAGGGCCTGCGCACGTCCGCCAGCACCGTGCGGTCGAAGACCCTGCCGCACGCCCAGAACCTGCCGAAGCCGCCGTTCATCGGCTCGAAGGTCTTCACCGATTTCGACGTGGCCGAGGTGTTCGAGTACGTCAACGAGCGGACGCTGTTCAGCAGTCAGTGGCAGTTCACCAAGGCCAAGATGAAGCCGGCCGAGTACGAGAAGTTAATGCAGGACGTGGCCGTCCCGACTCTCGCGCGGCTCAAGGCACAATGTTTGGCCGAGGGCATTCTGAAGCCGGCGGCGGTGTGCGGCTTCTACCCCGCCGCGTCCGTCGGCAACAGCATCGCCATCTATGCCGAGGACGGCGTCACCGAACTGCACCGGTTCGCCTTCCCGCGCCAGGACTTCGCCGACAACCTGTGCCTCGCGGACTACCTCGAACCGGCCGCCGACGGCCACGCCGTGGACAGTCTCGGCCTGTTCGCGGTGACGGCCGGGCAGGCCGTCAGCGAGGCGACGAAGCGGCTGTACGACGGCGGCCAGTTCACCGACTACCTGTACCTGCACGGCCTGGGCGTCGAGTTCGCCGAGGCGTTGGCCGAGTGCTTCCACCGGCGGATGCGGACCGCGTGGGGCATCCCGGACTCGCCGGACGTGCCGGTGAACAAGCTGTTCAAGGGCCACTACCGCGGCCGCCGGTACGCCTTCGGCTACCCCGCCTGCCCGAACCTGGAAGACCAGACCGGCCTGTTCGCACTGATCGACCCGGAGCGCATCGGCGTGACGCTGACCGAGCAGTTCCTACTCGAACCCGAGCAATCGACGACGGCCATCGTCTTCCACCACCCCGCCGCGAAGTACTTCAACGTCCACCGCACGGCCGAAGGCATGGCCGGATAAGACTTCCACCACAGAGATCACAGAGGAAACAGAGCAGAAAAACCGAGTGTTCAAGACGGTCGAAGCCCGACTCGTTCGCTCTCGACGGGCTGAGCGACACGGGTTCTCTCTGTTTGGTTTGCTCTGTTTGCTCTGTGAACTCTGTGGTGCAACTTTTCTCCGCAACCGCACGGGCGTGCTACGCTTTGCCCATGACAGACACCGCGATTCACATCGACAAGTTGCGCGTCCAGTACGGCAAGTTCGTGGCCGTCGATGGGCTGGAGTTGGAGATTCGCAAGGGCGAGTTGTTCGGCCTGCTCGGGCCGAACGGCGCGGGCAAATCGACGACCATCCGCGTGCTCATCGGCCAGCGGCGGCCGACCGGCGGGGCGGTGCGGGTGTTGGGCCGGGACATCGTCCGCGAGTGGGCGCAGGTCAAGCCGCTGTTCGGCTACGTGCCGGACCGCGAGAACCACTTCGAGGAGTTCACCGGCCGCCGCAACCTCGAGTTCTTCGCCGACCTGTACGGCGTCCCCCGGCTCCGCGTGCGGGACTGCCTGCGCATGGTCGAACTCGACGACTCGGGGGACACCGTCGTCGGCGCGTACAGCCTGGGCATGCGCCGCAAGTTGTTGCTCGCCCGCGCCATGCTGCACGAGCCGCAAGTCCTTTACCTCGACGAACCGACGGCCAACCTCGACATCCACTCGGCCGAGGTCGTCCACCGCATCCTGCGCGAGCGGGTCGCGGCCGGGGCGACGGTCGTGCTCACCACCCACGACATGGACGAGGTCGAGAAGATTTGCGACCGCGTCGGCATCGTCTGCAAGGGCAAGCTCGTCGCGCTCGACAGCCCCTTGAACTTGCGCACGGCCCACACCGAGCGGAAGGCGGACGTGGTCGTCGCCGACGGCACCCGCCGCACCTTCGACCTGACCGCCGACGCCGACCGCCAGGCCCTCGCCGAGGTCGTCCGGTCGGGCACGGCGGTGAGCCTGAAGACCCGCGAGTTCGACTTCCACGCGACCTTCCTCAAGCTCACCGGCCAGAGCTTCGACTGAGGCGGCGTTGCGGAGTGCCGGGCATACTGCGATACTCAACTCTCTCAGATGATCGCGTCGAAGCCAGTCTGCATGAGGACCGAGCCATGAGCAGCGATCCCACCACCCCGCCCCGCCCCGATGTCCACGACCGGTTCCAGCGACTCGCCGAGCAGTGGCGCGAGGAGTCGCAGTCCATGTCCAACACCGGCCAGATGACGCTGCTGAAGTCCTACCTCGGCATCATCGGGATCGGCGAGCCGGCCGTTCCGCTCCTCCTCGAAGAGTTGAAACGGGATCCCGACTACTGGTTCCGCGCACTGGAAGCGATCACGCTCGAAGACCCCGTCCCCCCCGAAGACAAGGGGCGGCTCGATCGGATGGCCGCGGCGTGGATCGCCTGGGGCGTCCGGTCGGGACACCTCGCGTCATGAACGCGAGTCCGAAGTTCCCTCGCCTTACGCCGGACAACCACCGGGAGACGAGTCCGCGCGACAAGGCGTACAACTGCATGGCCTGGGCCGTCGGGGAGACGAAACAGTGGTGGGAACCGGGCCTCCGGTGGCTCCCACAAGACTGGCCGACCGACGACCGGAGTCTCGGAGCCTTGGAGAGCCTCTTCTCGGCGCTCGGGTACGCTGATTGCAACATGGACGACAGGCTGGAGCCTGGATTCGCCAAAGTCGCGCTCTACGCTGCGAGTGCTTTTGAAGGAACTCACGCCGCCCGCCAACTCCCTTCCGGGAAGTGGACGAGTAAGCTCGGGAAACTGATCGACATCGAGCACGACACCCCGGAAGTTATCGCCGGCGGGGAGTACGGCGAAGTCATGCAGGTCATGAAACGGGGCGACGCCCCCGTGGACGCCGGGCCGTGACGCCACCTTCCTCAAGCTCACCGGCCAGAGCTTCGACTGAGCGGTGGTTACTTCTTCGGCGGGTCGGCGGGCAGCTTGACCGATTTCCGCTGGAAGTGAAAGACGACGTACCCCGACCCCTCGGCCGCGCTGAACTCGGTCGGCAGGCCCTTGTGGACGCGCGCCACCGGGGCAGTCCGGGCCGCGGCGTCGGCCACGCACAGCGTCAGGTCGTCGCCCTTCAGGCGGTAGATGCCCTCGATCCCGGTGTACGACTGGCCGTCGGGGTTCTTCATGAACACCTGGAACAGGTCGCGCTGGCCGTACCGCGTCGGGTGGAGCGACCCCCGCCACGACTGGCCGATCGCGGTGATCTCGACCGTCAGGTCGTCCCGGACGAAGAGCGACCGCGTACCCGCGTCGGTGATCGGCTGGCCGTCCTTCACGCCGCCGGTACACACCCACCGGCCACCCCACAGCGGCAGCAACCGCTTGACCCGCGGCATCAGGTACATCGTCCCCGACTCGCAATCGATCACCGCCGAATGCTCCTGAAGAAACTTCATCCCGACCAACCCGTCCAAGGGTTCCACTTTCGCAACACCCGTCCGCAGGTCGACGTAGGATTCATCGGCGTTCATGCCGCCGACGTAGTCCACGGGCAATGGCCCATCGACGACATAAGGCGAATTCTCGAACGAGATGCCATCGACCAAGCCGACGCGGATCCGGGTCTCGGTGATGTAAAAGGCCGATGCATTCGCTAAAACAACGCCGTCGAGGTTGATGCCGACTTTCTGCAACGCCGGCAACCGCAGGTAGATGCCGTACTGCGCCCCGGTATCGATGCACAGGAGTAGTTTTTTGCGGTTGATCGTAAGGTGTACTAAGAACACTTTCGGCCGATATTCATCGACGGTTACGCATCGCAACAGGGGCACGGGTATATAGCCCTGCTTTTCGAGCAGGGCACCGAGTTGCGAGGGCGTACTGTCTGGCGGACCCCCACGCACCACTGCGGGATTGGCACCGTGGAGGATCGTCCCAAGCAGGACGGCCGCTCCGAGGGCGTATTCCGAGCGCGAAAACCTGCGCATGATTCGCTCCGTCGTGTGCGGTACGCCGGGGGGATCCGACCCGCCCGGTAGGAAATTATCGCCGACTCGTCAAGCGCGGCGGCGTCAGCCTGCTATGGCCTTTGCGGGTCCACCGGAAACGGAGTGATCGGACGGTAAGGCAGACCACCACGAACGCCCCCGGGATTGTGCGGGAACCGTCCGTCATCTGGTCGTGTGGGGTCGTAGACAATGGGCCGTAAGAAGTCGGGCGGTAACAGGATTCCGCGAACCCCGCCGCCGGGTACGAGCGGCGGGTTGTATGGGAAGGGCCGAGTCGGGTCTATCGCGGTGATGGGGAGGAGGCTGTCGGGCAGGTAAGGGAACCTCGGGACGACGGGGAGGATGCCCCCACTCGCGCCGTCGATCACACCTTGGGGTAGCAACGCGAGGTCCACCACGCCCGTACCCGTCCGGGCGAGCGTGTCGCGATTGCCGGTGCTCCCGAACGCCGCCATGAACGCATCGAGTGCGGGCGTGGCGGCGTAGGCCAAGTTCGTGTCGGCACTGTCCGTTCCGGTGTAGATCAGGTTGGTCGTCGCGTCGTAGTACGAGACGACGTACCGGTCGCCGGCCTTCTCCAAAATCACCGCGATCCCCGTCGAATTCCCGGTGGCATCTTGAATCGTGAGGGCGGCCACGTTCGTAACCGTGACTGCCTGGCTCGGAGCCGTCTGCCCTGCGGTGGGATCGGCCGGCGGCACGACGGGCGTGGCATCGGGCACGATGCGGCCGTCGAGTGCCTCCAGGCGAAGTTTGCGGGCCAGGGGTGGCCGACTATCGCCCCCCCCCTTGATTAAGAGATTCCAGAACGTCATGCATCTCTCCCGGTGTTGGACGCGCGAGCCGATAAAGTTCGCGTCACGAGAACTTACCCGACGGCACCGGGCGCGTTCAAGCAAAAAGCGGTAATTTTTACAAACCGGCCAGTGTCTTCCCACCGAGCCGTGTCGAGAAGACCGCGACATCTCCAGCACGCTCGCCGGCCAGAGCTTCAGCAGCCGTGGCGGGTTGACGTTCGGGGCGGATTCGCGCACACCTACTGCGACGCTTTCGCGGTGACGATTGCCCTCCGGTTACGGATTCTTTGCTATGGACATCCTCCTCGCCCTGCTGTGCATCGTCGCGGTCGCCCCGGCGGAACCGGCCCAGGACCCGCTCGGGAAGGGGTTCCTCGGGATTACCGTGCCGGTCGCGGGGATGACCGTGTCGAGCGTCCAGGCGGGCACCCCGGCCGACCTCGCGGGGTTCTTGCCGGGGGACGAGTTGGTCCGCGTCGGCGACCTCACGCCGACCGACTTCACGCAGGTGACCGCGCACCTCAAGTCGTTCCGCCCGGGGTCGCGGGTGACGTTCGTCGTCAAGCGGGGCGGCGAAAAAAAGACCCTGACGGCCAAACTCATGGCCCGACCGGCGGCGGCGGACTTTCAGGTCGAGGTGTTCCCGCCGTGACCGCCCGGCCGGACTCGGAGCGCGCCACGAACACCGCCGTCGTCATGTCCGCCGTCACGTTCACCGTCGTCCGGCACATGTCCAGGAAGCGGTCCACGCCGAAGATGATGGCGATGGCCCCGGCCGGCACCTGGCCGTCGGTCGCCGTGGTCAGGATGATGCCGATCAGCGGCAGCGACCCGCCCGGCACCCCCGCCATGCCGGTCGCGGTCAGGATGCACAGGACCAGCACGATCAGCTCTTGCGCCAGGCTCAACTCGAAGTCGAAGAGTTGCGCCAGGAAGATCACCGTCACGCCCTCGAAGAGCGCCGTGCCGTTGTGGTTCATCGACGCGCTCAGCGGCAGCACGAACCGGGAAATGCTCGCGGGCACGCCCAATTCCTCCTCCGCGCACTTCATCGCCGTCGGCAGGGTCGCGCTGGACGAACTCGTCGAGAAGGCGGTCAGCATCACGACGCGGACCTTGCGGAAGAACTCCACCGCGTTCATGCCGCCGACGAACTGCACCAGGAGTGGCAGCACGACGAACTGGTGGACCGCCAGGCCGGCGAGCACGGTCACCACGTAGGCCCCGAGCGCGATCAGGAGCTGGTAGCCGAACTCGGCGGTCGTCTGGAAGATCAGCGCGAACACGGCGTAGGGGGCCATCGCCATTGCCAGGCGGATGACGAAGTCGGTGATCTGGTTGACGGCTTCGAGGAACTTCGTCAGGAGTTCCGCCTTGTCCGCGTCGATGCGGGTGAGCGCGACGCCGACGAGGACGGCCGTGAAGATGATGGCCAGCATGTCCTTCTCGACGAACGCCTTGAACGGGTTGCGGGGCACGACGTTGACGAACGTCTCGACGCCGAAGGTCGCCGGCTTCGCGGCCGCCTCGCTGCCCTTGGGGTAGTTCTCCCGCAGGTTTTTCCGCTGCTCCTCGGGCAACCGGTACCCGGGCCGGATGAGGTTGACCGCCGACAGGCCGATGACTGCGGCGAAACTCGTGGTGGCGAGGAAGTAGGCCAGGGTTTTCGCCCCGACCCGGCCGACGTTGCCGGTCCCGCCGAGCCGCGTCACCCCGACGGCCAGGGACGCGAACACGAGCGGCACGATGGCGAAGAACAACAAGTTGAGGAAGATACTGCCGACCGGCCCGGCGACGTACTTGATGAGCCACGCGACGACCGGCTTGGCCTCGGCGAACCCGCCCTCGGTGACGGCGTAGTTGACCAGGGAGCCGAGCGCCGCGCCGAGCACGAGGCCGGCCAACACCTGCGTCTGCGAGACGGACGAACCGCCGGAGGACATGGCACGGTCTCTGGTTTCGGCGGGCGGATCGGGCGGCGAGTTGCCCTCCTTCTTATGGGCCGCTGGCCGGGCCGGGACTGCCGCGGTAGATTCGGGGGGACGAAACCCTCACCCCGCCCCGGTAGCCGCCGTGTTCGACCTCCTCTTCCGCACCGGCCTCGTCGTCGACGGTTCCGGCACCCCCGGCGTCCGCGCGGACGTGGGCGTGACCGGCGACCGCGTCGCCGCCGTCGGCGACCTGGCCGGGGCGGCCGCGCGGGAAACCCTCGACTGCACGGGCCTGGTCGTGTCGCCGGGGTTCATCGATGCCCACGTCCACGGCGACCTGCCACTGCTCACCGACGGCGCGTTCGAGGCGGGCGTCCGGCAGGGCGTGACGACGCTGATCGTCGGCCAGGACGGCGTCGCCTTCGCGCCGGGCACGCCGGACGTGCTCGCCTTCATGCACGACACGACCGCCGGGTTCAACGGCCGCGTCCCGCCGGGCACCTTCACCTGGCACGATGTCGGCGGCTACTTGAAGCGGCTCGACGGGGCGAGTGCGGTGAACGCGGCGGTGCTCATCCCGAACGGCAACGTCCGCATGACGGCGATGGGCCTTGCCGACCGCCGCGCCACGCCGGCCGAGTTGGCGACGATGCGCCGGATCGTCCGCGAGAACATGGAGCAAGGGGCGGTCGGCCTGTCGAGCGGCCTCGACTACGTACCGAGCCTGTACGCCGACGAGGACGAGTTGGCGGCGCTGTGCGAAGAGATCGCGCCTTACGGCGGCGTCTACGTCACCCACATGCGCGGCTACAGCCCGGCGCGCTTCGAGTTGGGCATGACCGAGGCGCTGAACGTCGGCCGCCGCGCCAAGTGCGCCGTCCACATCTCGCACTTCAACGTGATCGCCGCGCAAGGAATCGCCGCCGTGGACGCGGCCGTGGCCGAGGGGCTGGACGTGACCTTCGACCTGTACCCGTACCTGTACGGCAGCACGACCCTGGCGATGCTCACACTGCCGGTGGCCCTGTTTGCCGGCGGCGTCGATGCCACCCTGGCGCGGCTGGAAGACCCCGGCGTGCGGCGCGCCCTCGACGCCGAGTTCGCCGCGCCGCGCTTCCCGCTGGAGACGATCCGCTTCACCAACCTGCCGCACCCGGACTGGCAACACTTCGAGGGCCGCCTACTCACCGACGTTGCGAGTGACGTGCAGTTGTCACCGGCCGAGTTCGTCCGGCAAGCCCTGATCGCCACGCGCCTACAAGCCGGCTGCGTCGTGCGGCACTTCGCCGAGCGGCAGGACTCGGACATCGCGGCGCTGATGAACCACCCGGCAATGACGGCCGGGAGCGACGGCATTTATTGCGGCGGCAACCCGCACCCGCGCGGCACCGGCTGTTTTGCGAAGTACGTCGGCGATCTCGTGCGCAACGGCACCTGGCCGCTCGAAACCGCCGTCCGCCGTTGCGCCTTCGCCCCGGCCCGCCGGCACGGCCTCAACGATCGCGGCCTGCTCGCCCCGGGGATGGCCGCCGACGTGATCGCCTTCGACCCGCTCACCTTCGCCGCGACCTCGACTTACGAGGACGGCAAATCGCTCGCCGCGGGGGTGGCGCACGTCGCCGTCAACGGCACCCTCGTCTTGCACCACGGCCAGCGGACCCCGGCCCGGCCCGGGCGCGGCTTGAAACGGAGCGGCAGTCGATGACCCACTTGCTCACCCTGGCAGAACTCTCGGCCGCGCAGATCACCGGGCTGCTCGACGACGCCGCCGGCTACCTCGGCGTCGGCCGCGAGTCGCCCAAGTTGACCACGCTGGCCGGCAAGGTCGTGGCCAACCTGTTCTTCGAGAACTCGACCCGCACGAAGATCAGCTTCAGCCTCGCCTGCCGCCGGCTGGGCGCGGAGACGCTCGACTTCTCGCCGTCCGGGTCGAGCACGGCCAAGGGCGAGTCGTTCATCGACACGGCCCGCAACATCGAGGCGATGGGCATCGACGCCGTCGTCGTCCGGCACTCGTCGGCCGGCTCGCCGAAGCTCCTGACGCAACACCTGTCGCCCCGCGTCAGCGTCATTAACGCCGGGGACGGGGCGCACGAACACCCGACGCAGGGGTTGCTGGACATCTTCACGATCCGCCAGCGGCGCGGCACCGTCGCCGGGCTGACGGTCGCTCTCGTTGGCGACATCGCCCACAGCCGGGTGGCGCGGAGCAACATTCACGGCCTGGTCAAGCTCGGGGCGAAGGTCATCGTCTGCGGGCCGACGACGCTGGTGCCCCGGGAGATCGCCACGCTGGGCGTCGAGATCGCCCACGACCTCGACGCGGTGTTGCCGCGGTGCGACGTGATCAACCTGCTCCGCGTGCAGTTCGAGCGGCAGCGGACCGGCCTGTTCCCGTCGGTCCGCGAGTACGCCCACCTCTTCGGCATGACCGGCGACCGCCTGGCGCTCTCGAAGCCGGGGATGCTGATCCTCGCCCCCGGCCCGATCAACCGCGGCGTCGAGTTGACCCCCGAAGTCGCCGACGGCCCGAACTCCGTGATCCTCGACCAGGTCACCAACGGCGTCGCCGTGCGAATGGCCGTCCTGGCCAAGCTCTGTGGCCCGTAACGCCGGTTGACGGCGACCGACCAGGCTCAGCCGCCTTCGGGGGCCGGCTCGGGCGTGGCGTTTTGTTCAGACTGTTCGCCGCCTGGGTGAGACTCGTGGAGATCGCCCCGAAACACAGCGAACACTTCCGAGGCCGCAAAAACGGCGACGACAGAAGACTTGCCGCCAGTTCGAGCAAGAATTTTGTACACCCCATCGCCGGTGCCGCCGTTGGTCGCAACGTACTGAGTCGTGTGGCCGAGAACTGTGGCAGTCCGTTTGTCTCGGAACAACACGGTAAACTCGGCTTCCTCGCCGGCGGAATCGCGCGAGAACCTGAGTTCCAACCGCTGGTCCGATGGGGTGTTCGTAAACGCGGCGTAGCAAGTGGAACGCGGGGCGGGGCCTTGTGCGGGTGATTGCGGGACCGCGACCTCGCCCTCCCCGCGGTAGGGCGTGACGGAATGCGGGTGGTGTTCGTTACAGAGGACGGCGACCCGAGCCAGGATGGCACGGAAGACCGACTTCGGCACCGACAGGTCGAGCGAGTCCTTCGGGTCGGCACCCAGCCTCCGAATCTTGCAGCGACCGTCCCGGAAGATGACGCGCAGTTGGTGGGTCCGGCACAGACTCAGCAGGTCATCGACCAGACCGACGACACCGCGAGGAGTCGGGGTGAACGCTTGACGGACACGACGCGCGAAAGGAATCGACTGGATCATGGGACGCTCCGAATCTGTGCCGTGTTCGCGATCACCGGCCAGGCGGCCAAAAGTGCTTCGAGTCCTGAACCGGGGTCGAACTGGACTAACCCTTGGCTCAACGGAAACCACTCGTTCGCCGCACTTCGGACGATCTCGTCCGGAACTTCCAAAACCAGAATAGCAGGCCCGCCTTCGCCGGGGAACTCCCTGGCCTTGCCGCGGGCGTACTCGTCCGGCATCCCGAAGTGGAACGGGCCGGATTCGAGACACGTCGAGAATCCACCCTCCGTCGCCTGCCCCCCAGGCTCGCGGAAGCGTGGATCCGGCCCGAGGTCGAGGATCTGCTCCGCCCTGCGAAGAGTAGTTCCGTGGAGCAAGATCATGTTCGCCCTTCGCTAGCCGGTGGGCTTATCGCCGAACGACCAAGCTCAGTAGCGGCGCGTTACGCGGAACAAGCACAGCTTTAAGAAACCGATGTGGCGGCGTCCACGCCCGCGGCTGGCTCGGCGTTACTTTTGTTTGGGCGGATCGAACTCCAGCATCTTGTCGGTGATCTCGCCGTCAATTACGGGATCGTATGTCGTCGTCTGCTCGGTGCGAAAGTTGTCAAACTTCGTATGTTCATCGACCCGGCGTACAAGGTGCGACTTTTTGTCAACCCAAAGAGTGATTGGATTGTTAACGTACTTGCCTTCGACGCGGAAGCATTCAACCTTTTCGAGCTTGCCGTCGTCAATCCGCTTGGCACCACTGATGTGTATGCCACCCCAGCCTCCGAGTTGATCCGGCATGAGCATGGCTGGGATTCGAGCGGCTGATCCCGAGGAGACCCCTGTGGCTCCCGCCACGGCTAGTTGCAGTGACTCGGGCTTCTCGATTCCTGGTTTCACGTCCCACCAAGTTCGGAGTTCCTTCCCTTTCGACCAGATGATGTACCGACTCGTCCCGTCCTTGTATTCGAAACGAAACTGGTCGGGACGCACGAAAGCGGTTTTGAACGGTTTCTCGACCGTGCGGTTGCCCGTGTCCTGAACAAACAAAGTTGTGACGACCCCTGAATCCCGGTACGTCTTGCAGTTGGCGTACGTCTTTGACGTGCGGTCAAGGAGTTGTTTGGCGGTGGGCGCGTCCTGCTTGGGCTCGTCTGGGACGGCCGATGGTGCCGCTGAGCTTAGCAGGAGCAGGCAAGCACCCGACATCAAGACTGAACATGTTCGACGCATAAAATTTCTCCCCTTTTGAAGCGGAATGACTCAGATCAGCAGCGGCGCACCGGTGAGTTACAAACTCCCAAAAACGAATCATACCCCGCCGTCTGCTGCAACGCCAGGTTCAGCGCGACCACACCCACCCGGTCAGGAACGTGATGCCCAACCCCGCCCCAGAAGCACCCCACGTCCACGCTGATCGGCACCTGCACCCACCAGGGCAACTCGAACTTGGGCATCGGCCCGTCAGGGAACTCGACGTAGGCCCACCAGTCCACCCCTGCCACCAGAACACGACTCCGGACGTAATGGCGACAGCCAGGAAGACTAGCCAGCCCCGGCGAGTCGTCATCCGCGCCTCCTACCGCCGAACCGGTGATCCGGCAGCAACTCTGCGAGCGAACAACTCACGCCCAGACTAATCGGTGTGCGACCGGATTGCAACTGTCGCACTACGCTTGCCGGTAACTCTTACACGTCCGGCTCGCCGTCTGTCGCTTTGTAAGTGTTGCAAAGGTCGGTCACTGCTGTGCCGTGGGCGCAACCCGGGAAACCGGCGGGTTTACCGCGGTTTCGCCTCTGCCGGAGCCACAAAATTCGCCCCGGCACGCGGACTGCCTGGTACTGTTTCGACGCCTTCACGGATGACCGCGTCGCCCCATCTGTTATGCTCCGGAGGTCAACGGAATGACCCTGCGTCCGTCGGTTGGCTCGCTCGCTACGCTCCTCGCCCTCCTCGCCCTCCCCACGCTCGGCTCCGCCCAGGAGCGGGTCACCACCGAGAACTTCGTCGTCTCGGCCCCGACCAAGGCGCTGGCCAAGACCTTCGGCGAGTACGCCGAGAAGTACCGCCGGGAGAAGGCCATCGACTGGCTCGGGGCCGAGATGAAGCCGTGGCCGGCCCGCTGCCCGCTCTCGGTCGTCGTCGAGCCGAACCGCACCGGCGGCGAGACGACCTTCTCGTTCGTGTCGTCCAACGGCGCGTCGGCGGTCGGTTCCCAGAAGATGAAAATCTTCGGCGGCGTCGAGCAACTGCTGAACAGCGTGCTGCCGCACGAAGTGACGCACACCGTCTTCGCCCACCACTTCGGCCGGGCGGTGCCGCGGTGGGCGGACGAGGGCGGGTCGGTGTACAGCGAGAACGACGAGGAGCGATACCAGCACGACGTGCGGTGCCGCGAGTTGCTCAACACCGGCAAGGGCTTCCGGCTGCCGGTCCTGTTCAGCATGAACAAGTACCCGCCGGACATGCACACGCTGTACGCCGAAGGGTACTCGGTGGTCAGCTTTCTGGTCGCCAAGGGGGGCCAGGGCGGCCGGAAGCGGTTCCTGGAGTTCGTGCGGGTCGGCATGATGAACGACAACCGCAACTGGGAGCAGGCGGCCCGTCAGGTGTACGAGTTCGATTCGGTGGACGACCTGCAACTCGAATGGATCCAGAGCTTGAAGGCGAGCCGCCCGGTGCGGCTGGACACGGGCAAGGCGGCCGGCCCGGACGCGATCGCCACCGGCCCCAAGCCGCGCACCACGGCCGTGCTCGCCAGCAGCGCCCGCAGCCCGCAGACCCGTACCTCGCCCGTTGGCGTCCCCCTGCTCGACGAACCGGTCGTCGCCCGCGGCGTCCCCCCCGCGACCGAGCCGACCGGCCGCGCCCCGACGACCACCGCCCCGCCCCTGCCGACGCCGCTCAAACTCGGCGCGCCCGAAGTCCCGGTCCGCCGGTCACCCCGGTAGAATGTCCGGGGGCACACGAGACCACCGGGGATTTGCCGTGAACACCGTCGAAGCGATTACCGCCGCGATCGCTCAACTGCCGCCCGAACAAGTGGCCCGCGTCCGGGACTGGCTGAACGAGCAGGCCGAAGCCGCCTGGGACGCCCGAATCGAGCAGGACGAGCGGGCCGGTCGGCTGGACGCGTTGGCCGAGCGGGCGCTCGCCCAGCACCGCGCCGGGCAGACGCGATAAGAATCGGCACCAACCATGACAACCGCGATCCACCGGCAGTTGAAGTTCCGCGTCCGCAATCAGGCGGCGTTCGACACGTGCCTCGGGCGAGCCGTGCCACTGTTGGAGCCGGGTTCGACGGCGAGCGGTGGGCAGCCGTATTGGAAGATGACCGAATTGTGGGAGTGTACCACCTCGACACCGGTCGCCGGCGAGTCGGTGGCCGAGCAGGTTCTGGAGTGCCTGCTCGCGGCGAACCGGGCGGGCACTGGATGGCACGTCTTCGGGGCGCTCTCCGCAGAGTCGGCGGCGGGGTTCACCGGCACCTTCTCGGTCAGTGCGAGCGAGCGGTCCAATCACGCGGCCGGCCTGGAATGGGCATCGTTCGAGTTACTGTCTGCACCGACTGCGTAATCCGCCGGCCGACTTCGCGGTTCACTCGCCGCGTGCCGACGGGTACACTGGTGACGTTCCGACCCGGTGGGGGATGACTGATGACGACGCTGGAGCAACTGGGCATTGACCGCATGAGCGCGTCTGAGCGTCTGCAACTCATCGACCGCATTTGGGACAGCTTGCCGGACGCCGTCGAGGCGGGGGACGTTCCGGAGTGGCACCGGGTCGAACTGCAAAAGCGTCGGGACGCCGCCCAGGTGACACCCGGAGTCGGTCGGCCTTGGCGGGAAGTCCTGGCGGAATTGCCGGGGGCAGAGTGAACGTCGTCGTCACGCTTCGCCCCGAAGCCGAGGCCGACATCCGAGAGGCGCACGCCATCTTGGAGTCGGCGCGACAGGGGTCCGGCTCGAAGTTCTCCAGGCAAGTCGCTGGAGTCCTGGAGCGACTCGAAGTCATGCCGGAGCTGTACGGCACGGTCTGGCGCGACGTTCGCGCGGCCCGCGTCAAGCGCTTCCGCTACGTGATTTACTACACGTTCCTTGGCGATCGAGTCGAGGTCTTGGCTGTGCTTCACGGCTCCCGCGACCCTTCAGCGTGGCAGTCGCGGGCTTAGCGACGCTCGCCACGCCGACGCTCTCGCCGAGCGACCGGCGAGTTGGGAACGACAACGCCCGGAGTCTGCCCATGAAGACTCCGGGCGCTCACGCTCTTGGCTCGCCGGGCGTTACACCAGTTGCGCTTCGGCCACTTCGGCCGGCACTTTCGCTTTGCGCTCGGCCAGTTCCATCGCGGCGTAGACGCTCGCCGAGACGACGGTCAGGGCGAACAGGACGCCGAAGAGGACGCTCGGTAAGCCGGTCGCGGCTTGCAGCGGGGCGACGCCCAGGGGGATGAGGATGCCGCCCAGCGCGCCCAACATGCCGACGAGGCCGCCGACCGCGCCGACATCGTTGGGGAACTGGTCGGGGATGAGCTTGTACACGCTCGCCTTGCCGACGCCCATGCCCGCGCCCAACACGAACAGCAGCGCCGTGAACGGCACCACGGCCAGGCCGAGCGGGAGCGTCAGTAGGAGGCCCGAGATGAGCATGGCGACGAAGACGGTGACCATGACCGGGCGGGCACCGTAAGTGTCCGACAGGTAGCCGCCGAGGGGCCGCAACAGCGACGCGGGGAAGACGAACAGGAAGGCGACGACGAGGCCGATCGCCTTCGTCAGGTAGGCCATGTCGGCCTTGGCCCCGGGGATCGCGGCGAGGGCCGTTTGGTACTCCGGGCCGCTGAGTTTGACTAGCTTGCCGACCTCGGCACTGACCTCCGGCGAAAGGCCGAGCATCGGGGCCAATTCGACCGCGTAGTTCTTATAAAAGTAGAGCGGCAGCATGTTCGAGAAGGCGACGTAGGCCCCGAACACGACGACGTAGTGCAGGCAATACTCCCAGACGCGGAACTTCTTGAGCGGCTGCACCCTCTCGCCGAACGGGCGGCCGCGGCCGGGGCACCGGTCCACCTTCGGCGACAGGAACCAGACGGCCGCGGCCATGCCGACGAGCAGCACGCCGTACATCACGGGGATGAACCGCCAGCCGCCGGGGATGACGCCGCCGAAGTACCCGGCCGCCGGGACCGCCGCGATCAGGAACGGGCCGACCAACTTCGTGACCGAAGCGCCGACGTTGCCCGCGCCGAAGACGCCGAGCGCGAAGCCCTGCTTCGCACGCGGGAACCAGGCGGCGTTCCAGGCGATGCCGACGGAGAACGAGTTGCCGGCGACGCCGTACATCAGCGCGCAGCCGAGGAGTTGGTAATAACTCGTGACCTGACTGACCAACAGCGTCGGGATCACGCTGAGCAGCAGCAGGCCGGTGAGGACGACGCGGCCGCCGAACTTGTCCGTCCACATGCCGAAGTTGAACCGGAGCAGCGACCCCGAGAGCATGGCGGCGATCGTCAGTTGCAAGAACTGGCCGTCGGTCAGGCCCAACTCGTTCTTGATGGGGATGCTCAACATGCCGAGCATCAGCCAGACGGCGAACATGAGCGTGAAGGCCAGGGTCGAGAGCCACAGCACGCGCCGGGCACCGGGCGGGGTGTCGGTGTCGGCGGGGGTGGCGGTGTCGGTGTCGGTCGTCGAAAGGGGCATCGGGGGGCCTTTCTCGGGGCAGGGTTAGGCGCTGGGCGCGTGCTTGAAGATGAGGCCGGCGAGCGCGCCGCGGCACGAGCCGCAGCCGGTGCCGGCCTTGGTACAACGGGAGAGTTCGGACAGGGTCGTCGCGCCGCCGCGGATCGCCTCGGCCAGGGCGTTCTCGCCGACGTGGTGGCAGTTGCAAATCTCCGGGCCGCCGGCCGCGGTCCCGACCCCGCCGCCCGGCGAGGCGAGCACGTCGAGGCGGTTGGGCGGCAGCAGCTCGTCGCGGTCGTAAAGGCGGATCAGGGTCGGCGCGGCCTCGGCGTTGCCGACGAGCATCGCCCCGGCCAGCTTGCCGTCGCGGACGATCAGCTTGCGGTAAATCCCCTGGCGGTCCTCGATGACCTGGATCACCTCGTCCGTGTCGCGCTCGGACTCGACGAGGCCCATGCTGGCGACCTCGACGCCCGCCACCTTGAGGCGCGCGTAGACCTTCGAGCCGTAGTAGCGGGCGCGGGGGTTGGCCCCGGTCAACACGTCCGCGAGGACGGCACACTGCTCCCAGATCGGCTCGACGAGGCCGTAGCACTTACCGTCGTGCTCGGCGCACTCGCCCACGGCGTAGACGCCCGGCGTCGCCGTCGAGAGCCGGTCGTTGACGACGATGCCGCGGTTCACGGCGACGCCGGAGGCGCGGGCCGTCTCGGTGCGCGGGACGATGCCGCACGAGAAGACGACGATCTCGGCCGGGATCGACTCGCCGCTTTCGAGCCGCACGCCCTCGGTACGGTCGGTGCCCAAGACTTCGGCGACGCGGGCCTCGGTGCGGACGTAGATGCCCATCTTCTCGATGGCCCGCCGCAGCATCGCCCCGCCGTGGACGTCGAGTTGGGCGTTCATCAGCGTCGGGCCGTTGTGCAGGACCGTGACGTGCAGCCCCAGGTCGCACAGCGACTTCGCCGCTTCGAGGCCCAGAATGCCCGCTCCGACGACGACGACCGACGCGGCCGGGTGGGCGTAGTCGCGGATCGCTTCGCAGTCGGTGACGGTGCGGAAGACGAACGCGCCCGGCTTGCGGGTGCCGTCGGGCAGGGTCAGCCCGCCGACCGGCGGCACGACGGCCGCGGAGCCGGTGGCGAAGACCGCGGCGTCGTAGGGCAGCGTGCGGTTGTCGCACGTCGTGAGGGTGCGGCCGACGGCGTTGACCTGCCGGATGCGGACGCCGGCTTCGAGCTGGATGCCGTGGTTGGCGTACCACGAAGGCTCCTTCAGCGTGATCGAATCGACACCCGCGCCGTTCAACACGCGGCCGAGTTGGATGCGGTTGTAGGCGGCGTGCTTCTCCTCGCCGTAGACGGTCACGTCGTAGGTCAGGTTGGCGTTGCGGCGCGTCAGCTCGTCGAGGAGCCGCCCCGCCGCCATGCCGTTGCCGATCACCGCGAGTCGCTTCTTCACGCGCCGGCTCCCTGCTGTGTGCCTTTGACGGCGGCGATGCGCACGGCCGCGTACTTGAACTCCGGCATCCGGCTCACGGGGTCGAGCGCGGCATTCGTCAGCGCGTTCGCCGCGCGGCGGCCGCCCCAGTGGAACGGCACGAACAGCACGTCCGGCCGCACGTCGGTGGTGACATCGGCGACGAACTCCGCTTTGCCGCGCCGCGACTCGATGACCACCGTCGCCCCGGCCAGGATGTCGTGCCGCGCGGCGAGTCGGGGGTGCAACTGCACGCACGGCGACGGCTTCGACGCCGCCAATCGGCTGACGAGTCGCGTCTGCGTGCCGGAGTTGTAGTGCTCCTTGTAGCGCCCGGTGGTGAGGGTCAGCGGGTACTCCGCACTCGGCTCCTCGCCGGCAGCGCGGTGCGTCACCGGGAAGAACTTGGCCCGGCCGTCCTTGTGGTGGAAACGCTCGGTAAACATCCGCGGCGTGCCGGGGTGGTCCTCGTCGGGGCACGGCCAGAAGACGCCGTCGGTGGCGTCGATCTTGGCGTAGGTGATGCCCGAGTAATCGGCCGTCGCCCCGGCGGTCGCCTGTCGGAGTTCGGCGAACACCGCCTCGGTGTTCTTGAAGGCGAACTTCTCGCCGACGCCCAGCCGGTCGGCCAACCCCTGGAGAACCTGGATGTCGGTGCGCACGTTGCGCGGCATCCGGGCCGACACCCGCCGGCGGATCACGCGGCCTTCGAGGTTGGTCATCGTGCCCTCTTCCTCGGCCCACTGCGCCACCGGCAGGACGACGTGGGCGTGCGCCGTCGTCTCGTTCTCGAAGCTGTCGTTGACGGCCAGGAAGTCCAGCGACCGCAGCCGGCTCTCGACCCGCAGCGAGTCCGGCGACGCCACGACGACGTTCGACCCCAGCACGAAGAGCGAGCGAATCCCCGTCGGCCCCAGGGCGTCGAGCAACTCGAAGGCGCTCTTGCCCTTGCGCGGCAGGGAACTCGCTTCGACGCCCCAGAGCTTGGCGATGAACTCGCGGTCGCTCTCGACTTCGATGAGGCGGTAGCCCGGCAGTTGGTCGGCCTTCTGGCCGTGCTCGCGGCCGCCCTGCCCGTTGCCCTGCCCGGTCAGGCAGCCGTAGCCCGAACTCGGCTTGCCCATCAGGCCGAGTGCCAACGCGAGGTTGATGAGCGAGTGGACGGTATCGACGCCCTTCGAGTGCTGCTCCGCCCCGCGGCCGCTCAACAACATGCACGACTTCGCCGCGGCCATCCACCGCGCCGCCGTGCGCATCTGCGCTTCGGGCACCCCCGTCAGTCGCTCGACGTGGGCGGGGTGGTAGTCGAGGACCGTCCGCCGCACGGCGTCGAACCCGGTGGTGCGGGCCTCGATCGCCGCGCGGTCGGTGAGGTTCTCTTCGATGGCGATGGCGAGCAAGCCGTTGTGTAGCGCGAGGTCGCTGCCGGGGTTGAGTTGCAGGTGCAAGTCGGCGGCGCGGGCGGTCGCCGTGCGGCGGGGGTCGGCGACGATCAGCCGGCCGCCGTTGGCCTTCTGCAGGTCGAACCACTGCATGATCGGCGGCAGCGTGTCGGCGCAGTTCGAGCCGGCGAGGTACACCATCTCGGCGTGGGCGATGTCGGCGACGGGGAACGGCAAGCCGCGGTCGATGCCGAAGGCGCGGTTGGCCCCGGCCGCCGCGCTCGACATGCAGTACCGGCCGTTGTAGTCGATGTTCGGCGTCCGCAGGGCGACGCGGGCGAACTTGCCCAACAGGTACGCCTTCTCGTTCGAGAGCGCCCCGGAGCCGAAGACGCCCAGCGCCGCCGGCCCCGACTCGGCGCGAATCGCCTCGAACTTCTCGGCGATCAGGTCGAGGGCGTCGTCCCACGAGGCGGTTTGAAACGCATCCGTCGCCTTGCCCCGGACGAGCGGTGCGAGCAGGCGTTGCGGGTGTTCGAGGAGCGTGTGCGAGGTCCAGCCCTTGATGCAGAGCTGGCCGTTGTTCACGGGGAAGTGCGGGTCGCCCATGACGCTGACCGGCCGGCCGTCGCCGTCGCCGAGCAGAATGCCGCACTGGTAGGCGCAATAGGGGCAGTGCGTCCGCAGGGCGAAGGTCTCAGTGGCAGTCGGCAACGGCATCATGGGGCGGCGGGGTCTCAGGGGTTTAGGCGAGCCAAGAGCGTTAGCGACTGGAGTGCGTGCGGCGCGACTGAGTGCGAAGACCTCCAGTCGCTAACGCTCTTGGCTCGCCGGTCACACCTCGACGTACACGGCCCCGTCGACGACGGTCACCGCGTAGGTTTTGAGCGCGCAGGCGTTCGGCTGGTCGCACTTGCCGGTCGCCGAGTCGTACTTGAACGCGTGGTACGGGCAGACGATCTGGTCGCCGGCGATCATGCCGTCGGCCAGCGGGCCGCCCTTGTGCGGGCAGTACGCCTCCACGGCGAACACCTTACCCTCGCGGCTGCGGAACACGGCCAGCGGGGTGTCACCGACCTGGAAGGCGTGGCCCAGGCCGACGGGTAGGTCTGCGAGCGGGCCTAACGGCACCCGCCGGGTCAGTGTCGAGGTCATCGTCGGTACTCGCAACAGTTCGGGAGGGTTAAGCCATCGGCAGGGGGACCGTCCGCACGTCTTCAAATTGCCCGGCGTACACCGGCTTGTCGCGCTCCAGCCACGGATCGACGTAGGCGTCGCAGGTGCGCACCACTTCGGCGTCGAGTTCGGCGACGATGCCCAAGGAGTCGTTCACCAGCACGTCGCGCAGGTGTTCGATCGTGAAGCGCGGGACGAAGTCGTAGGTCCGCTCGACCCACTTGGCGTTGTCGCGGTAGTAGACGAAGAACCGGCCGATCATCGCGATGGCTTCTTCTTGGGTCTTGACGCGGCAGAGGATGTCGGTCTTGCGGACGCTCGCCCCGGCCGCGCCACCCACGCTGATCTCCCACTCGCCGCCCTCGGTGGCGATGATGCCCAGGTCTTTGACCGTCGATTCGGAGCAGTTCCGCGGGCAACCGCTCACCGCGAGCTTCATCTTGGCGGGGAATTCCCAGCCCTGGTACTTCTTCTCGATGGCGATGCCGAGGGCCGTCGAGTCGTTGGTGCCGTACCGGCAAAAGTCCTTGCCGACGCAGGTCTTGCAGGTGCGGAACGCCTTCGTGTAAGCGTGCCCCGACGGCATGCCCAGGTCGGCCCAGACTTTGGGCAGGTCGTCCTTCTTGATGCCCAACAGGTCGATGCGCTGGCCGCCGGTGAACTTGACCATGCGCACGTCGTACTTCTTGGCGACCTGGCCGATCTTGATGAGTTCTTCCGCACTCGTCACGCCGCCGTAGATGCGCGGGATGACCGAAAACGTGCCGTCGTTCTGGATGTTGGCGTGGACGCGGTCGTTGATGAACCGGGCGTCGCGCTCGTCGATGTACTCCTTGCCCCAGATGCCCGCCAGCATCGACGCCAGGCCGTTCTTGGTCTTCTCGTCCTGCGTCGTCGAGAGTTCCTTGAGCACCGCTGACACGCTCTTGAGGCCGCGCTTCTTGACTTCGGACACGAGCGTCGGCTTGTCGAGCGGGATGCCGGGGACGTACCACGACTCGGACGGGTCGGCCTTCACCTCGCCGTTGATCGCCTCGATCAGCCCCTTGACCATCTTTTTGCACGACCCGCACCCGGTGCCGGCCCGGGTCGCCTTGCCGACGGCCGGGACGGTCGTCTTGCCGGCGCGGATCGCCTCGACGATGGTGCCCTTGCAGACGCCGTTGCAGTCGCAAATCTGCTTGTCGTCCGGCATGTCGGCCAGGCTGAACTCCTCGCCCTTGACCGTGGCCCCCGTGAAGAACATTTCGAGCCGCCGCGCCGGGGCCGGGGCTTCGGACAGGAACAGCCGCACCAACTCGTCGGCCGGGCCGAGGTCGCCCAACAGGCAGGCCGCGGCCACCTTGCCGTCGCGGACGATCGCCTTCCAGTAGACTTGCCGGCCGGGTTCGGCGAACTGCACGACCTCGTCGGTCGGCTTCACGTCCGAGACGCGGCCCATGCTGGCCAACTCGACGCCCATGACCTTCAACTTCGTCGCCAGCTTCGAGCCGAGGTAGGTCGCGTCGGGGTTCTTGCCGGTGAGCCGCTGGGCCAGGGCCTTGGTCTGCTCCCAGATCGGGGCGACGAGGCCGTACACCATGCCGCGGTGCTGGGCGCACTCGCCGACGCTGTACACGTCGGGGTCGTTCGTCCGGAGCGCGTCGTCCACGAGGATCGCGCGGTCGCAGGCGATGCCGAAGTCGTGGGCGAGTTCCTTGTTCGGGCGGATGCCGGCCGAGATGACGACCATGTCGCAGTCGATCTCGGTGCCGTCCTTGAAGCGGACGCCGGCCACCTCGCGGTCGCCGATGAACTCCTGCGTATTGGCCGAAGTCAGCGCCTTGATGCCGAGCTTCTCGATGGTCTCGCGCAAGACTTTGCCGCCGGCCTCGTCGAGCTGCACGCCCATCAGCCACGGCCCCATCTCGACGACGGTGACCTCGACGTTGTGCGTCATCAGCCCCTTCGCGGCTTCCAGACCCAACAGCCCGCCGCCGATGACGACCGCCTTCTTCTTGCCCTTGGCGAACGAAGCGATGTTGTTGCAGTCGTCGATGGTGCGGAACAGGAAGACGCCGTGCAGGGTCGTGCCGGGGATCGGCGGGACGAACGGCCGCGACCCGGTGGCGAAGACGAGCGTGTCGTAAGCCTCGGTCAGGTCGCCGGCGGTGACCGTTTTGGCCTCCCGGTCGATCTTCGTCACCCGCGCCCCGGCGTGCAGGGTGATGTTGTTCTCCTCGTACCAGCTCAGCGGGTTGAGGAAAATCTCCTTGGCCTCTTGCGAGCCGTTGAGCACGTTCGAGAGCAGGATGCGGTTGTAGTTGCCGTACGGCTCGTCGCCGAACATCGTGATGTCGAAGGCGTGGTCCGGGTCGGCGGCGAGGATGTCCTCGGCGAGCCGCGCCCCGGCCATGCCGTTGCCGATGATGACCAGCTTGCGGCGGGTCGCTGGGGCGTCGTCCGTGATGGTGTTCAGGCGGATCATCGGGTGCTGGCCTCGGCGGCGGAAAATTGGGAGAAGAGTTCGCGGTAGCGGACGACCTCGCCGACGACGACGAGGGCCGGGCTTTGCAGGCCCGCCTCGGTCATCCGCGCGGCCACGTCGTCGAGGGTCGCCACGAGAACCCGTTCGCGCGGCGTCGTCGCTTCGGTGACGATGGCGACGGGCGTGGACCCGACGCGGCCGGCCCCGACCAGGCGGGCGGCGATCTTATCGACGTGCCGGACGGCCATGTAGAAGACGACGGTCGTCATGCGGGACAGGGCGTCCCAGTCGAGCTTGCACTCGGGCGAGTCGGGGTCGTGGTGGCCGGTGGCGAACGTGACCGACTGGCCGACCTCGCGGTGCGTCAGCGGGATGCGGGCGGACGCGGCGGCCCCGAGCGCGGCGGTCACCCCGGGCACGAACTCGAACGGGATGCCGGCGGCGACGAGCACTTCGGCTTCTTCCCCGCCGCGGCCGAAGATGCACGGGTCGCCGCCCTTGAGCCGGCAGACGCTCTTGCCCGACCGGGCGTGATCGACGAGCAGGTCGTTGATGTGCTCTTGCTTGGTCGAGCCGACGCAATACCCGCGCTTGCCGACGGCGATTTTGAGGGCGGTGGCGGAGGCTTCGGCGACGAGTTCCGGGGCCACGAGGGCGTCGTACAGCAGCACCTCGGCCGTGCGGATCGCCTTCAAACCCCGCACGGTGATGAGGTCCGGGGCACCGGGGCCGGCCCCGACGAGGGTGACAAACCCCGGCGGCGGGGACGGATTTTCAGATTCGACCGGTGTCACGAGGGAGGTCCTTCCCGCAGGGGAGTGAGCGGGTGTCGGGTCGGGAGAGTGAAATCCTGTGGACTTGCGAACGATGCCCTCAACGCAAGCTTCATGCCGGAGGCCGGTCGCGGCCCCACCGGGCGCGGGCACTGCCGACGTTCTCCCCTGGAAAGCAGGGGAAAATCTCAGTCGAAAGTCGGCGACGCGGGCGGCATCGAACCCAGTGGTCCGCGACCGTTGACACCGTGGGACAAGTCTTCTGCCCCGGCGTTAGGCGACGGCTGCCCGAAAACCGGCACGCTGCCCCGAAGTGGGGCGAGCGCCGCGGCCGGGGACGGCGTCACTTCTTTTCGGGCGGCTTCGGCGTCAGTTTCGCCGCCACTTCGGCCAGCAGCGCGGCCGACTCGGCCCGGTAGACGTGCGCGCCGCGGGCCGTCGCCAGGTCCTGCAGGACCTTGTACGCCTCCCGGGTCCGGTTGCCGTCGGCCAGGATGCGGGCGGCGAAGTACCCGGTGTCGCGGTTCAGCGGGCCGGCCTGGGCGGCCGCGGCGATCAGCTTCTCGGCCTCCTCCGTCTGGTCGGACTTGAAGTAGCACCAGGCCAGGACGGCGAGCGCCTCGGGGTTGCGCGGGTTCTTGCGGGCCTCGGCCTCGGCCAGCTTGATCCCCTTGACTACCTTCGCCGGGTCGCCCGACTCGGCCTGGACGAGTGCCAGGTTGAGCGCCGCGAAGGTGCTCTCGGGGGCGTCTTTGAGCAGGCCGGCGAAGACCGTTTCGGCGGCCGCGTAGTCCTTGCGGTTCCGCAGGAGCATCCCGCGCACGGCCACCGTGTCCTTGGACGCGGGGTCGATTTTGGCCGCGGCGTCGAGGGCCGTCTGGGCCTCGGCGAGTTTGCCCACGTCCGTCAGCCAGGCGGCGTAGGCGCGGTGCGCTTTGGCCAGGGTGGGGTGCGCGGCGACGCCCTGCTTGAGCGTTTCCTCGGCCTTGTCGAGGTCGCCCCGTTGGGCGTACAGCCCGGACAGTTGCAGCTCGGGCAGCTCGACCCCGGGGTCGTCCTTGAACGCGGTCTGCAACTCGGCGAACGCCTCGTCGGGCTTGCCCAGGTGGAAGACCATCGCGGCCAGGCGGCACCGGGCCAGCCCGCTCTTCGGGTCGTCGGCGAGAAGGGCGGCGTACTGGTCCCGGGCACCGGCGAAGTCCCGCCGGGCCTCGAACGCCGCGGCCAACCCGATGCGGCCTTCGCGGACGAACTGCTTCCGCTGCGCGGGGTCCCAGCGCGGGTCGGCGGCCAGCGCGATCGCGGCCTGGCACGAGAAGATGGCGTCGGTGGCGTGGCCCTCGGCGAGCGCGAACTGGGCGTTCAACAGCAGGCCATCGGGGTGCCGGGGGTCTTCGGCCAGGGCCGTTTCGAGGTTCTGCCGGGCGGCCCCACCCTGCTTGGCCAGGTAGAACATGCCGGCCAGTTGCACCCGAGCCGGGGGCAGTTTGGGGTTCGCCTTCACCGCCTCTTGGAGTTGCTTCAAGGCGTCGTCGGGCTTGCCGGCGGCGAACAGTTCGCGGGCCTTTTCCTCCTGCGGCGTCGAAGCCGGTTTAGCCCCGGCGGGCGGCTGGGCGGACGCGGCCGCGGTCAACGCGGCGGCGCAAACGAGGGTCAACAGCGGGCGGGATGTCACGGCGTCTCCTGGGGGAGTTGGCGAACGGCGGCGACGTAGTCGGCCTGTTCCTGGGGACTGCGGGGGCACGTTTGGGCCCGCGCCAACGCGGCGCGGGCCTCGGGGAATTTCTGCTGCGCCAGGTACGTCAGCGCGAGTTGCACCGCCGCCCCGGGCCGCACGGCGGCCGACCGCGACAGGCGCTCCAGCACCCGCGCGGCGTCGGCCAACTTGCCGGTCGCGCGGTACACGGTGCCGAGGGCTTCGAGTTCGTCGGCGGTCGCCAGCGGGTCGGCCTCGGCGTCACGCAACGGGCCGGCGTCCCGGGCGGCGTGTTCGACATTGCTAGTGGGGTTCGGCCCGGAGTGCAGGCGCAACGTCACCAGCATGACCGCGGCGGCACGGTCCCCCGGGTGGCGGGCGCGGAAGCGCTCCACGGCTTGCACCGCCGCCGCGACCGCCGCCCCGTCCCACTCGGGCGCGGTCCCCTCGGCGACGCGGTACAGGGCTTCGGCGCGGAGCCGGTAGAACTCGTCGGCGTCGGGCCACCGGGCGACGAAGCGGTGGCACTCGGCGGCGACGCGCCGGGCACCCGGCGCGTCCGGCTTCGCCTCCAGCAGCCCGCGCAAGGCCCCGGCGAGCGCGGCCGGGTCGTCGCGGTCGTGCGCCACCCGCTCGGCCTCGGCCAGGAACGCGGGCAGTTCGGCGGGCCGGCCGGCGGCGCTCAGCGACCGGGCGTACAGCCGGGCGGCGTCGGCGTCCCGGGCCAGGTGCGCCGCGCCCAGGGGGTGGAGCAGGGCGGCCGCCCGGGCGGCGTCCCCGGCGTCGAGCCACAGCGTCGCCTCGGCCCGCGCCGCCCAGGCATTCCCGGGCAGGGCGTGCCGCATCGCGGCGCAGTCGACGACCGCCAGGTCGGCCCGGTTCGCGGCGACCGCTGCCGTCACCGCCAGCCCCCACCAGACGGCCTTGTGCGGCTCTTGGTCGGCCATCGCGCGGAGCGCCGAGTACGCCTCCAGCGCCCGGCCTTCGAGCTGCAACATGCGGCCGAAGATCGCGGCCAGGCCGGGGTCATTTTCGCACTCCTGCAAGCCGCGCACGACCTCCGCGCGGGCCTCGGCGTACTGCCCGTCGCCGGCGAGCAGGACCGCCAGGCCGCGGTACGCTTCGGCCGCCTTGGGGTTGGCGGCGCGGAGTTTCGTGAAGCACCGGCGCGACCGCTCGTTGACCTCGCGGGTGAAGTCGCCCGCCTGCTCGGCGGTCATCTGGTCGGTCGCGCGGAACGCCGCAACGGCGGCATTCAGGCCCACGCCCAGACCGCCGGCGCGCGACACGTGCGGTTCGCTTTCCGCGGCGGCGTCCATCAGGGCCGCGACCGGCGTCCAGGCGAGCAACAGCGGCGTCGGCTGCGGCCGGGCCGACGGCGGCTCGAAGCCTTCGAGGTAACAGGCGACGAGGGCGAGCTTGTCCGCCGCGCCGAGGCTTTGCACCGCCGCGCTCTTCAGCGCCGGGCAGACGCGGGCCTGGACGAAGCCGCGCAACCGGGCCGTGTCGCGGTCCAACGCGCGGAACAGCCGGAAGGCGACGAGCAGGCCGCCGGCCTCGACGTTCGCCCCCTCCTCGCCCGGGTCGGGCAGCGCCTCGACTTCGGCGACCGCCCCCGCCCGGTCCCCGCGGGCCAGCGCCGCGGACGCCCTGGCGCAGCGGGCCAGCCAGTCCTTGGGCTGGTGCCGCAGCCACTTGTCCGCCTCGCGCGCCGCCCCGGGCAGGTCGTCGGCGCGCAGGGCCTGCCGCAGGGTGTAGGCGATCATCGGCCGGTCGTCGGCGGCCGCTTCTCCCGTGGCCAGCGTCCGCTTGCGGGCGACCGCCGTCGGCTCGCCGGGGGTCACCGCCAGGACCGCGTCGAGCGCGGCGGTCATCCCCTCGGCGTCCGCCGTCCGCACCGCCTCGTCGAACCGTTGCCACGCCGCCGCCGCCGCCCGGTGCGTCCGGCCGGTCGTCCACCGCTGCACGCCGTAGCCGCCGCCGACCGCGACGCCGCCGATCAGCCCCGCGGCCGCGAGCAGGCGCAGCGAACGCGGGACGGTGCGGCGGGCCGGGGGGGCGGGACTGACCGACATGGCGGGTCTCGGGGCAGGGGGGACGTTCGCATTGTAAGCCGCTGGCCCTCGCGCAACGCCGGGGACGTGTGAAGGGCCGGTGAGAATCGCGCGGGCGGACGGTGGACAACGCCCGCGCCGTCGCTCACAATGCTCCTTCCTCTCCGCTAGTGGCCCGCCGCCGTCGCACGTTTTCCCGGAGCCTGTCTCATGATGTCCCGGTTCTTCCTGGCCGCCGCCCTGCTCGGCGCGTCGGTGTCCGTCAGTCCCGCCGAGGAGGCCCCCGCGCCCCGCGCGTCCGGGGACGTGGCGAAGGCCGAGCCGTCGGCCGCCGCCGCGCTCGACCAGAAAATCCTCGCCGAGGTCAAGGCCCGCAGCGAGGTCATGGCCAACCTGCGGCACCTGTCGGACGTGATCGGGCCGCGGCTGACCGGGTCGAAGAATCTCGAAGTCGCCAACAACTGGGCGGCCGACCGCATGAAGGCTTACGGCCTCGAAAACGTCCGCCTGGAACCGTGGGAAATCCCCGTCGGCTGGGAGCGCGGCACCGCCACGATGACCCTCGTCGAGCCGAACCAGGGCCGCGTGCTCCTGGTCGCCGCCCGCGGGTGGACGCCCGGCACGAAGGGCAAGGTCACCGGCGAAGTCGTCTACCTGGAGGCCAAGACGAAGGCCGACTTGCTCAAGTTCAAGGGCAAGCTCAAGAACGCCGTCGTGATGCGCGCCCCGCCGGCGACCGTCGCCCCGGTCTCGGACATGACCTACGGCCCGAGCGCCGGGCCGAAGAAGGACGCCCCCAAAAAGGAGGAGCCGAAAAAGGACGACGTGAAGAAGGACGACGCCAAGAAGGACGAGCCGAAGGCGGACGCCCCGCCGCGGCCGTCGTTCGCCGAGGCGATGGCCCTCCGCCGCGAGATGGACGAGTTCCTCAAGAGTGAGGGCGTCGCCGCCGTCATCTCCGACGCCGGCAAGCCGCACGGCCTGCTCGTCACCACCGGCGGCTGGCGCGAGGGGGACCGGGCCACCGCCCAGGACCCGCTCCCGTCGCTGTTCATGGCCCACGAGCACTACGCGCTCTTGCACCGCCTGGCCACCCGCACCGGCGTCGCCGCCCCGCGCGTCGAGGTCGAAGTGGCGAACAGTTTCGTCACCGGGCCGATCGAGGTTTACAACACCGTCGGCGAAATCCGCGGCAGTGAGAAGCCCGACGAAATCGTCGTCGTCGGCGCGCACCTCGACTCCTGGGACCTCGGCACCGGCACGACCGACAACGGCACCGGCAGCACGGTCACCCTCGAAGTCGCCCGCACCCTGGCCAAGCTCGCCAAGGAGGGGCACCGGCCGAAGCGGACGATCCGGTTCGTGCTGTTCACCGGCGAGGAACAGGGGCTGTACGGGTCGAAGCGGTACTGCGAGCGGCACAAGGCCGAACTGCCGAAGCACTCCGTGTCGCTAGTCCACGACACCGGCACCGGCCAGGTCCTCGGCTTCGGCCTGCAGGGCCGGGACGCGGTGCGCAAGGTGCTCGACCCCGAACTCGAAAGTTTGAAGTCCCTGCCCGGCTGGAAGGGCCTCGACCTGGGCAGCCTGAACGGCACCGACCACCAGTCGTTCGAGGCGGCCGGCGTCCCCGGGTTCGCCTGCCGGCAGGAGATGGACGAGTACCGGCTGACGCACCACACCCAGTCGGACACGTTCGACAAGGCAAAGGAGCCGAACCTGGTGCAAGGCGCGGGCGTGATCGCCGTGACCGCGACCCGCATCGCCAACCTCCCCGACCTGCTCCCCCGCGACAAGCCGCCGATGCCGAAGCGCGAGCGAAACTAACCGTAGGCAGTCACAGAAATCGCTCATCCAGGCAGGGCTAACGTCTCGGTTAGCCTTTCGCCGTCGGAGTTCTTGCTGAGCGCGGTGCGGGTTTGACGTACAGCGCGCTCGATGCACTTCAATTGTTGCGGTTGTGGGCAGGGTAGTTGAAGCAGCAGTTGAGCAGCAGGAAGAGTTGTTGGGGAGGGGTCTGTCCTAGAGGTTCGTTTGGATGTGAACGGATGTCGAGATTAACCCTCCGTTCACAGCGTATACGACAACAGTTTAAGGTGTCATTCGTCGTAGGTTGTGTTTCGCGAGTCTTTTTCGACAGACTTCGCCAATGAGCGGAGGCGATTCGCCTTGACTCCGTCCTTTTCACGAGCGGCGCGACTCTGGGTCAACGCGACAGCGTCATCATACCCAAGTGAAATAGTCAATACCACTCTTGCGTACAAAATGTTATCGTCAGTGCCTGATTCCGCAACTAGACCGATGACAGCATCATTGCACTCTCTCCCGCCAATCTTACTGAGTGCGTAGACACATGGGAGTGATTCCGAGAGTCGAAACGGACGCTCAGTCACAATTCCTAGAGGAGTAAAACCGATGTGTTTGACTAACAAGGGAATAGACTCTTTTGCGCGGTAAATACCTAATATTCTAATCGATTCCGCAGCTTCGCCTTTTAAATTATTATCAATATTATTGCCAGCGATACTGATCAATTTTGCTATGACAGCAGACCGTTCAGTCCGAACGGCCATTTCATTGACCGCCGCCTTATGCTGCAATGCAAACACAAAAGACGATATCAATGTAAATTGTAATATTACAGTCATTTTCACATGCCTCTTATTGCAACATTGAAAGGTTCAGCCTTACGGATCACCAGGATACCCAGCAATTTTGGACTATTCGACTAGAATCGATAGCTTTGTTGTGGCAGGGCCATAGGACTGATTGTCGCCAGGAATGTCCGCTTGATTAATAACCTTCCAGTCTTGTGTGGCTAGGCCTGTCTTCACAATGCTCAGTCTAATGAAGTATGCGTATATACCTGACGGCCTACAAGGTATACCATTAATGGTAATTGATGCAAAAGCATTGTGATTATGACGCGTCCGCACAGTTGTGCCTATGGCCCCAACCGAACAGCCGATACCAGGAGCATCGAACCCATAGATCATGCCCTCTGAATCTAGAGGATTATTGTCATATGTGCTAGGTGAACCGCGGTCGTTTCCTTGAGGAATAGTTATGGATCGATATTTTGAGGCACTTGGCACCAAGACATCGTTGATATAGTAGCGGGATTCGACATCATTATCGAGTTGAAGGTCGCTGCCGGGATATGCAAAATCTGTCGGGGCCACTCTACCACGGGCCTCCACGCCGAAGCCAATCCGGCTACCATATAGACCGGCATAATGTTGCAAGCCCAGCGCGTCAGTCCTATTGGCCGTCCATCCTTTGTAGTTATTTATTTTGTCATTGTCAGGAGCGATTGTACCACTCATATCAACAACTACATCAACCCACAGCACTGTGAATGACACGTCGTCGGCCCCGGCCGCGTTGCCGGCGGGCGTGGCCTTGATCTTCACGTCCTGCATCGTCGAGCTGCCGATCGCCCCCTCGACCCACAACGTCTTGGGGAGGGCCTTTTGGTCGAACACTCTGCCGGTCGCCACCAAGTTGCCCTTGGTCGCTGCGTCGAAAAGCTTGACCTCACCGGGCACCGTGAGCGTGACCTGCCCGCCCACGGCCGGGTTGCCGGCAGCGTCTTTGAGTTTCTGGATCGTGATCTGCTGCCGCGGGGCTTTGTTGTCGTCCCCGTTCCCGTTGTCCGCGTTCCGCACCACCAACCCGCCGATCACGTCCTCGTTCGTGTTATTCTTGGGGGAGAACTCGGTCACCACGGCCTTGCTGCCGGGAATGTTGGGGTCCGTGGCCCCGACCGAGAGGTCGCCGTCGATGGTGATGTCGGCGGTCGCTTTGCCCGGCCCTTTGGCGACGCCGTACCCCTCCGCGTAGACCGGTAAGATGCCGGCCTCCTCCGGCTCCGTCCAGATCGATGCCATGCACGAACTCCCGGTGGCCGGGACCACGGGGGCCGCCGGCGTCTGGAACTCGAACCACGCCGACCCGCCCATCGGGATGACCGAACCGTCGTTGGTGTTGGGCGTCCGCCAGGCAACCATCCCGATGCCGGCGTCTACGACGGACACCCAGTCGGACTGACTGGTCGCAATTTGGGTGACTTGCGTCGCGTCGGCTGCGTAAAGGAAGATCTTGCCGACCCCCCGGTGTTGCGGGTAGATGCTGCTGAAGCCTACGTTCGTCACGTCGTAGTGCCAGCGGTACTGGTCCGACGCGGCGGCGGTGACGGTCATCTGGACGGTCACCGACTCTCCGGTGTTTGGGTTCGCCCACGTCCAGTTGCCGGTATCGATCACCGGCTCCGAAGTGCCCGTCACCGTGACCCCGGACCACGACCGGTCGTTGTAGTCGTAGTCGCACCCGGGCTGCC
>JAYTSV010000208.1:0-13434 GCA_043745465.1 Fimbriiglobus sp.
CCGGGTCAACTTCCGGTACGTCGTGGCGCTGCTGCTCATGCGGCGGAAGCGGTTGAAGTTCGAGGACGCCACGCGGACCGACGCGGGCGACGGCGTACTATGCCTGCGGGACGCCAAGACCGGCACGCGGCACGCCGTCCCCGACCCGCGGCTGACGGCCGACGAAGCGGCGGTCGTGCAAGACGAAGTGTTCCGTGTCCTCGGTTGGGAGTAACGCGATGACCCGACGCCAGGCCGCGACCCTTGCACTGCTCGCCCCCCTGTCCACGCTGGGCGGGTGCGAGTGGCTGCGCAATATGACGCAACCGGACAAGCGGACGACCAAGGCCGACGGCCCGGTCGCGCCGAAGACCCGCGAACAGTTGGTGACGTACCTGAACCGCGAGTCCGAGAAGCTGAATTCGGTGAACTGCAAGAAGGTGTTGATCGACATCACCGGCCAGCAGACCGCGTCGCTCAGCGACAGCAGCCTGATTTGCCAGAAGCCGATGAACTTCGCGCTCGTCGGGGGCAAGAAATTGCTGGGGGACATCGTCAAAGTCGGGTCGAACTCGCGGGAGTTCTGGGTCATCAACACCGTCTCGGACCCGCGGTACATCTACTGCTCGCACGCCGACTTCCAGCGCGGGACGGCACAACTCCCGTTCCCGTTCGACACCGAGTGGGCGCTGCAAGCCCTCGGCATGAGCCACTACGACACGAACATGCTGCAATACCGCGTGGACACCGACCAGGCGACCCGCGAGCACCGGCTGCGGTACGAGTCCACGACGCCGCAAGGGGCGACGGTGCTGCACGTCGTCGTCTTCGCGGCGGACGATATGGAGGACAAGTCGCCGCAGGTCCGCCAGCACCTCATCACCGACGCGGCCGGCAAGCCGATCGCCACCGCGAGCATCAAGAGCGTGGCCACGCTCCCCGCCGGCCGGTCCAAGACCGACGACAAGGAAGTGCTCGTCCAGGTCCCGACGGAAGTCGTGTTGGACTGGCCGCAGCAGCAGTTCCGCATGAGATTGCAACTGCGCTCGCCCAAGATCAACGAGCCGATCTCCGACGCGGATGCCCGCGAACTCTTCAATCGGCCGACGATCTCGGGCGTCACCCCGGTGAACCTGACGAGCCTGCAGTCCACGCCGAACTACCGCGGCGCGACGCCGGGCGAGTTGCCGAGCCGTAAGCCCCGGAGCCGGTAATGCCCGGCGAATTCGACTCCGCCTGCGGCGGAGCCGAAATCGCCCGACGGTTCACACTTGGGACACGAATTCCATGCCCGGCGAATTCGACTTCGTTCGTGCCGTCCGCGGCCGCACACCGCCGGCCCCCGGCGTTCTCGTCGGCCCGGGCGACGATTGCGCCGTCCTCGTCACGCCGTCCGGCAAGTTGCTCGTCACGACCGACCTGCTGACCGAGGGGGTCGATTTCTTGCTGGCGGAGGCGTTGCCGGAGGCGGTCGGCCGGAAGGCGATGGGCGTCAACCTGTCCGATATTGCCGCGATGGCCGGCACGCCGTTCGCCGCCGTCGTCAGCCTCGCTTTGCCGCGCAACCCCCCGGGGATGACGACCCGCGAACTGGCCGACCGGCTCGACGCGGGGCTGCGCGAGATGGCCGACCGGTTTCACGTCGCCATCGTCGGCGGGGACACGAACACGTGGGACGGCGGGTT
Organism: Fimbriiglobus sp.; assembly: GCA_043745465.1. GTDB lineage: Bacteria > Planctomycetota > Planctomycetia > Gemmatales > Gemmataceae > Fimbriiglobus. Next base: position 1,665 of record JAYTSV010000208.1, read on the forward strand.
GGTCGTCAGCGTGACCGTCCTGGGCCGGGCCGACGTTCCGGTCCCGCGCACTGGAGCGAAGGCGGGGGACGCGATCTTCGTCACCGGCCCGCTCGGCGGCAGCCTGCTCGGCCGGCACCTCGATCCGTCGCCGCGCGTCCGCGAAGCGCTGGCGCTGCGCGACTTCGCCGAGTTGCACGCCATGATCGACGTGAGCGACGGGTTCGCGGCCGACCTGGCGCACGTGCTCGCCGAAAGCGGGTGCGGCGCGGAGATCGACGCGGCCGCCGTCCCCGTCCACCCGGACGCCGTCGCCCGGTCCCGGTTGACCGGCCGCACGCCGCTCGACCACGCGCTCAACGACGGCGAGGACTTCGAGTTGATCTTCACCGTCGGCGGCCCCGACGAAGTGGCGTTACTCGCCGGATCGCCGGTGCCGGTCGTGCGGGTCGGCCGGGTCGTGGCGGGCACCGGCCTGTGGCTCGTCGCGGGCGGGGTGCGGACGGCACTGACCCCGGCCGGGTGGGTCCACGCGGTTTAGCGCCGGCGCGACTGCGCCAACGCGCGCCGTGGTCAAGTCTCGGCCGGCCGGCGGATAAATCCCCGCGCGGATCGCTTGACGGCCCATCCATTCGGGCGTCACAATCGTCGTACCATACGGAATAGTACGCCCCACTCGCGGCACGGAACGGCACACATGGCACGATCGCTCACCTCCTTCACGCGCGAGAAGTTGCGCTCCCCCTTGCGGCTGGAGGCGTTGGAAGAGCGGACCGTGCCGAGTACGGTCGTGCCCAACAGCGCCGAGCGGCGCGGCCTCGCGTTCAGCGACGCGACGAACACCCTGTACTTCACCACCACGGTCGGGGAAGTCCGCCGGTACAGCCCGGCGACGAACAGCCAGTTGCCGCAGTACATCGCCCCGGCCGGCGGTATCCTCAACGGCCTCGACCTGACCCCGGACGGCAAATCCCTGTACGCCGCCGAGGACTCGCTGAGCAAGCTCGCCAAGGTCAACCTGGCCGACGGGACCGTCACCGAACTCGCGTACTCCGCCGGGGCCGGCAGCAACGGCGCGTACGACATCGCCTTCGGCAGCGACGGCAAGGGTCTGGTCACGTCCCGCCGCGTCGGGGCCGCCGCCGGCAGCGTCGATCTGGTGACGCTCGACCCGGCCACGGACAAGGTCACCAAGCGGGCCGACGTGCCGGCGGTCTTCCAGGACACCCCGCTGTACCGCAGCGCGGACGGCAAGCTCGTCTTCGTGTCGGATTCGACCTCGGCCGTCGGCGGGGGCGTCGTCATCGACGTGGCCGGGGGCGGGGCCAAGAGCATCGGCGGGGGCGGGCAGAACCGCGTCGCGGCGTTCGACCGCACCGACGGCCGCCTGGCCGTCCGCCAGAGTAGCGGGCTGTCGCTCGTCAACCTGGCCACGCGGGCGACCGTCGAGAACTACGACCGGCTCGACGGGGGCGTCATTTTCGACTCGAAAAAGGACGTGCTCTACGGCGTCGATTCGAGGACCGACGAGGTCGTCGCCGTGGACACGGCCACCGGTGTCGAGCGCTACCGCCTGCCGATCGGCGTGAACGTCCCGGCGTACACCGCCTTCGGCAACGGCGAAATGGCCGTGAGCGGGGACGGCACCCTGCTGTTCCTCACGACGCCCGACGGCATCCGCCGGTTCGACCTGCCGCAAACCGACTCGACGTCGGCGCTGATCGCCATCACGTCGCCGTTCCCGACCTACGTCGCCGCCGGGTTCGCTAGCACGATCACGGTCCAGGTCCGCAACGCCGCCGGCGAGCCGCTGACCGGGTACGCGGGCACCCTGCAAATCAACACCACCGACGCGATCGCGTCCCTCCCGGCGACCTACACTTTCACGGCCGCGGACGCCGGGACGAAGACCTTCGGCGTGACGTTCGGCACGCCGGGGACGCACTCCATCGTCTTCCAGGAGCTGCAAAACGCGCTGACCACGTCCGAGAAGGGTATCCGCGTCGTGGCGGCCGGTGCCGTGGCATCTGCCGTGCCGATCGCCGGGGGGGTGACCGGCTTCACCATCGACGCGACGCGCAACCAGCTCGTCATTTCGGGGGCGGGCGGCACGGTCACCCGGTTCGACATCGGCAAGCAGTCGCTCACGCCGGCCATCAACGCCGGGGCGAACTTCGGCGGCATCGACACGACCCCGAGCGGGGCGTTCGCCTACGCGGCCGACACCTTCCTCGGGTACACGAACAACCTGACGCGCAAGATCGACCTGGCCACCGGGGCCGTGACCCGCATCGCTACGACGGGCGGCAGTACCGTCTCCATCCTGGCCGACGGCAAGATCGCCTACCTGAGCAACGGCGCGACCATCGACCTGGCGACCGACGCGGCCACCGGCGGCAGCGTGGCCCTCCAGGGCGGCCGGGACACGCTGCAAGTGCGGTCCCTCGACCGGAGCGCCCTGTTCGCCGTGCGGCCCGACTTGACCCGGTTCCTCCCCCACGCCACGGACGGGGCCCAGTTGCGGACTTCGCCGGCGGCCGCGCTGCTGACCGCCGACGCGGGCTTCGTCGGCCTGTTCACCCCGGCCGTGGCCAAGAACGGCACCCTCGCCGCGGCCGGCGTCGGCGGGACGCAGAACACGCTGTCGATCGTCGGGGCCACCTTGAAGGGCGTCGAGACGCTGTCCGGGACCAACGGCGGCGCGGTCTTCGACGCGGCCGGCACGACCCTGTTCACCGTGGACGCCGGGAACAACAGCGTCGTCGCCCTCGACACCAACGGCTGGCGCGAGAAGTACCGCCTGAACATCGGCGAAGCGGTCGGCAACACGATCCTCGCCGTCACCCCGGACTCGAAGTACCTGTACGTCCGCACGCCGTCCGGCTTCCGCCAGTTCGCCCTGCCCCAGGCCGACGGCAAGCTGGCCGCCTTCGAGTTCACCACGCCGTACCCGACGATCGTCACCACCGGTACGACGGCGGCGGTCACCGTCACCGCCCGGGACGGCGCGGGTAAGGCCCTGGTGAACTACGCCGGCACGGTCACCTTCAGCAGCCCGGACGCGGCCGCCGTCCTACCGGTCGCGTACACCTTCACGCCGGCCGACGGCGGGGTCCACACCTTCGACGTGCGGCTCGGCACGACCGGCCGGCAGAGCCTGGCGGTGAGCGACCCGGCCCTGGGCATTTCCGCCATGCAGTCCGGCATCGTCGTCAACGCCTTCGGCCCCCTGGCGAGCATCGCCACGGCCCGCGGCGACCTGACCTTCGACCCGGTGCGGAACCGCGTCTACTACACAACGCCCGACGGGTTCGTCCAGCGGTTCGACGTGGCGACGCAGTCCCTGCTCGCGCCGTGGAAGGTCGCCGCCGAGCCGGGCGGCATCGACCTCGGCCCGGACGGCCAGTTCCTGTACGTCGCCGACCGCGTCCGCGGGCTGACGCAGGGGTTCGTGCGCAAGGTCAACGCCGACACCGGCGCGGTCACCAACGTGCCCTACGACGTGACCCTGCACAACTCCGGCCTGTTCGACGTGGCCGCGTCCGCCGCCAGCGTCCTCGTCACCACCCGCGGCGGCGACGTGGAGGTCCTGACCGGCCCGTCGTTCGCCAAGAACTACACGGCGACGCTGTCCCTGAACACCGCCACGGACTCGATCAGTGCCCCCGGCTTGACCGGCGGGTCGTTCGTCGTCAACGCCACGCTGGCCCGGAGCGCGGACGGGAAGCGGGCCCTCGTGTCGGCCGGCTTCCAGAACTCACCGGCCGGTACGTTCACCCCGTTCCTCGGCGTCTACAGCGCCGCCGGTAAGGCGATCACGGCGTCGTTCGCGCCCGCCGCGGACACCCGGGGGAACCTGTTCGCCGCCAACGCCGACGGCAGCATGTTCGCGGGCAACACCGGCGGGATCACCATTTACGACAAGACCCTGGCCGTCACCAAGAACTTCGCCGGCGTCGTCGGCGGGGTCGCCTTCGACCCGATCTTGCCGCTCTTCTACCTGGCCAACGGCACGTCCAGCAAACTGGAGACGTACAGCACCGCGACTTACAAGTTGGTGACGAGTCGGGCGCTCGGCGAGGGGCTGACCGGCGTCGGGCCGTTCACCACCGGGACGATGGCGGTCTCGCCGGACGGCCGGTACGTCTTCCTAGAGACGCCGACCGGCATCCGCCAGTACGACCTGCTCGGCCCGGTCGGGGCCGTCACGATCACCGGTCTGGCCGCCGCGACCGTCGCCGGGACGACGAACACGGTCACGATCGCCGCGACCGACGGGGCCGGGGCCGTCCTGACGGGGTTCACAGGGCTAGTGCGGCTGACTTCGAGCGACAAGCAGGCCGGCTTGCCGGGCGACTACGTCTTCACGGCCGCGGATATGGGCACGAAGTCGTTCACCGTGACTTTCCGCACGGCCGGCGGGGTGACGCTCACGGCCGGCAACCCGGCGACCCTGTTGACCAGCGCGATTGCGACCACGCGGGTTGTGGCCGCCGCGCCGTCGCAGTACGTCTTCTCGGACTTTCCCACGGCCGTCGTGTCGGGGGACGTTCAGCCGCTCACGCTGACGGCCCGCGACCCGTTCGGCAACCTGGCCAACACCTACGCCGGCACGGCCGTCGTGACGACCACGGACGCGGCCGTGGGCAAGCTGACGGTCACCTTTGCCCTGAGCGACCGGGGTGCCCGGACGATCAACTACAGCCTGACGACGGCCGGCCCGCAGACGATCACGGCGACCGACTCGCTCGACCCCGCTTTGACCGGGTCGCAGACGACGACGGTCAGCCCGCCCCCGCTGTTGCCGCCCCCGCCGCCGCCCCCGCCGCCCGGCCCGCCGGTCCCGCCGCCGCCGCCCCCGCCGCCGGTGATCCCGCCCCCGCCGGTGGTGCTCCCGCCCGGCCCGCCGCCGCCCCCGCCGCCCGCCCCGCCGCTGTTCGGCCAGGCGAACACCTACGCCGTCGGCACCGACGCCGGCACCATCAACAAGGTGCTGACGTTCGACTCCAACAACCAAGTTGTGGCGGCGTTCCGGCCCTACGAACCCGGCTTCTCCGGCGGCGTCCGCGTGGCCGTCGCCCGGGAGCCGAACGGGATCGCCCGGCTCGTCACCGCCCCCGGCCCCGGCCGCTTCCCCGACGTGATCCGGTTCGACGCGGCCAGCGGCACGCAACTCGACAGCTTCCAGCCGTTTGAATCGACTTTTACCGGCGGGGTGTTCGTCTCGACCGGAGACATCCTCGGCGAAGGGTACGACGCCATCGCCTCGTCCCCCGACCAGGGCGGCGGGCCGCGGGTGCAAATCCGCAGTGGCCGCACGCTCGAAGTGATCGCCGACTTCTTCGCCATCGACGACCCGGCGTTCCGCGGCGGCGTCCGCACGGCCATCGCCGACATCAACGGGGACGGCACGCCCGACCTCGTCGTCGCGGCCGGGTTCGGCGGCGGCCCCCGCGTCGCCATCTTCGACGGCCGCACCCTGCGGCCCGGCGTCACCCCCGTCCGCCTCGTCGCCGACTTCTTCGCCTTCGACACCAGCCTCCGCAACGGCGTCTACGTGTCGGCTGGGGACATCACCGGCGACGGCAAAGCCGACCTCGTCGTCGGGGCCGGACCGGGCGGCGGGCCCCGCGTGAAAATCTTCGACGGTGCGAGCTTGCTCGCCCAGACGGCGACCTCCGTGCCGACTCTGGCGGCCGACTTTTTCGCCGGCGACCTGACCGACCGGGGCGGCATCCGCGTCGCCGTCAAGAGCCTCGCCGGGGGCAAGTTCGCCGATCTGATTACCGGCGACGGCGAGCAGAGCGGCCGGCAAGTCCGGCTGTACGTCGGCCAGTTCCTGACCGGCTCGAACCCCCCGTCCGGCGTCATCGACGACGGCGGCAACCTGCCCGGCTACGCCGGCGGCGTGTTCGTGGGCTAATGTGCCGTGGCTCCGCCGCAGGCGAATCCCGGCGAGCGGCCCACGTGAGTGGGCTGTTCCCCCCTGAAATGGGAAGGACTTCCGCGTGCGTGCGCCGGAAACTTCACCGAGGTTGTGACCCCCATTCCAGGTTGGAACAGCGGGCCGACACCCGCCGCTCGCCGGGAAGTCAACAGCGGGCCGACACCCGCCGCTCGCCTGGACTCACCCGACTGGAGTCGTGCCGTGGCCTCCGCCAAGTCGTGGCGCTCCTTCTTTCACGCCTCGACGACGGCCGTTTTCGTCGTCGGAGCGTCGCGCCGGTTGCGGTACGCCAACCCGGCCTGGGAGCGCGTGACCGGCGCGGACTGGGCCAAACTCCGCGGCCTCCGCCTGTCCGCGTTCCGCTCCGCGACCCCGCTCGGCCAGACCCTCGTGCCGCCGCCCGAGGCGTGGGCCGGCGAAATCTCCCGCGTCCGCCGTGCCCCGCCGGACGCGACCAGCGGACCGCCGTGGTGGGATTTCACCTTCGTCCCGCTGCCCGGCGGCGACGGCCGGCTCCTCGGCGTCGTCGGCTTCCTGACCCAGCACGGCGAGCGGACGACCCGCCGGGCCGCGGGCAAACTCCCGGCCGACCTGGCCGCGACGCAGGCCGACCACGCGCGGCACTACGGCGTCGAGTTGCTCACCGGCACGACCGCGGTCGGCGAGCGGTTCGTCAACCTCGTCCGGCTCGCCGCCTCGACCGTCGCGCCCGTCTGGCTGATCGGCGAGCGGGGGAGCGGCAAGACGATGGCCGCCCGGGTGATCCACCACCAGGGGCCGACGCACGCCAAGGCGTTCGTCGCCGCCGACGCCCACGGCGTGCAGCCGTACCTGCTCGACGCATTGCTCTTCGGCAAGGGCGGGGCCGCGCTGCCGACCGGGGGCATCGGCACGCTCTTCCTGCACGACCCGGGGCTGCTGCCGCGCGACTTTCAGGAGAAGCTGGCCGGTTATCTGAGCAAGCCGGCCGCGCCGCGGGTCGTGTGCGCGTCGGCCCTGCCGCCTCACGCCGACCCGCGCCTGATCGACGGCTTCGCCACCCGCTTCGGCGTCCTCGAAGTCCGCGTCCCGGCCCTCCGCGACCGCCCCGACGACCTGCCGTGGTTCGCCGAGCGCGTCACCCCGCACCCCGTCACCGACGCCACCTGGGCCGTGCTTGCCGCGCACGACTGGCCGGGCAACTTGCGCGAACTGTCGGACGTGCTGCGCACCGCGGCCGCCCGCGCCGGCGCACTGCCGATCGCCCCGGAGCACCTGCCGCGGGTCTTGCGGGAGCGCCACCTGATCGCCGCCAACCCGTTGCCGCAGCCCCGGTCGATGGCCCTCGCGGCCGTGCTCGAAGCGGTCGAACGCCGCATGATCGAGGACGCGCTGCTCGCCTGCCACGGCAACGCCACCGCCGCCGCCAAGCGGCTCGACGTGCCGCGCGCGACCCTGCTCCGCCGCGTGGAAGCCTTCAAAATAGCCACAGTCAGCGGCGGGGGTGCGCCATGAAGTACCCGCTCGTCGTCATGTGTACCCTGGACGACGCCCTGCCCGACATGCTCCGCGGCTTCCTCCGCGACCACCGCTGGCTGCTGACCGAACTGCGGCAGCCCGAGGCCGTCGCGGCGCACCTCGCCCCGCCCCGGCCGAGCGTCGTCTTCTGGCAGTTCGACCCGACGGCCGACGCCCCGGTGCCGTTGCGCATCGTCGGCGAGTTGGCCCGGCAGCACCCGGACGCGCCGCTGGTCGTCGTCAGCGACGCCAAGTTGCCCGTCGAAGACCGGCCGGCCTGGACGGCGATGGTCCTCGACCTGGGGGCGAAGTACGTCCTGTTCCCGCCGTTCACCCGGCTCGTCCTCGAAGACCTGGCCGGCGGGCTGATGGCCGCCGCCATCGAGCGGCTGACCGGCCGGCCGCTCGAACCCCTGCCGCCCGACGCCGAGGCCATCGACCTCGCGCAGGGCGGGCACGCGGACGACTGACGCCGCGAACCTATCATGACCCGGTCCGTCCGCCGCCCCCGGGTCAGGGTCTTCGCGATGATGCCGTCCTTTCGCTGGAAGCTCCGCGGCCTGCTCGCGGCGGTCCTCACCCTCACCCCCGTGCTGTTCCTCGTCGGCGTCGGACTGTACCACCTCTGGGCCACCGGTTGGGCGTTCATCACCTACTGGCCGATGGCGACCTGCTTCCTCACGGCCTACGCGCTGGGCTGGTACTGGTCGCGGCAACTCCGCCGGGCGACCCCCGCCGCCGACGGCGAGCCGCTGCCCGTGTACTGGACCGATCGCGACCGCGCGGCGTGGGCGATCGTCGAGGCCAAGATCGCCACCATGCCGCCGGTGCCGACCAAGGAACTCACCGACCTGAGCCGGTACGCCACGCAAACGCAAGAGCTGGCCGTGGCCGTGGCCCGCGTCTACCGGCCCGGCCAGGCCGACCCGTTCGCCCACCTGACGATGCCCGAAGTCCTCGCGTGCGGCGAACTCGTCACCCACGACCTGACCAAGCTGGTGCGCGAGGGCGTCCCCGGCAGCCACCTGTTCACCCTGGGCGACGTGCAGCGGCTGTACAACGTCGTCGATTCCGCGACGACCTGGTACCCCCGCCTGCGCAACGTCTACTGGGCCGCGTCGCTGGTCTTCAACCCGATCAAGACGGCGGCGCAAATCGCCTACACCAAGGGCATGATGGGGCCGGCCCAGGACGGCGTGAAGGCCAACGTCTTGCAGTGGTTCCAGGCCGTCTATTTGCGCGAGGTCGGCCGCTACCTGATCGAGTTGAACAGCGGTCGGCTCCGCGTCGGGGCCAAGCGCTACCTCGAACTCACCCGCACCGCCGACCCGGCCGTCGTCGCCGACGCCCCCACCGGGACCGAACCGGCCGTCGAGCCGCTGCCGCTGACCGTCGCCATCGTCGGCCCCGTCAAGGCCGGTAAGTCGAGCCTGGCGAACGCCCTGCTCGGCGAACAACGGGCCGCGACCGACGTGCTGCCGTTGACCGCCGGGCTGGTCCGGTACGCGCTCCGCCGCCCGGGATTGCCGGCGTTCACCATCGTCGATTCCGCCGGCTTCGGCCTGGCCGGCCCGACCGAGGACGACGTGCAGACCGCGCTCCTCGCCGCCAAGGAAGCCGACGTGCTGCTCCTCGTCGTCCCCGCCCGCAGTGCCGCCCGCGCCCCGGAGACCGAATTTTTAGACCGGCTGTTGAAGGCAATGGCCGCCGTGCCCAACTTGAAGCCGCCGCCGCTGGTCGGCGTCCTGACGCACATCGACCTGATCTCCCCGGCGATGGAGTGGGCACCCCCCTACGACTTCGCCGCCGGCACCCGGCCGAAGGAAGTGAACGTCCGGGACGCGGTCAGTGCCGCCGGGGAACTCTTCGGTAAGGGGGTCGAGACCGTCGTGCCGGTGTGCGCCTCCGCGGGCAAAGTGACCGGCGTGCAAGACGAGTTGCTGGCCGCGATCCTGGCCCGCGTCGGCGAAGCCCGCGGCGTCAGCCTGCTCCGCGCCCTGTACACCGAGGCCGACGCCGACAAGGCCAAGCGCGTCTGGCGGCAACTCCAAACCGCCGGCGGCCACGCCGCCCGCCTACTGCTCGACTGGGCGAAGAAGTGATCCGGTTCGCAAGCGTTGCACAGCGGTTATACTCCGGACGCCCCTCTATGAGCCATTCTGACCGGTCCGGCGTGGGTCCGAGCGTTCCCGGCCGCACGGCGCTCGAAGGCGGGCAACGCGCGGCTCCGTAAGGCACTCGACCTCCCGGCGATGACGGCGGTCCGGTTCAACCCCGTCGTGGCGGCTTTCTACGAGCGGCTCGTGGCCGCGGGCAAGCCGAAGATGGCGGCCCTCGGCGCGCATGCGGAAGCTCCTGATGATCGCCTACGGCGTGCTCAAGAGCCGCACCCCGTTCGACCCGACGAGGGGGGTCAAAAATCACCCCTTGACAACACACCATCTGGGTTCGGCCTGCTACCGCATGCTTTCACGAGCACGCAAGGCGATCCAATCCCGCCAATAGAAGCTATCGAACCGAGCAACTTGCTCCGCCTCCAAGTGGACTATGATCCGCTGACCCTGCTCGCGCTGGGCGTGCTTCCGAGGTACGACGCCTTGAATCTTGCCAATCAGGTCACGCAGTTCCAGATCAGTGAGCCTCCTATGCCGCTGTTCGGGTGGCCGGAGCAAGTCCGCCCGGAGATCTTCCAGCAGCCCCAAGTTGGCGTCGATAGACTCCTCGACGCTCTCGTGCTCGACCCACTTGCGGAAGTGGTCGATCAGATAGGCGAACAGGCCTGGGACCAGAAACCGCTCGAACACACCGAACTCAACCAGTCGAATCAAGCGGCCCTGTAACTTCTCCAACTCGGGGAGAAACATGTCAGCGTGGGTGCCCCCAACTCCCATGTGAGCGATCGAGATTACTGTTTTCGCGTCCTCATCTGAGAGGCCGCAAACAACCTCGCAGAATCGCTCGACCGGCTCAGACATCGAAGACCTCCGCCGCCGAACTTATAGTAGACAGAAACAACTCCACCGATTCACGCCGGCGGCTCTGCCGAATTCGGCGTAGCTGATGGGCAGCAAAAGCCCGTCGCAATCGTCACGGAATAGCGTCGGGATTCGCCTCACGGTTGTCAACAACGAATGTCCGACCACTTTCCGCCCGAGTTGCTCGACCCCTTCCTAGCCACGACTCGGGTCATCACCCCGTCACCCCGCCTTGCCCTGTCGCTTCCTCCGGATATACTGTTGGACTTCGGCTCGACTCCCGACGTTCCGGTTCTCGCGTGCTTGCCGACGCGCGGTAAGGCCCGGTCCGCGACACGGATACCACTTCCATGACCGAGACGTTGATCGACCTCCGCTCCCTTTTGGTCGAGCGCGAAGAGTTTGAAGGCAGTATGGTCTCGAAGCTCCGCGAGGGGCTGGCCCAGGGCGGGCCGCAAGTCCGGGCGCTCAAGGAAATCAACGACACGCTCGCCAAAAAGCTCACCACCGCCCAGCCGGCCCAGGCCAAGAAACTCCACCTCAAACTCGGCGTCGTCCACTTCTACCTCGGCCACATGCCCCAGGCCATCGAGCAGTTGAAACTGTCCGACGGCCCGCTGGCCGCGTTCTTCCTCGGTCGCGCGCAGGCCCAACGGGGCGAGTACGACGACGCCCTCAAGTCGTTCGAGAAGGCCGAAAAGTCCGGGTACGCCGCGCAGCAGGTGCAACTGCAAAAGGCCGGCGTCTTGCGGCTGCAAAAGAACATCGGTGAGGCGAAGACGATCCTCGCCAAGCTCAAAGACATGGCCGCGCACAACGCCGAGTACCACTTCCAGGAAGGCGGCATCGCCGAGGCCGAGGGCGACACCCCGCGGGCCGCGAAGTCGTTCGAGCGGGCCGCCGAACTCGACCCCGCCCACACCGGCGCGCTCTTCCGCCTCGGCTTCCTCAACGACCTCGTCGGCAACGACCTGGACGCCATCGGCTACTACGAAAAGTGCTTGAAGCACCCGCCGGTCGGCAAGGGCGTCCTGTACAACCTTGGGGTTCTGTACGAGGACAACAACCAGTTCGACAAGGCGACCGACTGCTACCGCCGGCTGCACAAGGCCGACCCGACGGACGAACGCGCCAAGCTCTTCCTGAAGGACTCCGAGAACTCGATGACGATGTTCTACTCGCCGGAAGACGAGCAGGTCAGCGTGCAGTTCCGCCAGGTCATGGAAGTGCCGATCACCGACTTCGAGTTGTCCGTGCGCAGCCGCAACTGCCTCAAGCGCATGAACATCCGCACGCTCGGCGACCTGACCCGCGTCTCGGAGCAGCAACTGCTGTCGAGCAAGAACTTCGGCGAAACGTCGCTCGAAGAGAT
>JAYTSV010000209.1:0-13418 GCA_043745465.1 Fimbriiglobus sp.
TCGTAGCGGCCGCCGCTGCACACGCTGCCGATGCCGGGGAGCGCCGTCAGGAAGGTCTCGTAGATGGTGCCGGTGTAGTAGTCGAGGCCGCGGGCGATACTCAGGTCGAGTCGCACCCGGCCCTCGGGCACGCCGCCGGCCGCCGCCACGGCGAGCAGTTCGCGCAACCGGCCGACGCCCTCGGCCGCCTTGGGGTTGCCGCCGCACAGGCTCTCGACGCGGGCCAACTTGTCGGCGTTCGTCCCTTCGCTTTCGGCGAGCGTGAGCACCTGGGCCGCTTGCTCGGCCGTGACGCCGGCTTCGCGGACCATCTCCTCGACGACCTTGTCGCGGCCCATCTTGAGCAGCTTGTCGAGCGCGCGGAGCAGCGGCACCGACTTGTCGAGGACGCCCAGGCTTTCGAGCAGGCCGTTGAGCACCAGGCGGTTGTTGACGCGGATGGTGAAGTCGCCGAGTTCGAGGGCTTCAAACAGGGCGTTGACGACCAGCACGACCTCGGCGTCGGCGGCGTTCGAGGTCGTGCCGATGGTATCGAAGTCGCACTGCCAGAACTCGCGGTAGCGGCCGGCGGCGGTGTTCTCGCCGCGCCAGACCGGGCCCATCGCGTACCGCTTGAACGGCGTTCCCAACTGGGGCACGTACTGGGCGGCGAAGCGGGCGAACGGCACCGTCAGGTCGAAGCGCAAGGCCACGTCGCGGTCGCCGTGGTCGCGGAAGCGGTAGATGAGCTTGTCGGACTCCTCTCCGCCTTTGCTGAGTAGAATTTCGGCGTATTCGAGGGCCGGAGTGTCCATCGGGGCGAAGCCGAAACTGCGGTAGACGGCGCGCGCGGTCTGCAACACCCGTTCGCGCGGGATCATCAGGGCGGGGGCGTAATCGCGGAAGCCCTTGAGGGTCCGCGGTTCGATCGGGGGGGGGGGCATGGGGAAACCGGGGATCGGGTGTCGGGGATCGGGTGTCGCAGAACCAGCGGGTTGCGGCGGGTTCGGGTCTGCGACACCCCGAACCCGACACCCGATCCCCGGTTCAACGGTTTTTGTACCGCGTACTCACGCGCTTCATGAAGGCCGTCTCCTCGGCGGTGAGCACTTCCTTGCGGGCGATCTTTTCGAGCAGTTGGTCGAGGCGGTCCTCGTCGCGCTGCCGCTGCTCGTTCTCGCGCTGCATCCGGCGGGCACTGCGGGCCGTCGTCCAGCGCTTGACCAGGCTCTGCCGCTTGGCCGGGCGGGGGGGCGGGTCGTCGCCGTCGTCGAGGCTGCTGTACCCGGCGGAGAAGTCGCCGTAGGCGGAGTCTTCGAGGACTTGCGGGTTCATCTTCAACCAGCAGGCGACCGCGATGAACAGGCCGAGCGCCATCGGCCAGACCTCGTTCGCCGCGAAGCTGCCGATGAGGAAGACCACGGCGATCACGTACCCGGCGTAGGCGGCCGTCTGAATCCCCTGCTCGCGGTCGGTCTTCGACCAGACTAGCCCCTGCAGAATCTGCCCGCCGTCGAGCGGGTACCCGGGCAACAGGTTAATCAGCAGTAGCACCCAACTCACCCAGAAGACGCGATCGACCCAGACGAGGCCGCGGTGGGCGATCGTCCGTTCGACTTCGGGGACGGCGTTCTTGACTGCTTCGTACAGTTCGGTCTCCTTGCGGAGCTTCGAGACCACGTCGGGGGTCGGGGCGACCGCCTCATTGGTCCCCGGCTGGTAGAGTCGTAGGCCGAACTCGCTGGTATAGACGCGGCCGTCGCGGTAGTTGCGCATTTCGGCGGCGTAGGGGTCGGCGAACGGGTTGACGGTCGGCAGGAACCCGGCCCCGGCGAGGATCACGAACGCTCCGAAGCAGACGACGGCGTTCACCAGCGGGCCGCCGAGGGCGGTGACGGTATGCGGCTTCCAGTGCTGCGGCACGTCCACGACGGCCAACCCGCCGAACGGCCAGAGGATGATCTCCTTGGCCTCGCCGTCCATGAGCCGGCCGGCGAAGCAGTGGCCGAACTCGTGCAGCAGGATCAGCCCGAACAGGACCGGCCCGGTGAGCAGGAAGATCTCGAAGACGCGCTCGGACCCGCCCGGGGCCGTGACCTGGCGGAGGAACATGCCGAAGGTGAAGATGAGCATGAAGACGTGGATTTTGACCGGGATGCCGAAGGCCCGGAACATCGGGAACGCCCAGGTCAAGGGATCGCGCATCGGGCAGGCCCACCAGCACACGGGGGACGACGGTCAGCCCTCATCATACCGGCGGGGTGGACGGGTCGCAACGGGCTGGGTCCGGTCGGGGCGCGCGGGGGGTTGAGGCTTGCCTTCGCCGGGGGATTGCTCGATGATAGGCAGACTTCCGGGGCGGTGCCCGCGGGACAACGGGTTTGACGCAAAGGGGGACGGCTGATGGTGAAGGTTACCGAGAAAAAGCCCCTCCAGGTCTCGACCGACGGCACCGCCGGGCCGTACCTGATGCTGCCACTCGACGAGGTGAGTCGAGTCAAAGTCTTACTCGACTCGCACGGCATCCGCCATTTCGTTGAGGAGAATGCGATCTCCCTTAACGGACGCCCCTACGTAACACTGATCGATTTCGGCTTGCGCGGAGATGCGAACCGCATCCAAGCAATTCTGGACTCCTCTTCGTGAATCCGGGAGTCGATGTGGGTGCCCCCGGCGACATCGAAACGCTACGAGTCCGCGTCTTGAAGGAGTTGTCGGACGCGCACGACTACTACGAGGACACGAGGACCGCCTGGCTGATCGTGCGCGACGCCGTTCGTGATGGCCTCGTGTTCGCCACGACCAACACCCCCACGGCGACCGAGACCACTGCGGCGACACTCGTCGAGAAGTCGCGCGGCTATGTCTCCAGGCAACTCACCGAGGCGACGTTTCAGCAGTTCCATTCCATCTTCGAAGACTTCGTCTTGAAGATCGTCCGCCACTGTCTGACTGCGAACCCCAAAAGCCTCTCCAAAAAGACGGTCGAGTTCGCAACCGTCCTCGGGGCGTCCGACCTCGACTCGATTCGGTCCTCCGTTATCGACAAGGAGGCGGACGACGTGCTTCGGGGTCGCCCAGCGGACTGGTTCGCGTACCTCAAGGGCATCGCCGATCTCGGGTGCCCGACACCGAGTGAGGTGAGCAGCATCGCTGAGGCCAGGGCGTCCCGCGATGTCTTGGTCCACAACGGGGGCGTCGCCGGAAAGGTTTACGCCGCGAAGGCTGGACTCCTCGCACGCCACTCCGAAGGCGAACGGCTTGAAGTCGATGTGGTCTACCACCGGGCGACCTGGGAACTGCTCCGCAAGGTCGTGACCGATGTCTCCAACGCGGTCGCCGCGAAAATCGCCTGAACCCCCGTCGCCCGCCCGCTAAAATGCCCCCATGCGCACCATCTTCATCGACTTCGGCAACGTCCTGGGGTTCTTCGACCACCGCCGGGCCGTCGCGCAACTCGTCGCGCACTCGCCGCTCGACACCGACGCCCTCGACCACGCCGTCTACGGCGGCGAGGCGATGGACGACTACGAGTCCGGGCGACTCAGCACCGCGGAGTTCTTCGAGATTTCGCGGGTCAAAGGGGCAGTTAAACTGCACGCAAGCGGAGTTCGTGCGGGCCTTCGCCGACATCTTCACGCGCAACGACCACGTCTGCGCGTTGATCCCGGCGCTGGCGAAGCGGCATCGGCTCGTGCTGGCGAGTAACACCTGCGACGCCCACTACTTGCGATACTCGGAGGACTACGCCGACGTGCTCGCGCACATCAGCGCGCTGTGTACGTCGCACGAGGCGAAGGCCCGCAAGTCGCCGGCCGCCGAAGCCGAGACCGCCGGACTCGCGGGCTTGATCGCCGCCGCCGGGTTTAACGCCGCGAAGGGGCTGAACGCCGCCGCCGGCCGGGCCGCGTACCCGCTCGGGAAAGCGAACGCCCCTGGAGGCATCGGCGAGAAGGGCTGGCAGGGCTTGTGGCCGGCGGCCGCGAACGCCAAGTACGTGACCGACCCGACCGCCGAGGGGGACGGGGCCGTCCGGCTGACGGCCGGGAACTTCGCCCGCACTTGGTCGAAGCCGCAGGCCGGCGTCTTCCGCGTGGAACTCATGGCCCGGGTGCCGGCCGGCGGCGGGGTGATGGGGTACGTGTGGGGCGAGCGGGAGCCGACGACCGGCCCGGTGTGGCGGATCACCGCCGGCAAGTTCCAGGCCCTGGACGGGTCCGGGTTCGGCTCCGGGAACTGGACCGCCGTCGCCGACTGCCCGGCCGACACCTGGCACAAAGTCACCCTCGGGATCGACGTGGCCAAGCAGCAGTGGACGCTCGCCGCGGGCGACGCGGCCCCGTCGAAGGCGTTCGGCTTCCGGTACAAGGCCCCCGCCCTGCAGACGCTGAACTTCCTGGTTGAGGGGAAAGAAGAAGCCTACCTGGACGCCGTCCGCGTGCTGGCCGGCGACGGCAAGGAGTAACACCGCCGCGGGTCGTCCGCCGCTTTTCCGGCGGTCGGCCGGTGTCGTGCGGATACACTCGACTCGACGCCACGCCCGATGTCACCCGCCTCCTCGAAGCCGCCGCGGCCGGGGACCGTCACGCCGCCGCCGACCTGCTCCCGCTCGTGTACGACGAGTTGCGGAAACTGGCTGCGGTGCGGATGGCAGACGGCCCCCCGACCAGACCCTTCAGCTGGGTATGAAGCTGCGGCAATTCGCCGCGCTCGAAGTGATGCCGGACGACATGAACGAGTGGCTGAAGGAGATCGAGGACTCGCCCGGCGGCGGCGGCGCGGCCGGCCCCCGGCGCGGGGCGGGCCGGCCACCAAGGCGCTGAAACTCCGCCTGCCCCTACGGCCGCGGACCAGTCGCTGGTGGCCGACGACCTTCGAGCGCTGCGGCCAAGGCACGTACCGGCGAGCCGAGCGCGAACCGGACTGGCCCCGCCTACTGAAGGCCTACCGCAAGGTGTCCGCGGTGCCGGGCCCGGAGTCCGAGGCACTGCGCGAGTGGCTCGCGGAGCTGTTCCTGCGGGCGCACCTGGGCGTGCCGCCCGGCGGCGAGGCCGAGTTCGCCGAACTCGCCGCCGGGTTCACCGCGAGCGGTCACGCCCGGCGGCCGAGCCGTGGGCCAAGGCCGCGCTACCCGGCGTTGCCGAGGTGTTGCTCCGGGGGCTGCGGGCGGGCGTCGATCGCGGCCCGGGCCGCGCGGGCAGCGGCCGCTTCGCCGTGCGGCTGCGAGGGCTGCGGGCCCAGGGCCAGGCGGGCTGACCGGCGACCGGCGGACCAGTTTGGGCGGCGGCGGGGAGGGTGACACCCATCCCGCTACCCCTCCCGTCGCGCCGACAGGGCTACGGCCGCCGCGAGCGTGCAGGCCGCGGCGTGGGCCAGCACAGCCAGCGCCGCCCACCCGGCCGACGGGTCGCCCAGGCCCGCCAGGTGCCGCTCGGCCTCGGGGAGCAGGCCCTGCAGGGCCCGATTGCCCCAGTAGCCCGCGACCAGCAGTTTCGCCCCCAGCAGCGTCCCGCCCGAGAGCGGGGCCACGACGCCCGCGAGCACGATCTGCGGGATCACCGCCGCCGGCACGAGTGCCGCCGCCACCTCCTCGGTCTTCGCCAGCGCCGAGAGCAGCAGACCCAGGGCCGTGCCCGCCGCTATAAGGGCCACGCAGACGCCCCACTGCGGTAGCGCGCCGCCGGGCGGCGCGCACGCCAGCCGCACGACGGCGAACAGCAGCGTCGCCTGGCCCAGGCCGATCGCCAGTAATACGGCCAGCTTCGAGGCCAGGTAGCTGTCGGCTCGCAGATTCACCGCCCGCTCGCGGCCGAAAATCACCCGCTCCTTGACGACCTCCTTGGCGGCCGTGTTGCAGCCCAACCAGAGGCACGACACCGCCAACAGGAACAGCAGGTTGACCGTCCGCCCCGCCCGTTCGGCGGGGTCCGCGACCGAGGGGAGCGGGCCGAACACCGCGGCCAAGAGCGCCGCCACGAGCACCGCCTGGCCCAGCAGCGCGGCGAGCGCCGCCGGGTCGCCGCGCCACACGGCCGCGTACCGCCGGGCTAGCACCCACGCCTGCCGCGCCGCCCCCGCCGGCACGCGGTTGCCGCCGAGGGCGGACTCGCCGTCGGCGTCGTCACCGCCGCCCTCATCGCCCTCGGGCGGCAGGCGGCCGCGGACGTACTCGGCGTACTCGGGGCTGGCCAGGAACGCCGCCCGCCAGTCGGCCGCCGGCCGGGCCGCGAGCGCCTTGTAAACGTCCCCCAGGCGGGCCACGCGGAAGTACGCTTTCGCCCCCGCCGGCGGGCCGACGAACGCCAGCTTGCCGCCGGCGGTGAGGATCACGACCAGGTCGGCGGTCGCCTCGACGCTGGTGAGGTTGTGGGTGATGCAGACGACCGTCTTGCCGCCGTCGGCCACGAGCCGGAAGAGGCCCATCACCTCGCGGTCGGTCTCCTCGTCCAGCCCGCTGGTCACCTCGTCCAGGAACAAGAGGCTCGGCCGGGCGAGCAGTTCGTTGGCCAGGCTGGCGCGCTTGAGCTGCCCGCCGCTGAGTTGCCGGATCGGCGTGTGCCGCCGCTCGGCCAGGCCGACGACGCCCAGCACGTCGCCGACGCTGGCCTCGAACTCGGCCGCGGTGGTGTCGGGCGGCAGCCGCAGCTCGGCCGTGTAGCGCAGGGCCGCCCCGACCGCGAGGGTGTCGTGCAGCACGTCCTTCTGCGGGACGACGGCGATGTCGGGCTTGAGCGCGGCGAAGTGGGCGTACAGGTCGCGGCCGTTGAGCAGCACCGCCCCCGAGGTCGGGGCCGCCCGGCCGCTTAGCGCTGCCAGCAGCGTGGACTTCCCCGACCCACTCGGCCCCAGCAGGCACACGAACTCTCGCGGCCGGACCACGAGCGTCACGCCGTCGAGGATCGTCAGTGGTCGCCCCGTGCCGCGGTCGCGGACGGCCTTGGTCAGGTCGCGGGCTACGAGCTCGACGTTGTTGGCCCGGGACGTGCCGACCAGCGCGTCGCCGTCGAAGCGCAGGCCGAACGGCCCCACGTCGAGCCGGTCCCCGACCACGAGCGCGACCGGCCGGGTGACGCGGCGGCCGTTGACGAAGGTGCCGTTGGCGCTGCCCAGGTCCGCGAGGACCACGCGGCCGGCGGTGACGGCCAGGCTGGCGTGCAGCCGGGAGACGTGCGGGTGGTCGAGCCGGTAGCGCGCCTTGCCCGCCTCGCGGCCGATCACGCCGCCGGGGCCGACCTCGAAGCGCTCGGCCCGCGCCGACCCGCGCAGCATCGCCAGGTGGCCGGCGTCCGCCTGCGCCGTCTCGCCGAACCCCCCAGCCGGCGGGGGCGGATCGGCCTCGAGCGCGAGAATTTCGAGCGTCGGCCCGGTGTAGCCCAGCCGCACGGCGTCGCCGGCGCGGACGGGCGTCGGGCCGGCGACCGGCGCGCCGTTGAGGAGGGTCTTGTTGTTTCGGCTCAGCGGCACGAGCGTGAACCCGCCGGCCGCGGCGGGTTCGACGCGGGCGTGCCGGCCGGAGACGGCCGGGTGGGCGGCGGGGTCAATGGCGACCTCGCCGTCGGAGTCGCGGCCGACGCGGATCGCGTCGCCGGACACGTCGATCGCCGTCGTGCCCAGGGGGCCGACGAGCCGGGCACGGAGTCGCATGAGCTTACCTGTTGGGGAGGGTTAGACGCGGAGGCGGAAGCGCTGCTCGCCGACCTGGAACTGCAGCGCCCCTTTTTCGACGACCATCTGCGGCATCCGCACCCAGAGGCCATTGGCGGTCTTGGGGTGGTCGGCCTGCCAGCCGCTACGGGGGCTGAAGAACACCCGGGCGTGCCGCGGCTCGCAGAAGGGGTCGTCGGGCCGGCAGACGTCGCACGCCGGGTCCGACCCGACCCAGTACTCGGGCCGGGTCAGCACGACGCGGTTGCCGATGCCGCCGGGGACGAGTTCGGTCAGCGCCGGCGGCCGCAGCGCGAGGCCGGGGCCGGGGGCGGCCTCGGCCCAGCCGTGGGTGCTGCCGCCGGGCGGGGCGGGCGCGCCGGGCACGTGGTCCAGCGTGCCGCCCTCGTCCGGCGCGTCGAAGCGGTAGCGGCCGCGGCCGACGAGGAGTTCGGAGCGGTCCGACAGTCGCGCGCGTGACAGCCGGACGAACAGGCCGTTGGTACTCTGCAGGTCGGTCACGACCCAGCGCCACGCCCCGCCGTGTTGCTGCCGGGTGACCTCGGCGTGCCTGGTCGAAACGAGCGGATCGTGCGGCAGCGTCAAGTCCCCCTCGGTGCGGCCGATGACGAAACGATCCCCCCGCAGCCGGACGACCTCGCCGTCGGCCCGCCCGTCGTCGCACACGGTCAGGAGCGCGACGGGGGCACGTGCCGTCGGCCGCCAGGCGCTCGCCACCGGCGCGTGCGGCCGCGGCGTGGCCCCCCGGGCCGCCGCGGCCAGGAGCGCGGCGGCCACGTCCTCGTCGGTCTCGATCTGCGTGCCGTGGCGGGGCAATTCGGGCTTGGGCATCGGGGCACCGGGGCGGGATTAAGACGGCTCGGCGAATCGTCGCAGGCCGGGGAGTGCAGGTTGCGCGATCGGTAAGTGCTGGTCGCGTGCGATACAGCACGCTATTACGGGAATGCCGCGGCCGACGCGGGCGCAATACGGTACGCAACAGCGACTGTGCTGATAAGGAACGTCCGGGTCAGTCGGGCAGGTCGGGAAGTCCGCTCCAAAGTAGGCGGCCGTCGGGGGAGCGGACCTCCAAGTTCTTGAATTGGATCTTGGCCGCCTTGGCCTGGTCTGGGTAGCCGATGCCGAGTTCGACGCGGCCGGTCGAGGGAAGGCTCGAACCGTGGTCGATCAGCGGCCCCCCGAGCGCCTTCCCGGCCGGCCCGCCGTAGCCGCGGACGCGGTCGCCGCGCACCGAAAGGCAGACCCGGTTCCATTGGCGGTAGGGGAGCGACTTGCGAACGGAGAGCGACGGGAGGCGGCCCGGCTTATCCCACAGGTCGATCGTGTCGCTCTGCGTACCGAACTTCAGCGCGCACCCGCCCAGCGGCCGGCCGGTGCCTCGGCGGGCCCCGAGATCGAACTCCGTCGGCCCCGAGACGACCCGCACGTCGGCCGTGAAATCGTAGTCCGTCCACGCCGGGTCGCCGAACACGACCGCCCCGCTCTTCGTCTCGCACCAGAGTACGTCGCCCTCTTTAAGCCACTTGTCCCGTCCGCGAACCGTCGCGCCGCGGCCGGCCGCGGGAACTGGCCCCGCCGCAGCGGGCTTCAACTCCTGCACGTCGATCTTGCGGAACTCGATCACGGTGTCGGCGGTGAATTGCTGCAGGGCGAGGTGGCCGCGCGGGAAGGCGGACTTCTCGTCGGTGAAGTCCGCGGTCGGCTTCCCGTTGACCGCCGTCGTGACCCGGCCGCCGACCGCGGAGATGTCGAGCTTGAACCACTCGCCGTCCGGGAGCTTCAGGTCGCGGACGGTCACGACGTTGCCGACGCCCTGCTGGTTCAGCCCGCCGGTCTTGTTCACGTACCGGGCCGACCCGATCTCGACCTCGTAACCGCCGGGGAACTTCGGGGCGTCGGCCGGCCAGGCGGGGCCGGGCGGGCAGCGCAGGTAGACGCCGCTGTTGCCCGTCGCGTTGATGCGGGCCTCGACCGCCAGGCGGAAGTCGGTGAAGTCGCCGCGCTCGCTGAACAGGTGGCTCGTCTCCGGGCCGGACCCGGTCAGCACGCCATCGACCACCCGCCAGTTGCCCGGCTGGGTGGGGTGCGTCTTCCACCCCGCCAAGTCCTTGCCGTTGAACAGCGGCACGAAGCCGCCGACGGCCGCCGGCGGCTCGCTCACCCGCGTCAAAGTGGCCGTCTGCCGCACCCCGTCCCGCTCGAACCCGCCGAGCAGCCGGTCCGGCCGGTCCGGGTCGATCACCAGCCACTCCTCGGCGTCCCGGTCGGTCGGATACCGCAGCCGGATGAGCCCGCCGTCCCGAGTGTACGTCCCGGCGTCCCCGTTGTGACACGTCAGCTTGCCGTCGCCCAGGATGGTCAGGGTGCCGGTCCAGTTGCGCGGCTGGTGGCGGACCTGCCACCGCCCGGTGAGGTCGAACTTCTCGCCGTTGTCGGTCAGCCGCTTCAGCGACACCAGGCCGGACGCCCCACTTGGGACCGACCAGGTGTACGTCATGCCGTCCCGCCTGACCTCCCCTGACAGTGTCCCCTCGGTCTTCGCCGGTCCGGGGTTTGGCAACACCTGCTGCGAGTACTGGCGGATGATCTGCCCCGTGGTCGCGTCGATTGACCCCGCGACGATCACACTGCCGCCATTACTGGCACGGCTTCTCCACTTGAACGCCGGGCCGTTCCGCTCGAAGACTGTCAGGGTCACGCCGATGGTCTTCGTGCCGCCGTCGGCCTCGGTGATGTCGGCCGTGCCCGCCCACTCCGACCCCTCCGGAGCCAGCGGTTCGTCAGCCTTCGCCGTCCGCGGCACCGGCGGCTCGTAGCGCACCTTGACCGGCGTGCCGCCGACGGTAACGGTCACGTCCGTGGCGAACAGCTCGACGCCGCCCTTGGTGACGCGCAGCCGGTGCCCCTTGCCGTCCGCGGGGACTTCACTCACGGTCAGCGTCTCGCCGTCCGCTGTGACCGTGACCTTCGCCCCTTCGACGGTCACCACGGACCCGTCGGGGACGCCTTCGACGACGATCGTGCCGTGGGCCGTCTTCACTTTGAATACGCCGCCCGCCCACGCCGCCAACAGGCCGGCGAACAGAACCCCGGCGGCCACGGCCGGCCACAGCCACGGCGGCCGGCGCGCCGGCTTCGGGCGCAACCTCGGCTTCGACTTCTTCGCGGCCAGAGCGGCGGGTTCGGGCAGCGCCTCCCACAGTTCCGCTTCAACCACCGGCTTTGCGACCGGCTTCGCCACCGGCGGCACGGCCGGTGGGACCGGCGGCAGGGTCACGGCGGCGGTGGACTTGGGGCGGGCCGTCGCCGAGTGGGCCTGCGACGCCTCGCTCGGCGGGGCCGCCGGCTTCGAGCCGGGCTTGATGAAGGGTGCCAGGGCCTTCGCGGCCTCGCCGGGTGTCTGGTAGCGCTTACCCGGCTCCTTCGCCATCATCTTGGCCACCACCGCCGCGACCTCGGCCGGCACCTCGGGCCGCACCAGGTTCAGCGCGACCGCGTGGCCCGTCTGGTGCGCGGTCAGCAGCGAGTACAGTGTCGCCCCGGTGAACGGCGGCCGGCCGGCGAGCAGGTAGTACAGCGTGCAGCCCAGCGAGTACACGTCCGCCCGCGTGTCGGCCTTGGCGGCGTCCAGGATTTGCTCGGGGGCGATGTAGTCCGGCGTGCCGAGCATCTTGCCCTCGCCGGTCAGTTCGCCGTCGATCGCGCCCGCGCCGGCATCGTGGACGGCCTTGGCCAGGCCGAAGTCGAGGACCTTGACGACGTGCCTCGCCCCGTCCTTGTGCAGCACGAGGTTGCCGGGCTTGATGTCGCGGTGGACCATCCCCTTCTCGTGGGCGTGCTGCAGGCCGTTGGCGACCTGGTAGGCGTAGTAGCAGGCGTTGGCGACCGCCAGCGGGCCGTGCGACTTGACCACCTTGGCGAGGTCGTCCCCCGGCACGTACTCCATCGCGAAGACGAGCAGGTCGCCCACTTCGAGGGCCGAGTACGCCGCGACGATGTTCGGGTGCTGCAGCCGCGCGGCCGAGCGGATCTCCCGGAGGAACCGCTCGGCCGCCCCCGGCCGCGCGATCAGCTCCTTGCCCACGACCTTGAGCACCTCCGGCCGGCCCATGAGCTTGTTGGTCGCCACGTACACCACCCCCATGCCGCCCTGACCGAGCGGGCGGACGTTGTCGTAGTGCGGGTGGCCGGCCAACTCCGGCGGCACCGCCTTCTTCGCCGACGACGGCGACAGCGGCGCGAGCGTCCCGGGGGGATCGGGGGTGCGGTCCCGGCCCCCGGCCGCCCGCAGCCGCTCGACGAAGCTGCCGGCCGACATGTCCGCCACCCGGGCCACGCACGCCGGGCAGGCCTCGAGGTGCCGCACGACGGCCTCGGCCCCGGCGTCGTCGATCTTGCCCAGCCCGTAGGCGACGAGCGACTCGTCGGTCGGGTGCGCGGCGGGCTGAACGTTCACGGGCGGCCCTCGAAGTTCGCACAAGTTCTTACTATCTTACAAGGCCGGCCAGGGGCACCGGGTGACGCGAATCCGCGCGGAATTATTCGAGTAGTCCGTCGGCCTCCTGCCTTAGCCGCTTCAGGACGCGCGCCTTGGCCTGGACGACGGCCGCCGCGGTCGTGCCCAGTTCCGCCGCCACCCCAGCGGCCTTCTGCCCGCCGACGGCGAAGCGCTCGAACGCCTCCCAGGTCGCCGGCGCGAAGTCGGGCCGCACGGCCGCGAGGAGGCGGTCAAAGACGTGCCGGTCGTACTCGCGGTCCCACTGGAGCGCCAGGTCGCCGGCGGGGTCTTCGAGGCGAGCGAGGAAGTCGTCGGCCGGGTCGAGGCCCACGAGCGGCACGCGTTGACGCGCCCGCCGCCAAGAGCGCACGCGGTTGGCGGTGACGGCGCGCAGCCAGCAGCGGAAGGAGCCGTCGCGGTGCCGCTCGAAGGCGGGGAGTTCGCGGACGAGGACCACGAGGACCTCCTGGGCGAGGTCGTCGGCCTCCCCGCCGAGGCCCGGGGCCCGGGCCAGCCAGGACCGCACGAGCGGCCGGTAAAGGTCGTGCAGCCGCCGCCAGTCGGACGCGGCCGGGTGTGCGCCGCGAAGGCGGCCGAGCAGGCTGGCCGAGGTCGTCGTCACGATCCATCCCCACGGTGCGGTGGTCGGCAGTCCGACAGTGTACCGAGCGGCGAGCGGCTGTACCAGCGTGCAATTTATGCATTGTCCGCAGAATTGGCGGGCCACGTTAACCCGACAGTCGCTTTAATACCGCGAGTCGTTCGAGTCTGTCGAACTTCGCACAGATAAGGGAAAATTCACTGTCCCGGTTTCGCCCCGGCGTGCGGGGCTAGTGTCAGGAGACCCCATGGACCGCCCGACGACCGACACCGACGACCTGCTCGCCCGCCACCGCGGCCGGCTGCGACCCCGCCGCCCGCGGGGAGCTGCTCGCCCGCCACCGCAGCCGGCTGCGCCGCATGGTCGCCTTGCGGCTCGACCCGCGGGTCGCGGCCCGCGTGGACCCGTCCGACGTGGTCCAGGACGCGCTGGCCGAGGCCGACGCCGGGCTGGGCGCGTTCGCGCGGGGGCGGCCGCTGACGTTCTACCCCTGGCTGCGCCAGCTCGCCGCCGACCGCGTCGCCGACCTGCACCGCCGGCACGTCCGGGCCGCCTGCCGGACCGTCGAGCGGGACGAGCCGCGCGGGGCGACCGACGTCTCGGTCGCCCGGCTGGCGGCCCGGCTGGCCGCGGGCGGCCCCGGCCCGAGCGAGGCGGCGCGGCGGGCCGAGCAGC
>JAYTSV010000210.1:0-3554 GCA_043745465.1 Fimbriiglobus sp.
GATGATGGGGTTCCGCGGCTGCCGCCTGCCGATCGTCTACCCCGAGATCGGCGACATGCAAGTCCGCGCGATCATCGAGGCCGCCATCGAAGTCAAGAAAATGGGCAAGAGTGTGCTGCCCGAGATCATGATCCCGCTCATCGGCACCGTCGAGGAGTTGGTGATCCTGAAGAAGCGGGCCATCGCGGTCGCCGAGGAGACGATGGCCAAGGCCGGCACCAAGGTCGAGTACATGATCGGCACCATGATCGAGTTGCCGCGGGCCTGCCTGGTGGCGGACACGATCGCCCCGGAGGCGGAGTTCTTCTCGTTCGGCACGAACGACTTGACGCAGATGACCTTCGGCTTCAGCCGGGACGACATCAACGGCTTCATGCCGACGTACTTGAAGGAAAAGATTTTGCCGATCGACCCGTTCCAGTCGCTGGACGTGAAGGGCGTCGGCCAGCTCATCCGGCTGGCGATCGAGAAGGGCCGCGCCGCCCGCAAGGCGAGCGCGAACCAGCACCTCAAGATCGGCATCTGCGGCGAGCACGGCGGCGACCCGGACTCGGTGTTCTTCTGCCACGAGGTCGGCATGGACTATGTGTCGTGCAGCCCGTTCCGCGTGCCGATCGCCCGGCTCGCCGCGGCGCAAGCGGCCCTCGGCGAGAAGGCCGCGGGCAACAAGTAACCCGTTCACACTCGGAGGCCGGCATGGTCAAGTTCGCTGTGCCAGCTTCGATCGAGAATTGGGCCGAGTTGTCAGAGGTCCGTCGGGGCACACTTCACCCCGACCGCGTCCGCCGCGTGGAGGTGACGGACGCGGTTGTTGACGACCAGGCGTGGGGCCTCGTACTGCCGAGTCGGATCGTCGCAGAATTGGGCCTGGCACCGATACAGAATTGCCAGCCGCACACTAGGATGTCCTTCGCGTGGTCCGATTGACCGTCCAAGGACGGGATTGCATCATGGATGTCATCGAGGTGACAGACGACCACCCTGTCACTATCGGCAGCGTCCCCTTGCTGGCGATGGATTGGTACATTGACATCCCCGGCCATCGCTTGATCGGCAACCCGGAGTTCGGCGGCGTGCAGATGACGGACGTTCTTTAATGGAGGGTCTGCGATGCGATTCGAGCGGATTACCCACGACCCCGCCGTGATGGGCGGCAAGGCTTGCATCCGCGGCATGCGGGTTACGGCCGGCATGGTGCTCGGCCTTTTAGCTTCTGGTTACTCGCGCGAGCGGATACTGGAGGCGTACCCGTACCTCGAAACTGAGGACATCGACGCGTGTCTTAGCTACGCGGCTTGGCGGCTCCAGGAACTCGACGTGCCAATGGCGGTGGCTCGGTGAGCTTGTCGTTCGTAGTCGATATGAACCTGTCTCCTGATTGGCTGCCGATCCTTCAAGCTGAAGGTTGGCCTTCGGTCCACTGGCGTACGGTCGGTCTTGCCTGGGCGGGAGACACGCAGATCATGGAGTGGGCGCGTACCCATCAGCGTACAGTTCTGTCACAAGACTTGGACTTCGGCACACTGTTAGCGTTAACGAACGCCGACTCCCCGAGCGTGGTACTGCTCCGGGGAGGGGACGTACTGCCAGACACGCGCGGGCCGGATGTCGTTGCCGCGATCCGGGCGCATCAAGTTGCACTAATCGAGAACGCGATCGTCGTCGTCGAGATCGAGAGGTCGCGGGTCCGCGCCCTTCCGCTCAATTCGCAGCGACCGAATCGCTAACCGCCCAGTGTCATCGGTCTGACCCCGCTACCCGCCCCGGCCGCAATTGACGTCGCCTTCAGGAGTCCCCGCCCGTGACGCCGTTCTCGCTCAAGGACTACGAACTCACGGTCGCCGACGTGCGGCGGAACCCCTCGCCGGCGGAGCTTTACGAGGACGCGCTGCATTCGGACAAGGCGCGGATCGCTGCCCAAGGGGCGCTCGTCGCCTACTCCGGCGACAAGACGGGGCGGTCGCCCAAGGACAAGCGCGTCGTCAACCACCCGGACTCGGCGGCCGATGTCTGGTGGGGGGCCGTTAACATCCCCCTCGAACGGCAGTCGTTCCTCATCAACCGCGAGCGGGCACGCGACTACCTCAACACTCGGCCGCGGGTGTACGTCGTGGACGGGTTCGCCGGCTGGGATGTTGCTAATCGACTGAAGGTGCGCGTCATTTGCTCGCGGCCGTACCATGCGCTGTTCATGCACATCATGCTCATCCGGCCGACAAAGGAAGAGCTTGCGACGTTCGGCACGCCGGACTTTACGATCTACAACGCCGGCGAATTCCCCGCCAACCGCCTCACCTCGGGCATGTCGTCGAAGACGAGCATCGACCTGAGTTTCGAGGACAAGGAGCTTGTGATTCTCGGCTCGGAGTACGCCGGAGAGATGAAGAAGGGCGTGTTCACGATCATGAACTACCTGATGCCCAAGAAGGGTATCTTGAGTATGCACTGTAGCGCGACGGCGGACGTGAAGACCGGCCAGTCGTCGGTGCTGTTCGGCCTCTCCGGTACTGGGAAAACCACCCTGTCCGCGGACCCGAAGCGCAGCCTGATCGGCGACGACGAACACTGCTGGGCCGACGACGGCATTTTTAACATCGAGGGCGGCTGCTACGCCAAGACGATCGACCTGAACGCCGCGAGCGAGCCGGACATATACAACGCCCTCGGGTACGGCAGCGTGCTCGAAAACGTCGTCCTCGTCGGCGGCAACGAGGTCGATTACCACGACGCCGGCATCACGCAGAACACGCGCGGGGCGTACCCGATCGACTCGGTCCGCAACGCCAAAATCCCCTGCGTCGCCGGGCACCCGACGGACGTGATCTTCCTCACCTGCGACGCCTTCGGGGTGCTGCCGCCGGTGGCGAAGCTCACGCCGGCGCAGGCGATGTACCACTTCATCAGCGGCTACACGGCCAAGATTCCCGGCACCGAAGTCGAAGTGAACGAGCCGGGGGCGACCTTCTCGCCGTGCTTCGGCGGGCCGTTCCTCGTCTGGCACCCGGGAAAGTACGCCGAGCTTCTCAAGGAGAAGTTGACGACGCACAAGGCCAACGTCTGGCTGGTCAACACCGGCTGGACCGGCGGCAGTTACGCCGGCGGCCAGCGCATGAAGTTGAGCGTCACGCGCGCCATCGTGGACGCCATCCACGCCGGGACACTGGCCGACGCGCCGACGCTGGCCGACCCCGTGTTCGGCGTCCACACGGTGACGGCCGTCCCCGGGGTGCCGGCCGAACTCTTGCAGCCGCGGCTGGCGTGGGCCGACGGGGCGGAGTACGATGCGGCGGCGAAGTCGCTTGCCAAACTCTTCGCCGAGAACTTCGTCAAGTATGCGGCCATCGCCGGCCCCGAAGTCGCCGCGGCCGGCCCGAAGGTTTAGCCCGACCCACCGCCCGCCGGAGCCGCCGATGCGCCCACTCGCTTGCCTCGTCGCCGTGCTCGCGCTGACGTTGCCCTGAAGTGGACCCCATTTGCAAGACCAAAAAACGGTCGCCGAGCACTCCTTTCTTCCCCGCGTGATTTCGGTTGTCATCGTTCTGTCACCAATGCGT
>JAYTSV010000211.1:0-43346 GCA_043745465.1 Fimbriiglobus sp.
AGACGAGGCCACTGAAGACGGATCAAAACAACGGCGTCGTGGCAAATTCCGCGTATCAACCGTTTGACCCCCCGGTTGAGATCGAGGTTGCCTACCCGACTGTCAGCATCACCGCCTTCACCACGACGTTCAATTTCAATCAGCAAACCTATTACATGAACTCGATTAATGCGTCGGCCTGGAGTGGCTATGCGGCGAAGCGGATGAGGGTCATTGATTATGGTGCAACCAGTCAATACGAGAACGGGGCGTTTTTCTGGCAGGTCGATATTGTGTTGGAATATAACCCCGAAGCCGACTGGAACCCCTTGAAGATACAGGATTTAGGGTGCAGTGAAAAGGGCGGCGGGGGGGCCGGTGCTGCACTCAATAAGCCCATCATCACGCCCTCGGGTAGTGAGGTACAACCTCCTGGCGTGCCCCTTGACGGTAGTGGTCATGCGTTGAAAATCGGCGGCAGCATTGTCTACCTGGATTTTAAAGCCTACCGAGAAACCAACTTCGCACTACTGATTATCTAAGGACAAATGCCCTACGCTTTATCTGACAAGACGGCCGCACGTCTCACCGAGGTACTTCAGCGGACAGACGGGGAGCACGGCGGCACCGCGACACCCGGCTACGTCCCGCATCAATCCTCATGGGTACGGGTCAACAGCCAGTGCCCGTCGGCCGCTACGACGCTCTACGACGGGCCGACGGGCAGTTACAACGTCCCTGGGTGGTACGACTGCAACGTCTCCGAGATCGACGGCAACGGTCACTGGGTCGATTATGTAGAGTCGTGCCGGGTCAAGGAAGCGAACGGCACCGTCTTGATGAGGGGTAGGAGGTATTTGGCACGTCGAACCGGCGACAGCGTAGACGTGTCCGCGAACTCCATCGTCAGTTTCGTGACTGCGGCCGAACCCATTATGGTGCAGGTGTACGTCGGATCGTCCACGAAAGTTGCTGGCACAATCTACTACGGTGGGTCTTACGGTTTCTGGCGTAGCGAATACATTTTTCCCTATGGCAATCGAGAGTATCACGGCACTTGCTATGTCTTGAACGCGGACGGCTACCTCCTGGGGCCGGGGCCATACTACACAGGCGTACTGTCACCGTGCATCAGCCTCGACGGCGGCACCACATCGTTTCCCGTCGTCGTCATCAACGGCATCACGTCTGTCGGGTGTGGCTTCGAGGTTGATGTCTCAGTTGACTACGGCCGGTTTTTGAAAATCAGGACCGGGGCGGGCATCACTTGTGACTCGGCGGGGATCGAAGCGAACTGCCACGACTGCACGGTTTCGTTTAATTGCGTGTCAGGCTACTGTGTATCGCAAGCGGGAACCGGCGGCACCTACTCGACACTCGCCTTGTGCCAGCAAAGCCCGTGCGTGCCGCCCCCACCGCCACCTCCCCCGCCGATCGGCACAACGAGTTACAATTGCACTGACGGGAATTGCGTGTCGGTCACGGGCAGTGGCGGCACTTACTCGACTCTCTCCGCGTGCCAAGCCAGTTGCAATTCGGGGCCGGGTTACCGTTGCGTGGACAACACTTGTACCTACTTCACCACGGGCGGCGGTGCGGCATCACTTTACCTTTGCCAGCAATCCGGCTGTGGCGTGTCGTTCAATTGCGTCAACGGTCAGTGTACCAGCGTGAGCGGCAGCGGGGGGGCGTATGCGACTCTCGCGGCGTGCCAGGCGGCGAACTGTGGTAGTGGCTTCAACTGCGTCTCGGGTGTCTGCACGGCAGTGTCATCGGGTGCCACCTTCACGACCTTAGCCGCGTGCCAGTCCCTTTGTGGAAATACATACAACTGCGACGGCTTCCGTCACTGTGTCGCGGCCGGGTCAAACGGGTCTTACCAAAGCCTCGCCGCTTGCGAATCGAGCACTTGCCGCAACGGCTACAACTGCGTGCAGTACACCCCGGCCGGCGGCAGCACGACGTACACCTGCACCGCCGTATCGAGCGACGGCACTTACGGCACGCTCAGTGAGTGTCAGTCGAGTTGCGGCACGTCGTACAACTGCACGATTCAAGGGTGTGTCGCCACTGCCGGGAGCGGCGGGACGTATGCGACGTTAGCAGCGTGTCAGGCGGCGGGCTGTCCCGGAGGTTCGTTCTCGACATTCACCGGCATGGGCATGGCGTCCTTCGATTCGACTGGCATGGCCTACGACGTGCCGACTGAGCAAGGCGGCTTCCTCGACGCGATGCCCGACGCCGTGCTGTCTGAGCCAGTGATCGACCCCGTGGCCGAGGCTGTGGTGTGCGTGCCTTGTGGTAAGAAGGCGTCAGTGCTCAGCCCCGTCCGGCCGTTGGCACCCGTCCGCCGCGACTCGTTAAAAATGTGAGGTGTCGCTCCGAGTGGGCCTCACTCATGAACACGCTGTAGAGATACCAGCACGATTTTTGTTCGTCGTATTGGTAGACCTTGACGGTGCCGTCGAAGGGGTCAGTCACCTTGCGGTACATGATTGCTGGTTGTGGATTGTCGCTCATGCGGTAGGTAGTGGCGGTCAACGCGAAAGCCCTGGTGGACTCGGCAACAGGCACGAGTTCACCAGGGCTACGATAACTGGTTCGGGTGAGTATCAATCGCCGATAGCGTTGTCGTTCAACTGGTTGGATCGGGTAGCCTTCTCGCGGTCGTAACGCTCCTTGAGCACCTTCGCCACTGGCGTCATCAGGTTTGGCCTCGTAGCGTCCTGGTGGAGCAGCCAAGACAGGTAGTACGTGGGTAACTCCTGAATTTGACTGCCTTTAAAACGGCCGAACGGCATGTGCGTCAGTGGCTTGTCGGGGTCGTAACTGGCACGGTACTTGTTCCGCATGTCTTCGACTAAATCTAAATCATTCATCTGGTGTTCTTCCTTGTGTGAAGTTTTTTCTTGTACTCTTTGCTCTTTATTACTTTCTCTTTGCTCTTGTATTATTCTCTTCGTTTCCTTCTGGTATTTAGTTCTTTAAGGCGTAGCCGAAAATCTTCACTTCTTCTCCTTCACGCAGATAATGTTGCTTTCGCAAAGCGAGGAAGTTACCGGCCAGAACTGGCGTAGCCCTTTCAGGTCAGCCCGCCAAAATCCGATTTTTGCCTCTTAAATTCTTTACTCTTTACTTATTCTCTTTCCCTCGGAGTGAAGGAGAAGAAGTGAAGATTTTCGGCTACGCCTTAAAGAACTGAAGACAAGAAAGAACTGAAGAGAAGAGTACAAGAGCAAAGAGAAAGTAATAAAGATAAAGTAGTAAAGAGTACAAGAGAAATATCGGCAAAATCCCGAAACTTCATCAATATATTTTCAGAATAATTCTGGAATTCTTTTGTCGTCAACTTGAAGACGCTTCACCAGTTGACTTTTGACAAACTGCCCAGAAGTTTTCGACGACTCGGGACGATATATAAAGCGACTACTCAACTAAGGAACCAGGCCAATGACCCAGAACCGCCACGACGACACTAACGAGTTACTATATTACATCAACGCACTTTGCGACAGTATCACCAACGGCATCGTCAACCAATCAACGCCAGCACTTGACCTGCAAATTGCGGCTGACGACTTGCAATCAACTGTGAGCCAGTATATCGACCTGCTCTAAGCCTCGACTTCTCTCTCTCCCTTGTGCGGCACCGCCCGGCGATGGCTCAACAGCACGTCGGGCGGTGTCGTTTGATGACCGACTCACCGAGTGCGACTGACCCCGTAGAACGCGACTGAGCGAAGTTGAGGGGCTGTCTGCCAGTCCAGCGAAATGAAAATTGCATCGGCGGCATGGCTGTGGAGGATGTCCGCGGCCAACTCAAAAATCGAAAACAGGACGAAGTATAATGACTGTAGCGTGAAAGGTTCTTCCAGTCCCTCTACAGGTACTTCGCATGGGTCGCAACTATCGAGTGTTGATTCATTACTCTGGTTGGTGGTACGTTTATAGAGTTCGTCTGCCTCATCCGACGCACACTTGCGAATTGTGTGGCCGTCAGAAGATTCAGTGGGTCTATCACCACAGCCATCAGAGCCATTGGTGTATCGCAGTCGGAGTCTGCTGTTCAAGAAAATTACGTACTGACTGACTTCCTGATCGTCCTGTTACGCACCCGAGCCGCTGACCTAAACCCTCAGCGGCTCAGCCTTGACCTCGACAGCCTCACTCAGTCGCCCCCGAGCAACCTCGAAAGACCCGCGGTCAATCTCAGTGCCAATCCATCGCATACCCAACTCTCGGCAGACGACGCCAGTGGTGCCCGAGCCGGCGAAAGGGTCAAGCACTAACGACCCCGGCGGAATCATAACCTTCATCCAGTAGCGAAAGGGCTTTATTGGACTTGCCCAGTCGTGCAAATCCTTAGCGTCGCGGGAATGGCTAACCAAGTAGAAGTCGGCCACAACGTCAACAAGCCGCAAGTCACCTTTCGACAACACTAAGACCGGGTTCCACCCGCACAACCAGCGTCCCGCCGTCGGCTTCGCACGTCGTGTTTCCGCGAATCCAAATGACAAGCACCAGTTATAACGAAGCCCGGCATCCTCACAAATCCGCATCACTTCGGCCATGTAGGCGGTGCCGCACTGGAGCAGCAGCAGCCCGCCGTCTACCAGTCGTTCCGCGGCCATCGAAGCCAACCAGCGATACGACGCCATGCAGGCCCACGGGGGGTCAGTGACGATGGCGTTCGCCTGGGGCCAATTGAACACCCGGTTGTCGCTGTGGATCAGCCGAATCGAATCCGGCAGTTTCCCGAGACGTGCGGCACACTCGGCACGGCTCACCTCACGCTCAGCCTTCTTGCCGTTGATTCTCGACTGGCGGAGATACGCAATAAATTGTTTGATGGTCATATCGGAGTCTGTTCGCCGATTCCCAGACTCCCGAAAAACTTCCATGTGCGTGCGGGCGGTTCTGTCGTTCAGCCGCACCCGGTGAAGCCACGGCCCCCACTGCCCATGCGGCAAAACGCTTTTAGCCTCGACAAGCAGTTCCCCGAGTTCCGCACTACGGTCTAACGTCGGCCTCAGGTTGAGACTCGGGAGCAGTTGGAGAATTTTCAGTTCGATTTTTTGGAGTGGCGACATCCGCTCAGCCTACGCCACCGATCCTGTCTGGTCCAGTAGCCGTCTACTCCTTTCCGCGTTGCCTACTGGCCAACGCCCGCTTCCTTCGTTGCTTCTCGACTCGATCCCAAGCGGTCAAGAGTAGCCCCATCACCCCGACGACACAGGCGACGTATTCGACCATGATGCACCTCTGAGTCTCGTTAAGCCGTTTCACCTAACTTGGTATCGACTTAACTACCCCAGTTACCTGCAACGTAACGGCGACTTTGGAAAATTAGTCATGTTCCGCCGAATCGAAACCGGGGCTTCTGCTCATCGCATTCCACGACCTCGAAACCACCTCGAAACCACCTCGAAACCGCGTCCCGCTAACGTCCCGCTATTCCGCTGAAACGTCCCGCTAAACCCGCCCGAAGACAAGCACTGACGACAATAATACTACGACAAACGAAGCCGAACGCGTCAAACTACTTTTGTTAGTTTCGAGTTCTGGCGACGTGTAAAACACTACGAATTGTAGAGTACACAGAAGTTACAAGAGCGGAAGTGATAGTATGAAGTGGGTGTAACAAGAACGAAGTGAATAGTGTATTCTTTTATTGTCTGACGTAAAGCATCGGTCTTCGGAACCGAGGGTTGGGGGTTCAAATCCCTCCGGGTGTACTGCCTGTTCACCGGTCGTCACATCTCCGCATCCGTCCTCAATCGCCACCAATCGTAGCGTTTCCTGCTTCCCGGTGGCTTCGGCCCCCGGACGGCCGGTTTCGTCACCCGTCGTCACCGATGGGCACCCCTGGGCGGGAGTTGGTACGCCCGGTGGTACTCGGGGCGCGGCCAACTTGCCCAGCGCCGCGGCGGTCCCCTCGAGCGTCGCGTGGGCGTAGCGGTCCATCGTGAGAGTAATTGTCGAGTGGCGGGCCAACTCTTTGGCGTCCTTCGGCATGACCCCGGCGTTCACCAACTCCGTGACGAAGCGGTGCCTCAAACTGTGGAAGTCGGCGAACTCCCCCTTGGCGTTCTCGTAGCTCAGGAAGTCCGACCCCTCCCGCCGGGTGCGCTCGGCGAGGTCGGCTGCCTCGGCGACCCAGGCGGCCCGCGCGGCGGCCAGGTCGCGGCG
Source organism: Fimbriiglobus sp. (assembly GCA_043745465.1). Classification (GTDB taxonomy): domain Bacteria; phylum Planctomycetota; class Planctomycetia; order Gemmatales; family Gemmataceae; genus Fimbriiglobus. The sequence goes on from JAYTSV010000211.1 coordinate 6,169, forward strand.
GATCAGGTCGCCGGCCTCGAAGTGCTGCGCCCACTTGCCCGGCCAGACGCGCGCCCCCGCCGCCTTGCCCGCCAGGAAGGGCCGCAGGGACGCGACGAGCGCGGGGTGAAGCGGCACCACGTCGCGGCGCTTGCGCTTCGAGTAGGCGGCCTCGACCGCGACGGACGGGGTGCCGGCGTCTAGCTCGAACGACGCCGGCGAGAGGCTGGCCAACTCGGAGGCCCGCAGGCCGGTCATGCCTGCGGTCAAGTAGAGCGACGACCGGTCAGGGCCACTCAGGCCGCGGAAGTCGCCCGCGGTTTGTGCTGCGGTCAAGAGCCGGTCGAACTCGTCGGCGGTCAGCGCTCGGCGGGCGTGGCGGATGTCGGCGTCGGTGCGGACCTTGGCGAGGTGCCGGAAGGGGCTGGCGGCGACGCGGTCGGTCTTCGCCAGGAAGTTGCCGAACGCCTTCAGGCCGACGGCGAAGTGGTTTGAGGTCTGCGCCCCGATGCCGCCGCCGCCCTTCGGCGCAGCCCGCCGGCCGGCCAGCCACCGCTCCACGGGCGTCGGGTCGAGGTCGGCCAGCGTCAGCATCCCGCAGGCGTCGAAGGCGCGCCGGCAGCGGGCCGCGACCTGGGCGGCGTGCCGGGCGGTCGCGCCGCGGTCGAGTTGGTGTCGCTCGTAGGCCGCGAGCAGCTCGGAGAGCAACAGCCGCCCCGCACCGGTCAACTTCGTGCGAAGTCCCGCCTTACCTTCCGCAGCTTCGAGCAAGAGCTTGGCGAGCATTGCCACGGCAGCAGCCTTGACCGGCGAAAGTCGAACGCGGCGGCGCTTGCCGTCGGCGTCCTTGACCCACGCGCACCAGACGGGCGACGGCTTGAGGTAGCCGGTGCCGGCCTTCGTCAAGGGGTAGAGCGCCCAGCGGCCGCCGTCGCGGATCCGGGCGTGGGGCTTGCCGCCCTTGTCCACGACTTCGGTGCCGGCGGGGATGGGGTGCGTCCGGGCGACGCGGAACAGTTCGGGCATGGTCATCGGCTCCGTCGTTGTAGCGGTGGTGTGATAATGGCCGCGGCGGTGGGCCGGGTCAAGGTCGTGCTCACCCAGGACGCGACGATTCGCGCCTGGCAGCGGCAAGGGTGGGGTTTATTGTCCGGGGCGGGGTCGTGGTCGCCGGGGGTCTTGCCGGGTTGCCGGCGAGGTCGGAAGGCTCAGCGCCGCCAGTGTGCGGGCAGGACGTTGGGGCTTTCGCCACCCGGCGGGGAGACGTACCAGTCGGTTGAGAGGTCCGCCGTGATCCGGTCCATCAACTTCGCGGCGGCGACTTTCGTCGCAGCGTTGCCGACGAGACGCCAACGCTTGACACCGCGGGTGCGGGACCAGACCCGCCAGACGCCCGGCGGCACATCCGGTGTGGCCACTTCGATCGATTGAACCATGACAGTCGTCCTCTCGTGGATGGGCTAACGTGGGTTCCAGGCGTTCGGAAGCCTTGGGTTGGTCGAAAACACGACGAAACACAACGAAAAGCAGGACCCGGCCAAAGGCGATCAAGGCGGGCGCTTGAGCGCCTTTGGAAAAACTTGAGCGCCTTTGAGCGAGACCAACGAAATACGCGCTTTTCGGTGCCCCGGAGTCCAAAGGCGTTCAAACCGTGGTAGGGGGGGAACCTTGAGTGCCTTTGGCTCTTCCGCCCCGCGTTCCGGCGGCAATTCGACTGGCGGGGGTGTGGGTTGCGGAGGTCACAACTTCGGTATGCCCTCCCCGCCGTCGTCACTTCCCGCTTCGGTGGGGTTGCCCGGCAACGACCAGCGCCAGGCCCCCTGATAGCCGAGCTTGGCCGCCTTGACCCCCAGTTGCGACTTGGCCCTGGTGAGCGTCCCCCAGCTGAGGCCGGCGTCCTTGCCCTCGGCCTTGAGCGTGTCCGAATCGATGGGGCCGGCGGCCAACCGCTTTCGCAGGAACGCTACGGCCTCTTCGAGCCGCTCCGGCCGGCCCGCCGCGGGGGGCAGGGCGAACAGCTCGTCGGCGGTCATGTCCGACTCGCCGCCCCACCAGACGCGGGCGGCGGCCCCCTCGTGGTCCAGGCGGTACTCGACGGCCCGCGGTTCGGGGCCGACGTTCGACTTGTTGCACACTAAGTAACGCTTGCCGTCGGCCGCTTTCCCGGCGGCCAGGCTGACGCGCACGGCCCCGGTGAAGCCGATGCTGCCGCCGCCGCGGTAGATTGCCTTCCCGGCCCCCTTGTTCAGGTGCCTGATGAGCACGACAGCGACGCCGGTCGCCTCGGCCAACTCGCGCAGGGGGTACATGATCGCCGCGCGGATGTCCTTGTCGTCGTTGGCCTCGACCTTCGCCGACAAAAAGGCGTTGAGCGGGTCTAGGACGACCAGCTTGGCCGCGTGGCGGAGTACCTCGTCGCGGACCAAATCGAAGTGGTCGGGCAACACGAGCGGGAACTTCTTACCGCCGGCCACGACGTGTTCGAGGACGTGGACGCGTTTCAGGTCGGCCTCGGCGGCGTCGAGTCGCGGGCGGATTGTGTGCGCAGCGCTGTCCTCAGCCGAGAGGAATAGGACGCCACCCACCTCGCCAGTGGCGTAGTCGGGCGGGAAGCCTCTCCCTCGGCTGACGGCTGCGGCCAACTCGGCGGTGATGGTGGACTTGCCGCATCCGGGGTCGCCGATGATCTCGGAGAGCATCCCGAAAGGGATGCGGCCGGGCCAGAGCCAGCGCACGTCCTCCGCGGCGATGTCGGCCGCGGGCCGGGTGACCAGGCGGCGGCCGTCGGCGGCCGGGGGCGGGACGGCCGCCGGGTGCCCGTTCCGACTCGGCTTGCGCACGCCCTGCCAGTCTACTTTCGTGCCACGCGGCATCGTCGGGGGGAAGTCGCTCATGGCCGCACCGCGATCCCGGCGGACTTGAGCGCCATCGTCAAAGCGCTCAGATCCGCCCTCAAAGCGGCGACGCCGTTGACCGCGCCGAGCAGTTCGACGCCCTGCGCTGTCAACTCCCGCCGCGTGTCGCCGGCCGCCGCGACCACGTCGGCCATGATGGCGAATGTGCCGGCCGGCACCGCGCCGGTGATCTCGTTCATACATCGGCCGGCGAGTTCCCGAAGCCCGGTCGCGTCCTCGGCTGTCAACCGCAGCGACTGGATGAACTCTTGCAACTTGGCGACGTTCGCGGCGGTCGCGTCGGCCACGGAGTCGCTGTAGGCGGCTTCGGCCTGATCGACTTCCGCCGAACAGGCGGTGCCGGTGGCGAGTTCGACCTGCAACTCGTGCAAGTCTCGGTGGGCGTCGGCGACGCGCTCGGCGGGCCGACGCGGCGGTTGCCGCAACGAGGCGGGGGGCTGTACGATAGTCACGAAGGCACTCCGTCAAAGGGTGTTCGGTCGGGTCGGGAGTCGGAATTCGGTTTGTCGGCATTGAGCGGGCCGCACCTCTGGCAAGGTCGCGGCCCGCGTCCGTTGGTGTGGCTACTTTCGTTTGGCAGCGCGGTCGCGGAGGCCGACCCAAAGCTTCGCCCAGCACGTCCGGCCTGGGCATCCGTGGCGGACCCACGAAGCGAGTTCGGCGCGGCCCCAGGCGAGCCGGCCGCCGAGGCGCACCGGGGCGGGGAGGTCACCCGCAGCGCTCAAGCGGTCGAGCGACGACGGGGAGATCGTGAGAAACGCGGCGGCGTCCACGCGGCTGAGCAACGCGGGCGGCAGTCGCTGCGGCTTCGTGCGGGGCTTTTTCATGGCGACGGCTTGGGTTGCGTCGGCGGTCGAAGTGGCGGGGTTCATCGGCTCACCCCCCGTGCCAGGAGTGCCGGGGAGTCCTTGGCGATGACGACTCGGATTCCTTGTTCAGCGAGCCACTCGCGGGCGAGGCCGACGAGCATCTTGTCGCCCGTCTTCATCGCCCCGATCAGGATAGCGATGAGGAACGGCGGGTCGGTCGGGCGGGACGGGGTCACTTCCGCCTTCGGTGTCAGGGTGGGCATGGCGCTCACCTCCTTTCACCACTCCCGCGGTCGGTCGGAATAATGCCGACCGATCGGCACTCCAAACGACGAAAAAACGGCTCGAAGTCCGACGAATTCCAGCCGCTCAGGGAAATCGACAAAATCCCGGATCGGTCGGAATGCGGTGCCGACCGGTCGGTAATTCGGTCAGTGGCAGCGAGACTTCCTGGGGCCGTTCTTTAACCCCTTGGCGACCCGCTGAACCCCGAGTCCGAATTTCCATGTATTGGTCTCGACCACGGTCGATTTCGCACAGCCGAGTGCGTTGGCCCACTGCTGGGCGCTGCGGCCCCTGGCCAGGTCGCCGAGATCCTGAAGTGCTTCCAACATCCGAGCGTTGATCTTCTTGCCCTTCGAGCCGATCGCAAGAGCGACCGGGACGAGATTTTGTACCGGCAGGGGAGTCACGCCGGCCCCCGGCTCCTCTGCTAGGACCTGGGTGGCCGGGCCGGTGCTGGTTGGCGCGACGACCGGGAGTGGCTGTACGGCCGCGTCGGCGCGCGGCAAGTACCGCTCGACCTGCTCTGGGGACGCATACGGGGCGTCGGGGTGGCACCGGCAGACATTTTGACGGCTCCCCTCCTCGCCGACCCAGTGTGTCGTCATGCCGTCCGGGATCGTGACCGTCTGCCGGATGAGTCGGTCGGCCCTTTCCAACTCAGCCGCACTGATTCGAGGCAGCGCGTGCCTGCACCGCGACGGCAAGCGCCCGGCGACGACCTTCATCGAGAGGCCCGTGAGGCGCGGGGCCGCGGCCCCGCGACGAAGTGTACCGATCAAGGCGGTACCTGTGCGGTAATCGGCGTCGCGGCGAGCCGACCACTCCGCCTGCTCACTGTCTAGGTTGACGACCCGCCATCCATGCCCGCCGCACGCTAAGACGCCCTCGGAGACAAGCCGTAGGAAGTCGGCATGGCGACGGACCGAACGAGCCGTTTCTGTGTCTCCCGCATCCGCCACCGCAGACTCCTCGGGCGTCCAATCCCCCCGACGCTCGTCGGATAGGGATCGGACTAGGCGGTAGGCCGCGGCATAGAGTTTGTTGAGGAGCAAATCGTAGACAACCGTCCACGCCTCAACGGCCCCGGCAGGCCAGCGGTTCCCCGATTCACGAAAGGCCATCGCCAGGTCGACGGTTCTGAGTTCCAGACCGCCAAGCAGCGCGTAAAGAGGGGCGGAGAGCCGACGGCCGTCCCCAGGCGAGCCGACTTTTTCCGCCAGTGTGGTGGCTACGGTAACGCACCCGTCAAGTGCGGCAGCGATCCGGGTGCCGAACTCGCTCAACTTTTTAGGCGTTGGGCTGGCGGCGTGAGGGGGCGTTAAAGCACTCATCGGATTCCCAGCGAGAAATGCGGGGGCCGGCGGCCTTTACCCCCCGGACTGGATAGGTGTAGGGCCGCCGGCTTTCGCAGGGGCAATTACTCCGCGGCCATTGTGATAGTATACGCCCGACCAGACCCGGCGGCCACAAGCGCACATCAGCCCGCATCAATGCCGCACCTCGACGCACCATGAAGGCGTTTTCCCCGAGAGTGCCGTGGGGAGATGCCGTATCATTGCCCCCGTCGACCGTGACGATCGGACTCGCGCCCGCACTCCCGAATGTGCCCTAACATGGCAACCGCTTTCACCCCAACGCCGGAACAAGCCGCCGTCATTGGCCACCGCGACGGGCACCTTCAGGTGATCGCCTGCGCCGGCGCGGGGAAGACGGAAGCCATCTCCCGAAGGGTCGTGGCGCTGATTGACGGGGGCGTCGAGCCGTCCGAGATCATCGCCTTCACCTTCACCGACCGGGCCGCGCAGTCGCTCAAGACGCGCATCACGAAGCGCGTGACGGAGAGCCGCGGGCAGGCGTTCCTCGACCGGCTCGGGCCGATGTTCGTCGGCACGATCCACGCCTACTGCCTGCGGATGCTCCAGGACCACGTCCCCGAGTTCGGCGACTTCGACATCCTCGACGAGAACCGACTCGCGGGGCTGCTCAGTCGGGAGCACCGCCGGCTGGAACTCGCCAAGATCGGCGTGCAGCACTGGCGGCCGATCCGCGACTTCCTCCGCAACGCCGATGTGGTCGAGAACGAGTTGCTCGACGCGAACCGACTCAAGGGCACGCCCTTTGGCGATTGCTACCTGGACTTCAAAAGACTGCTGCACCGCTACCACTTCCTCACTTACGGCCTGCTCGTCTCGGCGGCCGTTAAGGCGCTCGCCCGGCCCGAGGTGCTAGCCGCCGTCCAGGGTGGCCTCAAGCACCTCATCGTGGACGAGTACCAGGACGTGAACCCGGCGCAGGAGAAGCTCATCACCCTGCTCGCCCAAGCGCCGGTGTCGCTCTGCGTGGTCGCTGACGACGACCAGTCGATTTACCAGTGGCGTGGGTCGGACGTGTCGAACATGCTGGAGTTCGCCGAACGCTACGCGGCCACGGCCCGCACGCTTTCGGTGAATCGCCGCTCGCGCCCGACAATCATCGGGGCGGCCAACGACTTCGCGGCCAGCATCGCCCCGCGACTCTCGAAGAAGATGGAGCCACACCGGCCGGCCGGCGGGGTCGAACTGCACCCGTGGTCGGCCGACACCGCCGAGGACGAGGCCGATGTCATCGCCCAGACGGTTCGCCACATGCGCGACCGCGGGTATCGGTACAAAGACGTGGCTATCCTTTACCGCTCCGTCCGCACGTCGTCGCCGCCGCTGATCGCCCGCTTCAAGGAATTCGGCGTCCCCTTCCGGTGTTCCGGTCGCACCGGGTTATTCCTCCAACCCGAGGCGGCGGCGCTCGGCAAGCTGTACGCGTGGCTGTCCGGGAACGACTGGAAGGTGGAGCGGTTCGGGTCGAGCGAACCCGTCGAACTCGAAGCGCTGGCGGTTGAGTTCGAGGCCACGTTCAACGGCGGCCGGGACATCGACGAACTCCGCGAGTACCTCACCGACTGGAAGAACCTTGTCGGGGACACGTCGGGCGAAGTGAACTTCGTCCGCGACTTCTACCGCCTACTCCGCCGGGTTGGGGTCACGGAGATCGACCTCGCCGACCCGGTCGGCTGCGCCCGCATGGGCACGCTCGCGCGGTTCTCGGTTATCCTCGCCGACTACGAGCACGTCACCCGGCGTTCCCGGTACGAGGACGCCGCGGACGGCCGGCCCGAGTTCCGCAGCGGGCGGGACCGCGGTCGCTGGTACTACCAGGGGCTGTTCAACTACCTCCAGCACTACGCGCTCGACAAGTACGAGGACTTCGACGGCGAGGACACCCTCGACGTGGACGCCGTGGACATCCTGACCGTCCACCAGGCCAAGGGACTCGAATGGCCGGTCGTGTTCCTGCCGTGCCTGGTCGAAGGGCGGTTCCCGTCGCGGTACGCCGGCAAGCCGCAAGACTGGCTGATCGACGAGGCCGTGTTCCCGCCCGGACACCGCGCCCGCTACGAAGGGTCAGACGCGGAGGAGCGTCGGCTGTTCTACGTCGCCATGACGCGCGCCCGCGACACGCTGTACTTGTCGCGCTTCCAGCGCAAGCAGAACACGTTCAAGGCGTCGCCCTACCTGATCGAGGTGGCCCGCGTCGATCCGGCCGTTCACCCCCAGGGCACGCCGCTGCCGCTGCCCGACCCCTCCCCCGCCCCGGAGGCGGACGCCGAGGAACTCCGCACCGTCTCGTTCTCGGAACTGGCGCTCTTCGAGCAGTGCCCGCGGCGCTACCGCTTCAGCAGTTCGTTCGGGTTCCAGGCACAGCTCGTCGCCGAACTCGGTTACGGCAACGCCATCCACCACATCATCCGGCTCGTGGCCGAGGGGTCGAAGGCGACCGGCCGGCCGCCGGGCGGTGCCGAGGTGGACGCCCTCTTCCAGAAGTTCTTCTACCTGCCGTTCGCCAACACGGCCGCGTTCGACTCACTGCGGAAGCGCGCCCGGCAACTGGTCAACACGTACCTCACCGACTTCCCCGCCGACCTGTCGCGCGTCTGGCAGACGGAGCGGCCGTTCGAGCTGCACCTGCCCAGCGGCGTCGTGTCCGGGCGGGCGGACGTGATCCTCGACCGGGACAAGGGAAAGGACGGGCGGCTCGCCATCGTGGACTACAAGACGGCCACCGAGTCGAAGACGGACGACCTGTTCGCGTTCCAACTCGCCGTCTACGCCGCGGCCGGCCGGGGCGAAGGGGTGAACGTCGAGGCGGCGTACCTGCACGAACTCAAGGAGAGCAAGCGGGTGCCGATCCCCGTCGACGCGGTCAAGCAGAAGACCGCACGCGGCCGGGCGGAATTGCTATTGCAGAGCATCGCGGCGGGCGAGTTCCCCGAGCGGCCCGAGGCAGCGAAGTGCAAGCGCTGCGACATGCGTAGCCTCTGCAAAGACGCCGAGGTGGGGAAGTATGACACCTGACGGGCGTGTGATCTGCCAGCGCGACGCCGATTAGCGCGCGGGCAGATTTCGCTTGAAGTTTACGGGCGCGCCGGTCAGACTATTATCATTATGGCTAAGCGCAAATCGACCAAGACCGTGGACCCCACTTCCCAAGTGACGGCCTACCAGCACGGCGACGCCACCCGCAAGAACAACCCGCCGGCCGGCCTAGCCCCCGAGGGGACCGTCCCGGCCCTGCCGAAGACGGAGTACCACTACTCCCCGCGCCGGCCGCCCGAACTGCTCTTCGACCCCACCGGCCAGGCCGACAAGCTCCCGGACCTCTTGCGGCAGGCGACTCAACGTCCCCTGACGCCCGCCGAGGCGCAGACCCTCGCGGCCGCCATGCACTTGCAACCTTGGCTGGAGTGGGCCGGCAAGCGGGAACAAGAGAAGCTTGTCGTCGATCCGGTGGCCATCCAGATTCACGAACACGTCGAGGCGGAGGCGATCTTGCGCGTCGCCACGCGGCAGGACATTGAGGCGAACCTGTTCAGCACGCCGGAGCTGAACTACACGCAGGCCGTCGAGTTCTACCAGCACGACGTGAACTGGCGTAACCGACTTATCCTGGGCGACTCGCTGCAAGTGATGGCGAGCCTCGCCAAGCGTGAAGACCTTGCCGGCCAAGTGCAGATGATTTACATCGATCCGCCGTATGGGATCAAGTACGGCAGCAACTTCCAGTCTGAAGTTGGCAAACACCTAGTGAAAGACCAAGAGGCAGATCTGACTCGTGAGCCTGAGATGATTAAAGCTTTTAGGGACACCTGGCACCTCGGCATCCACAGCTACTTAAGTTACCTTCGCGATCGATTGCTGATTGCAAAACAGATGCTAATGGATACTGGAAGTGTATTCTTGCAAATTAGCAATGATAATTTGCACCATGTCAAGGAACTGATGGACGAGGTGTTTGGTTGCGCGAATTTCAAGGCGATAATTACAGTAAAGAAAACCAGCGGACTTAGCAAAGGATTTCTACCTATCACATTAGATTATCTATTGTGGTACACAAAAACATCTAAATTTAAATACAACCAAATCTATCTAGACAAACTAAAGGATGCCGAAACAGATGCACATTATTCGCATGACGCCGAGGGCAGACTTGTTAGGCTGAGCGATCTAACCGGACCTTTTAATGATGTGAAATCCTGCATGTATACACACATGTATAATGGCTCTTCGTTCGTCTCCTCTCGTGGTCGTCAGTGGAAAACTACACAAATTGGCATGCAGAGGCTTGCAAGTTCAGATCGAGTGAAAGCTACGGCCACAATGTTGTACTACCGTAGATATGCTGAAGATTGCCCTGTTAGCAAAGTTGACGATGCGTGGGATGACATCAGTGGATCCATTCAAAGCAGACTTGATCCGAAAGTTTATGTCGTTCAAACGTCTACGGTTGTTGTTCGTCGCTGTATGCTCATGACAACAGATCCTGGCGACTTAGTGTTCGATCCGACGTGCGGAAGCGGCACTACGGCTTACGTGGCTGAAAAATGGGGTCGCCGATGGATTACTGTAGACACTAGCAGGGTAGCTGTAGCCATTGCTCGGCAACGGCTGCTCACTGCCAAATACAACTACTACGATATTAAGCCTGATCCGAATAAACCAGCCGATGCAATACCGTCACCTCGGCAGGGATTTATTTACAAAACGGTTCCGCGTATTACCCTTGAAACTATTACGCAGAACCATAGTCTGGATTTGGTTTTTGTCAAGTACGAGTCGATTCTTAACGCTGCGCTGGAAGTTTGCAACGTCGCTCTGTGCGTGGTCACCCGAAGCGTCCGCGAGTCACTTGAAACAAAGTTAAAAACGAAGGTAAAGGGCGGCGGCAAGCGCGCTGTAACCGATGCGGACCGTCTTCGTTGGATGCTGCCCGCGGCGTTCGAGCACTGGACCGTTCCCTTTGACACCGACCCGGACTGGCCGGCGGCGCTGCAAGCTGCCGTAGTCACCTACCGGGCCGCGTGGCGGGCGAAGATGGACCAGGTCAACGACTGCATTGCCAAGAATGCCAAGCAAGAAGAACTCGTCGATAAGCCCGAGATCGACCGCAAGAAGATTCGCGTCAGCGGGCCGTTCACCGTCGAAGGCGTGCAGCCACCGGAGTTGAGCCTGTCGGAGATCACGCAAGAGATTTCGCCGATCGGCGGGGCACCGGAGAAGCTGGCCGGCACGTTCGCCCCCGGCCGGGTGGTGCGGGTGGTGCAGCGCAAGAACGAGTTCGAGGCGGAGAACGTCGGGGCTTACCTCGACACTATGACGAGTCTCCTCAAGGGCGACGGCGTCACATTCCCGGACAACCGGGAGATGAAGTTCACCCGCTTGCAGCGCTGCGACGGCCAGCAGTTCCACGCCGAAGGCCGTTGGGTGCGCTCTGGAGAGTCCGACCATGATCCCGACGGGGACGCGAACGTTGGCGTCGTCTTCGGCCCGCAGTACGGCCCATTCACGCTCAAGATGCTGGAGTTGCTGATCCGCCCGGCCGGCCGGAAGTACGAGGCGTTGGTGCTGGCGGCGTTCAGCTTCACGGCGGAGGTGAGCGAACACGCCGAGAAGCAGCCGCACCCGACTCTCAAGGTCCACCTGGCGCACGTGCGGCCGGACGTGAACCCTGGGATGAACGGGCTACTCAAGCAGCAGCCGCGCAGCCAACTCTTCACGGTGTTCGGCCAGCCGCGGACGCGGGTCGAGCCGGCGGCCGGCGGCGAGTTCGTCGTCCACATGGACGGGGTGGACATCTTCGACCCGGTCCAGAACGTCATCCGCCCGACCGACTCGAAGAAGGTCGCGGCGTGGTTCCTGGACGGGGACTACGACGGCAAGACGTTCTGCATGACGCAGGCGTTCTTCCCCGACCGCGGCGCGTGGGAGAAGCTGGCGAAGGCGCTGGGGGACCGGGTGGACCCGGAGCGCTTCGAGGCGCTGAGCGGCACCGCGAGCCTGCCCTTTCCCGCGGGGACGTACCGCCGCTGCGCGGTGAAGGTGATCGACCCGCGCGGCAACGAGGTGATGCGCATTCACGCCCTGCCGGGGGGTGCGAAGTGAGGAAGTCTGCCACGCCGACGTTGCCGGGCGTCAGGGCCGTCGCGGCCGCCGTACCGATCCAACCCGTCGAAAACCCGATCATCTGCCCGCCCTACGACGAGCCGGCAGACCACTGGATTTACGACAAGGACACCGGGGCCGCGTCCCAAGCGGGCCTCCGCCGGCCGGCGAGCTACTGGTACAAGGACAAGCGCACCGGCAGCGCCCAGCAAACGCTTTTCCAGGAGGAGTCGCGGGACGACTTGCCGCTGGTCAACATGCTCCGCGGCGACGTGAAGCGCTGGCGTGAGTCGGAGTACCGAGGCGCGACGCAGGTCACGAAGCAGCTGCTCCAGTGGTGGGCCAGCCCGAAACGGGACCGACGACTCTTCTTCTGCCAGCGCGAGGCCGTGGAGACGGTGATCTATCTCGCCGAACTGCGCATGCCAGGCAAGTCGTCGCGGACCAAGTTCCAGAACTTCGCCCTGTCCGACGACAACCTGAAGCGCTTGCTGCACGGCGAGCCGATGCGCGGGGTGGAACTGTCGAACCAGTCCTTCTGGCCGAAGCTGATCGACCAACCCGCCGACGCCGGGATGCTGCCCCTCCGCCGGCTCGGCTGCAAGATGGCGACCGGCGCGGGCAAGACGGTCGTGATGGCCCAACTCATCGCGTGGGCCTTCTGCAACCGGGGCGTGAACCCGGAGAGCCGGGAGTTCCCGAACGCGGTGCTGGTGTGCGCGCCGAACCTGACCGTCAAGGAGCGCTTGCAGGTCCTCCGCCCCGAGTGCCCGGCCAACTACTACTCGGCCTTCGACTTGGTACCTGTGGGCCTGCGGCCGTACCTGCAAGCCGGGAAGGTGCTCGTCGAGAACTGGCACAAGTTCGCGCCCGAGAGTGAGCACAAGGAGGGCGACAAGACTTACGCCGTCGTGGACAAGGGGCCGGAGACGCCCGAGACGCTCGCGCGGCGGGTCTTGGGCGACCTGTACGACCGGATGCCGATCATGGTGTTGAACGACGAGGGGCACCACTGTTGGCGTCCCGCGCTACTCCCGCCCGAGGACGAGACGGACGAACCGAAGGCGAAAGGGCGCAAGAAGAAAGCGATTGAAGAGGACGCCTTTGCCGCGACCGAAGACGAGGCCGTCGAGGCGCGGGTCTGGTTGCAGGGGCTGGACTTCATCAACAACAGCCCCGGCGACTCGAAACCGGGGATCGCGCTGTGCCTCGACCTTTCGGCGACGCCCTTCTACTTGCAAGGCAGCGGGCACCCGGAGGGGCAGCCGTTTCCGTGGCTGGTGTCCGACTTCGGGCTGGTGGACGCCATCGAGAGCGGCATCGTCAAGATTCCCCGCCTGCCGGTGAAGGACAACTCCGGCAAGAAGGACGAGGCCGGCCGGCCCGACCCGAAATACTTCCGGCTGTGGCACCACATCGTCGAAGGGCTAAAGAAACACGAGAAGTTGGGCAGCGGGAAGCCTAAGCCCGAGCCGTGCTACCGGGAAGCGCAAGGGGCACTCACCCTACTCGCGGGCCATTGGAAGGAAAAACTCGACTACTTCCAGCAATCGACGGCGAACCAGGAGCGCATTCCGCCGGTGATGATTCTGGTGTGCGACAACACCGACATCGCCGATTATTTTTACCGCAAGATCAGCGGAGAGTCCGAGTCGGACGCGGTGACGGAGCAGGATGTTGAGGACGTGCTGGGCGGCGACGAGGAGGATGAAGAGGCGACGCCGAAGAAGGGCAAGCCGAAGAAGACGGTCGTCTACGGCAGCGGCGAAATCCTCCCCGAACTCTCGAACACGGCTGACCGAAAGTACACCGTCCGCATCGACTCGAAGTTGCTAGCGGATGCGGAATCGGCCGACCCGTCCAAGGGCAAGAAGACGGCGGCGGAGGAGCTGCGTCGGGTGATCGCCACCGTGGGCAAGCCGGGCGAGCCGGGCGAGCACGTTCGCTGCGTGGTGTCGGTGTCGATGCTCACGGAGGGCTGGGACGCCAACAACGTCACGCACATCCTGGGCATCCGCGCGTTCGGCAGCCAGTTACTGTGCGAGCAGGTCGTCGGCCGCGGCCTGCGGCGGATGGACTACACGCCGAACAAGGAGACGGGCCTGCTCGACGCCGAGTACGTGGACGTGTACGGCATCCCGTTCTCGGTCATCCCTTACAAGGGTCGGGCGGTCCACGAGAAGGCCCCGGAGGACAAGCCGAAGCACCGAGTCTGGGCCGTCCCCGACCGCGCCGGGATGGAGATCAAGTTCCCGCTGGTGAAGGGCTACGTCTTCGCGCTCCACCGCGGGCTGCTGACGTGCGACGTGAACGACATCGAGGCGATCAGCGTGAACCCGAAGATCGAGCCGACGCACATGTACCTTCGGCCGACGGCCGGCTACCAGGACTGCGAAAAGCCCGGCATCATCCCATTCGGCGGCGAGTCGATGACGCGGGACGCTTACCACGCCAACACGCACCACCAAACCATCCTCTTCCAGATCACACAGAAGATCATCGACGACCTCCTTTCGGCGACCGAAGCCGGGGCCAACAAGAAGGCCAAGGTGTTGAGACTGTTCTCCCGTCACCACCTGTTCCCGCAGGTCTACCGATTCGTCAGCGAGTTTGTCGAGCGCCGGGTGAACCTCAACGGCAACGACCCCCGCGAGATCGGACTGGTCACCTACGCCGAGCGTATCGTCGAACGCTTGCGGGAAGCCATCTACCCGGACTCCGACCAAGGCGAGCCGCCGCTCTTGCCCATCCTGGACCGCTATCGGCCGATGGGCACCACAGAGAAGGTGGACTTCACCACCACCCGCCCGGTTGTGCCGACGAGGTTGAGCCACATCAACCTCGTCGTACTCGACTCGGACTGGGAGAAGAAGGCGGCGGCCGCGCTGGACGACTGCACGCTGGTGGATTGCTTCGCGCGTAACGACCACCTCGGGCTGGAAATCCCCTACGAGCACCTCGGGGCGAAGCACGACTACACCCCCGACTTCCTCGTCCGCCTCAAGTCGAAGTTGCGCGTGCTGCTCGAGATCAAGGGGTTCGAGGTTCACAACCCGGAACTCAACGCCGCCAAGCACACTGCCGCCCGCCGGTGGGTGACCGCCGTGAACAACCTGAACGATCCCGACTTCGGCCAGTGGCAGTTCGCAATCGTGAGGGAAGTGGATATGGCCGACCTGCTTCCACAACTCAACAAGGCGATCGCAACTCACGAACAACGGCTGAAGCTGTCGGGTTGAACACTCCGCCCGATGAGGAGCAACCTGTTCCATCGCTGATTTGCGCAAGAGGCTTACGTACGCGACGGCCGAGTCAACTAAGTTGCTCGCTGCGTTTGTCGGCTTCGGCCTCAAGGTGGGCAATCCGCCGGTCGAGTTCCTCGTCGGTCATGTCGCGGATCGTCGCCGGGGTGGGGGCGAGATCCACCCCCGTCAGTTCGCGGATCCGGGCGAACACGTCGAAGGGTGCGGCCGGCGGCGGGGCCGCCGCGGCCAGGGCGGCCTCCCGCTGCCGGGGCGTGCCGAACTCCGCTGGCCGGGTCGCGGCGAGCAACCGCAGAAGCAGCGCGTCTGACTTCTTGACGCGGGTGAGTGGCACGCCGGTCGCGCCGTCGGTATGCGGCGGGACGGCCGTCCCGTCGGGCAACAGCCAGACAATCACAATCTTGCCGCGGTGCAGCACCAGCTCGCGCACCCCGTGGACGGCCCGGCGCACCGCCTCGGCCTGGAGGTCGTCGCCGTGCCCAGCCACCGCGTCGTCCCACGCCTCGCGGAACTCCCCGTCGAACGCCCGAACGCGGTAAACCCAGCGCCGATCCACCCGCGCCGCTTCGCACGCACGCGTGGGGCCACCGCCGGCCCTCAACGCGGCCAGAAAGGCAGGCATCCACGGGCGGAAGACCTGAATCGCCCCACTGAACGGGGTGTCGCGGGGTGTCGTGTTCATACCCGTGAGTATACCCAAATACTGTACGGCTGTCAAGTATCCCAGCCGACCGCACCAAACCGCACCCTTTCGCGGCCCCGCTCCGGGGTACGGCGGGTTTCTGTCCAAAGGCGTGGGGTGCGGTGATCTGAGGTCAAAGCTGACGGCGAGTCAGGAGTCGCGATGATGCTCATTGTTACATTTTAATGCATACAGGGCCGCACGACCGGGCGGAAACTGTCACCTTCTGTCACCCCGCAATGGCGGCAGCTTGACTGACGTGACGCCGGGCGTGGCCCGATCCGTCGCGATTGTTAGTCCATCTCAAGCGCTTCGAGGTCGGCCACGCTGTCGGGTTGCAGCTTGTCGAACTCGAACTCCCGCCCGTCCGCCCCCACGTCATCGAGTACCGACCCCACCGACTCGCCTGCCCCCGGTGCGGCCGCGTCGCCTGCGCCGAACTCCCGCCCGGCGTCTCGTCCGGGTACGGACCCCGCGTCGAAGCCACGGCCGCTACTGACCGGGGCGTACCGCGTCGGCACGCGCGGCGTCGCCCGGTTGATGGGCGACCTGTTCGGCGTGCCGATCCGCCCGGCCGGCGTGTGCGACCTCCAGCGCCGCACCGCCGCCGCGCTCGAATCGGTCGCCGCCGAGGCCCACGCCCACGTCGCCGGGACGCCGGCCAACGTCGACGAGACCGGTTGGCGGCAAGCCCGGACGCGCGTCTGGCTCTGGGTCGCCGTGACCGCCACGCTCACCGTCTTCCTGGTCCGCCCGTCCCGCGGCCGTAAGGTCCTGGGCGAACTCGTCCCCGGCGACCTCGGGGTGCTGACGACCGACCGGTACGGCGCCTACGCCCACCTCGGCCCCGGCCGGCGACAGGTCTGTTGGGCCCACCTGCGGCGGGACTTCCAGGCCATGATCGACCGGGCCGACGCCGGGTCGGCCGTCGGCCGGGACCTGCTCGTGCACGCCGACATCCTGCTCGCCGAGTGGCGGCGGGTCCGCGAGGGCGTGCTCCCGCGGGCGGCGTTCGCGTCCGAAACGCTGGCGTGGCTGCGGGTCGAGGTGGCGACTTCGCTCGCGGCGGGGGCGGCGGGGGCGGCGGGGGCGGCGGGGGCGGCGGGGGCGGCGGGGGCGGGCGGGGTGTGCGCGTCCCTGCGGGGGATCGAGGCGGGTCTGTACACGTTCGCGTCGGTCGAGGGCGTGGAGCCGACGAACAACGCCGCCGAGCGGGCGTTACGTCACGCCGTGTGCTGGCGGAAAACCAGCGGCGGCACCGACGGGGCGTCGGGCCGCCGGTTCGTCGAGCAGATGCCGACCGTGGTGGCGAGTTGCCGCCAGCACGGCCGGGACGTGCTGGCGGTGTTGACCGAGGCCGTACTCGCGTCGAGGACCGGGGCCACCCCGCCGTCCCTCCTCACCGCCGGGCCGTGAACGCGTACCAAGTCGAGAATGAGCGATTGAGTATGTTGCCGATCGCTAAGTTCATACCGTTCACAATCGAATCTGGCCAATATTGAAAGGTCGCGTTGAACGAGAAGTCGGCCCCGGTGTCGAACAGCGGGTCGATGTAAATGAGATCGATTTTGCCGGCGAACTCGGGCAGCAGCGCCGGCATAACGAACTTCTTGTCGCCCCAGATCAGCCGGTTCCGCCACGGCTTCTCCGCCCCCATCGCCGCGAAGAGCGACCGCCGCTCGTCGGCCGATTCGTTAACCGTCTCGACGGTTTGGAACGGCAAGGCGGTGCGGAAAGGCACGGTCCGCTTCCCGGCGGCGTCGTACTTGCCGTCCCAGACGAGTTCGGTGCGGGGCATGGCAGTCCGGTCGGTGGGAAGTGGGAGGCGGGGGGCATTCTGCCGAAACCCCTCCCCCCCGGCCAGCGGCAATCCCCCTGGCCCCGCGTTCCCGCTCCAGGAAGGGTGCCCTCACGAACTCCAGCCGCGATGGCAGGAGCTTGAGTTGCTACAGTGAGTATTGGAGCGGAGCGGCTTGCCTCGGCGTGGGTGACCGGCCTGCGTGCTTCCCAATACTTCCCACCGCTAACTCAGACTCAATGGGTCGTTTGTGGCATCGACATCGCGCGACGAATTAGTGGCCGAACTCGCCGATCGCCCAACGCAGGTGCTTGTCATCGCCGGGGCGGGCGTCGCGATGGCAACGGCGGACGATCCGCGGGCGGGTTGGCTTGGGCTACTCCGCGACGGCGTGCAACAGTGCCTCACAAGGTGTCATGGTCTACCGGTAACCTGGCAAGCAACCATTGAACGGCTGATCGCAGGTGGGCGTGCGGTTGACCTCATTCAAGCCGCGAGTTGTGTCGAGGGCGAACTGCGGAAAAATCACCCCGGCCAGTACCAGCGATGGCTCAGCGAATCGGTCGGGATGCTTACCGTCAAAGACTCCCGCGTGATTGACGCGTTACTCGACTGGCATACTCGCGTTGCTACTACCAATTACGACAACTTACTCGCTGCTGCGAGCAACTGGCCTGCGGTCACCTGGGCACACGATGGACAGGTTTTGGAAGTGTTGCGTGGGCGTCAGCACGGCATTCTCCATCTGCACGGTCACTACACGATGCCTAGCACAGTAGTGTTCGGAGCAAGCTCTTATGACCGAGTTTGCCAGGATCAAGCTGCGCAAACTGTTCTTCAGTCCGTTTTCGTGCGAGATGTGGTGGTGTTTATAGGTTGTGGCGCCGGCGCGGATGACCCGAACATCGGAGGGTTGCTGCACTGGGCGCGAGGCGTATTAGCGTCTGTCACGCACACCCACTTCGATATCGTGCGAGATTGTGACCAAGACGGGGCGAAACAGCGGAATCAGGGACTACCTATCGAGGTCGTGCCATACGGGCCAAATTACTCCGACCTTGCCCCATTTTTAGTGGCACTAACTCGGGATGTCCTCGCTCGCCGTCCTGCCCCACTCGTCCCACTGGCCCCGAGACAACTCGGCTACGACGCTCAGCGGCAAGCTCTCGCGGCTGACGCGGGCGTGTTATCGAGCGAACGGGTCCGCCGAATGTTTGAACTCGGTCGCGAGTTGTGGGACAACGGCGGTCGCCGCACTGCTGCGATGGACCTGTCAGCAGCGGTCTTACGACATGGGCCTCAATTGCCCGGCGATGAGCACGTTTGGTACGCCTTGGAAGCTGCCCGGTACGCGCTGGAAGACAACTTGGAGTTCTCCGCCGGTCAACTTTTGGAGCGTGCTCACCCCCACGTCGCCGCGTGTTCCGCTGAGTTGCAAACGACGTTCGCCGAGACTCACATCCGCTGGCTCGCGGCGCAAGGCGACACATCGGGTCTACTCGCCACGATTGCCGAAGCCCTCGCGACAGCGACACAGGCTGAACGGCCGAGACTTGAGGCTGAACGGGACGAAGTGTTGCTCCTTGACGGGCAACTTGCACGGCTTTAACTGGCTGAGGAGGTGACTCATGAGCGAAACTGTCGCCTCCCCGATTTCGACGACCCTGACAGGGGAAGCCCGCCGGCTGCTGGTCCATGCCAGGATCCGGGCGATGCGCGGAGACATCGCGGGGGCAAGCGTCGAACTCGCGGCGATAGCGGCCCATGGCACCCTCGAAGGGGCCGCCGCCGGCTCGCTGCTTGCCGAGTTGTTGTACCTTAACTGCCAGGACGACGAGGCGGTCTTGGTGTTCGACCGACTCGTCGTTCCGAAACGGCCGATACTTTCGGCCGATGCGCAATTCGTATTGGACGAAAACCACTCTGTGCTCCGCTTGGCCAGGATGGAAACCACGGCGGCTAAGACTTTTTACCACGCAGTGGACCGCCGCCGGCTCGCTGGCTTCGAGTCACTCGACCCCCATGAGGCCCTCGATGCCGAGTGGGCTATGGCGCATAACAAGCCGGCCGAGGCGCTGCCGATCCTGTGGCGGGGGCTAACCAGCGCGTACCGCTGGGGCGACTGGCGTGCCGTGCGTCGTGCGTCCAACCGGATGCTTCGGCTCTACCTGTCACTTGGACACGTCGATCAGTCGTGGCATTACATCCTGATGGCCGGCACTGACGAGCATCTCAAGCAGTTAGCCGAAGCACTAGCTCGGCATCAAAACATCGACGCCGTGCGAGCAGTCATCGATCGCTCCCTGCATTTCGCCAACCTTCGACACCACTTCGCGCTGTCCGCAAAACTGTTTGCAAAGATCGCTGCCATTATCCCCGATGATCGCGTTCTCGAAGTCGTCGAGTGGCTACTGGTTCGAGCAGGCGAACACCATAGTAAACGGATCGGCCCGCAACCGACGGAGTTAGCGTGGAAGGCACTGACGCAGTTAGGCTGGCGAGTCTCACCCGAACTCGCCTCGAAGTGCGTCCGAGTCGCGGTTTCGCACCCGATCTGGACATCACCACTCCCAGGTCCGCAACGATTCATCTTCGGACGCAAAGAAATCGTTGAGGCGGTGAACGCCTTCGCGCCTCGGCTGCCCATCGGTTCTCTGCCGAAACTCGCCGCCGACACCCTGCCGCTCGCGCTGGATCGGATGGAAAACACAGACTACTCCGCTGTCGTCAACTTGCTTTGTTGCATCGCCGACCGCGGCGGAGTAGATGTCAAGAGTCAATTGGCTGCGTCCCTGTACCAGGACGGCGGCGTCATGAATGTGATCATGGCCCAGGTCGCTAACTACTTTGGCGTAGCGGGCATGTCACCGGAGAAAACAGAAGAGTTATTTAATCGTGTCGTCAACGAACTTAAACTCGTCATCCAGAAAGTATCACCAGATCAGGTCTCGAAGCCGATGCCCGAGACAGTCATGGTCAGAACTTCGCGGAACGCCAGTGGGGAGTTGGCGGTTACGCTGCACGGCACATACGGACTACAAGCACTCGTCCGCGAGCGCCTAAACCTCTCGCCGGAGTCGATCGTGCGACTCGTAAGGCAGTTGATCTACCTAATCAGCCATCGAGACAATTTGCTCGCTAACCGTATGAACCTGTTGATGATTCTGGCGGACTTTGCCGATCGCGTGACGGGAAAAATTCGGGCCGAAATGGTCGCAGCACTTGCCCCGCTCGCCACAGGGCCAATTCTCGAATCGACGGAGCTTCCTACTGCCGCAGAAGGTGCCAACCCGTTGAGTTCATCACAGTTTCACATGGGCAACCCCGAAGAGGTGCAAGCTTACGCTCTAGTAGCCCTTGCGACCTTCTCCGCTGGCGACTCGGCGTCTTCGCGGCGAGCCAAAGAGGCCATCGAAGAAGCGATGATGCACTCATCTCCTACCGTCCGGCGTGGAGCCTACGCGGCGGCCGGGCGACTGCCACGCCTATCAGGGGAGGGACTGCTGCGCATGGTGGTGGGCCTCCGCGATCCGGACCCCGTGGCCGCGCGGGAGGCGTTCGCGGCGTTCGCTCGTCAACGCAAATGGACACTAAGCTACCCGCAGTTGAAGCAATTCCTTCTCGCGATTCGCTTGGCCAAGCAGTCCCCCGATGCCGGCCTCCGCCGCATCGCGGCAGAAGCACTCAAGGTGAAGCGGGATTCGATCAAACACGATGAGTTGGCGGCCCAGGCAGACCAACTCCTCGTCGCCTTCGGCGAGGACATCGACGCCGAAGTCCGACACGCGGCCCGTCACACTGAAAGTCCTGTGTAGCACTCACCACTACCCGTCGGAACGGTCGCGGCCTTTGGCGGACTCGTAGCCAAGGTGAATAGTGTCGAGACTATCAAGCCCCTTCGAGTCCAATTCTGTTGCAGTCGGCTGAGGGGCAGACGCTTCGACGATTGCAAGGACGGCCCGTTGCATCGCCTCGGGGGGTGCGGGCCAGGCGGCCACGAGCTTCGCCAGGTCGGCGTTCGCGTGGCAGGCTGCTACGCCAAGTGCTACTCGCGGCGGTGCGGGGGGCGAGGAAGTGCTGTGATTCGTTACGTTTTCCTCAACACCCCTCCCGACTTCGGAGCCAATAGCCAGTATGGCGAGCGTCGCGGATTCGATCGGCGCGTGGTTACGGCCGGACGGCGTCGTCATCGCGGTTCGCGACGAGGGAAGGGTTCGCGGGGCGGGGGGGGGGCCGCCGGGGGGTAACCCCGGCGACGGGCGAGGCGATTACAGCTTACCGCCGGCGACGAGCGACTTGAGGGCGTCGCCGTGCTTGCAGTGGCCGGCGCAGACGCCGCCCTTGCAGTCGCACTCTGGGACGCCCGCCTTGACGCTCACCGTGTACTTATCGGTGAGGTCGTACTTGCCGACGCGGAACACCCGGCGGCCGGCGTCGTCGCACGGCAGCTCGAAGAGGCAGTAGGCGACGGCGAGCTTGCCGACGGTGATGACGATGGTCATCTCGTCGCGGTCGAAGCTCAGCGTGCGCAGCGGCTTCGCGGCGGGCTTGCGGGCAGTCGGGGAGTTCGTGGCCATGATCGTTCTCCGATTGCAGGTCGGCTGTCGTCGTGGATTCAAACGAATCTATATTAAGATTCGATTGAATCTCTGTCAAGACGGATTCGCTTGAATCTTTTCCGGGAAAGGGTACACTACTAAAAAGTGATTACGACTCTCAGAACTAAAGGGCGTAAGCGATGAAGTTCGGCGACAAGTTGAGGGAGTTGCGGGACGCCGCGGGCATGACGCGGGAACTGCTCGCGGAG
Source organism: Fimbriiglobus sp. (assembly GCA_043745465.1). Classification (GTDB taxonomy): domain Bacteria; phylum Planctomycetota; class Planctomycetia; order Gemmatales; family Gemmataceae; genus Fimbriiglobus. The sequence continues at coordinate 28,179 of JAYTSV010000211.1, forward strand.
CGGTCGGGCGTGTCGGCCATCGCCATCAAGCAGTACGAATCGGGGGCCAGGGTCAACATCCCCGTCCCGGTCATGTTGAAGATCGCCGCGGCCTTGGGAGAGACGTGCCAGATCTTCGCATCTTGCGATTACTCGGCACTTGAGCCAGCCCCTGTCGAACCGCCTCTGATGCGGGCTAAGGGGAAGCGGAAGTGATCGCCGGCCCCCAAGTCGAGCCGTCCGTTGAGGGTGACTCGTGTCGGCTCGACTCACAAGTTTTGGGGAGTCGTGCGGGGACGGCGGTCGGTTCGCGGCGCGGGGAACCTACCGATTCCTCATGGCGTCGCGAAGTATCCGCCGTCAGTGCGTTGGTCCTCGGCAGCTAAAGACGCTCAAAGGCCCCCTCTCCCCGAGCTTGAGCGCCTTTGGGCCGCGGAGGGGCTAAAACGCTACGAAAAGCAGTGCCACGCCAAAGGCGCTCAAGGTCATGGTTTGAGCGCCTTTGGCAAACCTTGAGCGCCTTTGAGCGGAACGAGCGAAATACGCACTTTTCGGTGCCTCGGAAACCAAAGGCGCTCATGCTCCAGCAGCTAACCCTTAGCCTTGAGGGCGACTGTCACCGTGGTCCCTGGCGTCCCACTCGTAGCCCCCATGAAGGGTGTCGAGACTATCGATCCCCTTAGGGGTCGATGGTGTTGAAGTCGTCGGAGGAGTGGACGCCTCGACGATCGCCAGGACGGCCCGGCGCATCGCCTCGGGCAGTGCGGGCCAGGCTGCCGCCAGCTTCGCCAGGTCGGGGTTGGCGTGGTGAGTTGGTACGCCCGGTGGTACTCGGGCGGGGGTCGAGAGTGACTGAGTGCCGGGATTCGTAGCGTTCGCGTGGTCACCACTTCTGACTTCGGAACCGAGGGTTGGGGGTTCAAATCCCTCCGGGTGTACTGCAAATCTCAGTGTTTTCGAGTTGGGGCCAAGCGGGGCGTACCAAACTCCGTACTAAACTCTAAACCCGCCGGAAGCAGCCCGCTAACCGACAAAAACGCTGTGGGCGGCACTGGGGAATCACCTGACCGTGGCGGAGCTGATGGGCCACGCGGACGGGGCGATGGTCGCGAAGGTCTACTCGCACCTGGGCGGGGCGGAGGGGCACCTGCGGGAGGCGCTGAATCGGGGGCTGGTGTAGCTCCTACGGCGTGAGGCGAAGGCCAGGCGTCCGCGATGTAACGAATTTTTTATATCAGAAATTCAATTGGCGCAGTTTGTACGGGCGGGTTAAGATCGTTCTGAGGGGTTCGCGGCCCGCAAATCTACCAACCTCGAACGGTTCGGAACACCATGCTCTCGCTCAACCGAACGCCGACCCCCGTCCGACCCTCGATACCTCGACTCGCCCGCCGCACGTCGGCTGTTGCCGTCGTCCTGGCCTTCTTGGCCTGCGGGTGCCGCGGCCAACAGCCCGCCCTTGCGGCGCAACCCGAACCCGCCAGAGATGGGCAAATCGACGAACGGTACGAGGCCGGCGTGGTCTGCGTCGGAGAGGTCGTCGCCCACACTTTCTCGTTCACTAACAACTGGAACGAGGAGCTGATGATCGCGGCCGACGGTGGCGTGACCGTCGGATGCGGCTGCACCTCGCTCACCCCCTCGGCCCGGGTCGTCGCACCGCGGGGCCGGGTCGAAATCGCTCTGGCCGTGAACACGGAGCGGGCGAGCGGCGCGTTCGCCTACACGAGCGGCGTCGCCTGGACGGGTGCCAGCGGCCGGCGGGTCGAGCAGAAGCTCGTCGTCGCGGGCGAGGCAGTACCGCTGCTCGCGGTGTCGCCGGACGCCTTGGCTTTCGGTCCTGGTGAGTCGCGGAGCGTATCGAAGTCGATCTTGGTGTCGGGTAACCAGTTCGTCACCTTGACGAACTGGCGGGCCGTGGCCGAGTCGCCCGCCTTCTCAGTCGCCGGGATCGAGGTCGTGGATCCGCGCACGGCCCGCGTCTCCGTAACGTGTTCGCCCGCGGCCGACCTGGAACTCGTAGCGGGTGCCGTCATGATCTCTGCCGAGATTGTAGGGTGCCAGAGAAAGATTGGAGTCCGTGAGGCAAGCGTCTCGTTACCCGTCCGCGGCGGAAGCCGGCCCGCCTTCGCGGTGCGACCGGCGCAACTGTCGGTCGCCTTGGACCCGTTGACCCGGACGGCCAAGGGCTCCTTGCTTCTCACGGGGCCGGGGCTAGTCAAGGAGTCTGTCGAGGCGGTGCGGTGCGGCTCCCTCCGGGTGACGTGGAAGTATTCCCCCGCGGCCGGGGGGAACGGTGTCTTGGCGATCGAGATCGAAGGAGTCGCCGCGACGGACGTACCCGCGACCATCGAAATCTCGGTCCGAGGAAAACCGCCGGTCAAGATTCCGCTTCTCGTGGCGGGATAAAGAGCTGCACGGTGACTAGTGCGTTACTTGAGTCAATTCTAACTCTGGAGCACAATTATGAAGACGCTTTACTTGTCGATTTGCGCGAGTGTCGTTGTCGCCACTGCGGCCTTGGCGAACAGCCCCGTGACCGGCTGGGACAGCCTGAGCGACGAGCAAGTCAACGCACGCATGGTCGGATACCCGTCCACACCCCCGCCGGCCCCGACTATGTGCTGCATAAGGCCGATGTACACCCACTGCGGCGGACAGCTCATGAACACCTGCTTAACCATGCCGAACTGTCCGGCCGGGACCAGGGTAAATGACAGTTGCGGTAACGCTGGTTGCGTGGCGACCCAAGTCGCGAACAGCGTATGTATTAGCCCGGGCACTACCGCCACCACGCAAGCCACATCGTGCCTCACAACCGGTCAGACGGTTAACTGTACGTCTCCTACCAACACATCGTACTGCGACTACACTTCTAGTATTATAACTCTTACCTACATATCGTGCAACTCGGGGGATACTCTCTGCGTACCGCAGCCCGGGATCGCCTGCTAGTAACGGCCGCCTCGCAGTCATTTTTCTTCCTCCTGGGTAGCGTATCATGAGACAGTGCAAACCACTGATGTGGCCGGTTCTTCTCGTTTCGGTGTACTTGGTCCCGGCGGGTGCCTTGGGCCAGGGCGGCGCTGACGCGGTGGCGGGGTCGCTGGCCAGGGGCGAGGCCATCTTCTCCGGGCGGATCGCGTACTCGGTCGCGTCAGGGACGGACGCGACCGCCAACGCAGACGAGTACGAATTCACATTTTCGGGGACGAGTTGGAAGCAGAAGTCTTCGGCCGACGCCTCCGCCGTCCCACGTTCGTTCTCGAAGGGCGCGCTACCAGCCGGGATCGACCCTAAGACGATTGCCCCTCTCCACGGGGTACAGGAAATGACCGTCGTGTCACACCGCGGACGCCTGATAAAGTACCAGTCCGTCCCGCAGGACGACCTCCGGGTTCGGAAGACCGCCCGGGTCGAGGCCGGCGACCGATCGATGAGGGACGAGAACCCGCCCCGCCCCCAGTTCGCGGGGACGTTCTGGTTCGCCAGCACTCAGAAGTACGTCTCCGAGAATCGGGCGAGGGGGAAGTTCAAAGGCAACGACAAGGTCGCCGGCTACGACGTCGAGGTGTACGAGTGGGCCGTCCCGGCGGCGGACGCCGGCAGCGCCTTCCGCTCGTTCAACGCCCTGACCCAGGGGGGCGGGGTCCTCCGGGCCTACATCGCACCCTCGCTCGGGTTCGCGGTCCCGAGGGTCGAACACGTCGGCACGTCGGGGGCGATCGGGGCGGTGCTGGACGCGAGCGACTTCTTCCAGAGCGGCGGGTTTCACTTCCCGAGGCGGGCGCGCATTCAGTACGTCGGACCCGCGGGCCCGACGTTCGCCACTTCCTACAAAATCACCCGAGTCGAGGCCGTGAACGAGGCCATCCCCGACTCGGAGTTCGCGGTGTTGCTCCCGGTGGGGACCGAAGTCGCGGACGCGCGCGACGGTAAGCAGTCGCTCATTTTCGAGGTGACCGACCCGGCGTCCGTCCCGGATTCGCTGAGCGACGTTATGAAAACCGAGCGGCCGTCGGGCGGTTGGTTCAGGAGTTGGAAGGGGGGCGTGGTCCTCGGCTTGGTCTTGGGGACGGCGGCCCTGGTCGCCCTGGCCGTGATTCGGCGCGTGCGGAGCAAGTCGTCATGAACGTCGGACTCGCGTCGTTTGTTCTGCTCGCCTGTGCCGCCGGGCCGCACGGCGAAGGTTTGTCCACAGACCACCTGGACGAGTACGTCCAATACGTTCAAACGCAGCGTAAGGCTTGCGGGCCGACATCGGTGTGGTTCTGCCTGCGCAAACTCGGCTTGCCGGCGGACCGAGCGGAACTCTGCCGCGAGGCGGGGCTCGGCCCCGACGGGACGAGCCTCCAGTCACTCCTTCATTTGTGCGCAGCCCGTGGCCTGCGCCCGGACGCCGTCAATTGTGCGGCCAAGGACATCCGGGTTTTACCCGTCCCGTCCATTGCTGTGGTCGATCAATCGCACTGCGTCGTCTACCTAGGCACTGACGAAGGCGGTGACCAGGTGCGCTACTACGAACCGGCAACCGACCGTGTCTTGACCGCCGCTCGGTCCCGTGTCGAGCGTAACTGGACCGGTGAGGCAATCGTGTTCGGAAGCCCGGTTCTCCCTGGCGTCGTGTTCTACTCCCTCGCTGTAGGAGTCGCCTTGAGCGTGCTGGCCACCGGTGCCGGCTTCCGGGCACTGGTGTTGCGTGCCAACCGCACCGCTCCTGTTGCGGTGTCCTTGTGACGGCCGTCCGTCGGCTGCGTCCCGGAACGCGCCATGGGCTCTCGCTGGTCGAGCTATTGGTTGCGATCGCCATAATCGCGGTCCTGATTGGGCTGACCTTGGGCGGGGTTCAGAAGGTGCGGGCGGCGGCCGCGAAAGCCGAGTGCCAGAACCGCGCGAAGCAGATCGGCCTCGCGCTGCACAGCTACCACGACGCTCGCGGCGAACTCCCGCCCGGCCACTCCTACTTGGGTGGCAAAGACCCGCTTCCCCATTTGAGTTGGATGACGCGCCTGCTGCCCTACGTAGAGCAGCAGGCACTTTGGGACGAGACCCTCCGTGCCTTCGCGACTAACCCTTCCTTCCAGTCCCCCCCGCACCAGCCAATACTCGGTCGCCCCCAGCCGGTCTTCGTGTGTTCCGCGGACGGCCGGGCCGCGGAGGCCAAAGACTTCCGCAGCTTCCGGGCCGCGTTTTCTTCGTACCTGGGTGTCAGCGGCACGTCGTCCGGCAGGCGGGACGGGTTACTCTACACCGACTCGAAAACGAAGTTCGCGTTCGTGACCGACGGACTCAGCAGCACCCTGGCAGTCGGGGAGCGACCGCCGAGCCTGGGCGGGGAGTTCGGGTGGTGGTACGCGGGGTGGGGCCAGGCCAAAGACGGCAGCACCGACTCGGTGCTGGGCGTGCGGGAGGTGAAGACAATTGTGTCCTACCCGGCGTGCCCGCCGGGGCCCTACTCGTTCACGTCCGTGGGCATCGGTACGGCGTGCGACTTCTTGCGGTTCTGGAGCTACCACGCCGGGGGCGCGAACTTCGTGTTCTGCGACGGCTCGGTGCGGTTCCTCACCTACTCCGCCGACTCGATCCTGCCCGCGCTGGCCACCCGCGCCGGGGGCGAGGTGGTCGAGATTCCGTAGCCGCTGGTCTCGACTGTCGCCGTTCGGGTTATCGAATTCAGGGCGCAAAAAAGCCCCGCCACCCATCAGGGCAGGGGGCGATTTCGCTTCTGCGTCTCGTTGTCGGCTCCCGCGTGGCACCGCGATTCCGGCGGAAGCACCTGCCTTGCTCAGCCTGGCAACGTCGGTGCGGATCGAAGCCAACTGCGCTAGGATGTCGGCTATGACGGTATTGGCGTCGCGCGGCAGCGTGCCGGCGGGGCTTTTAGGGGACGCAGCACCGAGGCCATCGACTCCAGCAACTTCCGCTCGTCGAACGCCACGTTCGCCTCGACGAAATACTTGCGTGCCGTCGCGGGGTCGATGCCGATGGCGGCGGCGGTCTGGTCAACGCTCTGAGTCGCCAGCACGGTCAGCGTGATTGCCCGCTTGCGAAGCCCGTGCGACTTCAGTTTCCCGCCGGACTCCTTGAACGCCCGGAAGATGCTTTTCACCGCGTTGTACATCAAGCCGGGGTCGAACTCGGAGCGGCTGATGTTCTTCAATCCGGGGCGGTGCGTCCGGGAGTCGGCCAGGTAACTGCCCCGCAAGTACACGTCGCCTGATACTCCCCACGAATGGTCGGCAGCGAGAAAGCGGTGTCTCTTTCACTGACCAGGAGACACACCGGTGGCCAAAGTTCAGCGGCGGTCTTGTCGGGTTCATCTCGGTAGCGTGTACCGCAGCGGATCCAAAGTGGCGGGAGCGGTTGGCCGGGGGGTAGCTGACTTCCACTTCGCCTCAAGACGGTTGTTTATGAACACGGCCGTGCCAAAAATTAGATGGCATGTGTACCGACCGCTGGTACAATTTCCGCCGCGTAGGGTGGTGCGGAAGTGTTCTTTCGAGAAGGTCAATGCGAGTTGTCGTGCCGATACTGTCTGTCGGCTCCCGCGGCGACCCCCAGGCGGCGGCCGACCTGTTGCCGCTGGTCTACGACGAGCTGCGCCGCCTGGCGGTGCAGTGGCTGGCCTACGAGACGCCGGGCCAAACGCTCCAACCGACGGCGCTCGTTCACGAAGCCTACGTGCGGCTGACGGGCACGAGCGGCCCGGAGGTCGGTTGGGACGGCCGCCGCCACTTCTTCGCGGCCGCGGCCGAAACCATGCGCCGCGTCCTCGTCGATCAGGCCCGCCGCAAGAAGCGGCTCCGGTACGGCGGCGGCTGGCAGAGGGTGGAGTTGGCGACGGCCGAGTGGCAGAACCAGGAGCCGTCCGAAGACCTTCTCGCGCTCGACGAAGCCCTGGTCCGTCTGGCGGCTCATGATCCGGTGAAGGCCGAGGTCGTCAAGCTTCGTTTTTTCGCCGGTTTGACCATGCCGGAAATCGCCCAGGCTCTCGCCATCTCGCTGACGACGGTGGAACGGTACTGGACCTTCGCCCGCACCTGGCTGTACGTCGATCTTGCCGACGGAGGGCAAGAATAATTGCGAAATTTCGGCCGGGGTGAAGGGTTCGGGGCCGCTTCGTCGCATTGACAGTAGCGAACTTTATGAGGGACCCGGTTATGAACCTCACAGCGGCTGTGGAAGCCCTGTTCTTCACGGCCCTGGAAAAGGCGACCCTGACTGAGCGCGCACACTACCTGGACTCAGCGTGCCGCGGCGACGCTGGACTCCGCCAGCGGGTCGAGAAACTGTTGAACGCTCACCCTCAGGTGGGCAACTTCCTCACGACCCCCGCCTTCGAGCAGATGACCACCGCCCCGGAGCGTGACGCGCCGCTCGCCGGTCAGGGGGCAGACGGTGGAGTCGGCTTCCTCCAGCCTTCGACCCGGCCCGACTCGCTAGGCCGCCTCGGTCAGTACGAGGTGTTCCAGGTGCTCGGTCGGGGCGGGTCCGGCATCGTACTCCGCGCCTTCGACGAGTCGCTGCACCGGGTGGTGGCGGTCAAGGTGCTGACCCCGACCCCGACCCTGGCCGTGACTGCGGCGGCCCGCACCCAATTCGTAAGCGAAGCCCGGGCGGCCGCCCGGGTGCGGCACGAGAACGTCGTCCAGGTGTACGCGGTCGAGGAAGGGCCGCTGCCCTACCTCGTGATGGAGTACATCCCAGGGGAGACCCTCCAGCAGCGGTGTGACCGGACCGGCCCGCTGGCGGTCGGCGAGGTCCTCCAGATCGGCCGGCAGATCGCCGAGGGGCTGGCCGCCGCCCACGCCACCGGGCTGGTCCACCGGGACGTGAAGCCGGCCAACGTGCTCATTGAAGGCGGCCCGCGGGGGCACGTCAAGCTGACCGACTTCGGCCTGGCCGTGGCGGCCGACGACCCCCCGCCGAGCCGGTCCGCGGGCGTCGCCGGGACGCCGATGTACATGGCCCCGGAGCAGGCCACGGGCGGGCCGCTCGACCACCGGGCCGACCTGTTCAGCCTGGGCAGCGTCTTGTACACGATGCTCGCCGGCCGGCCGCCGTTCCGGGCGAGCAGCCCGCTCGAGATCCTCAAGCGGGTGGCCGAGGACGCGCCGCGGCCGATCCCCGAGATCGTCCCCGAGGCACCGCCGGCGATTTGCGCACTCATCGCCCGGCTGCACGCCAAGCGGCCGGACGACCGGTTCGCCTCGGCCCGGGAGGTGGCCGACCTACTGGACCAACTGAGTCACCCCGTCACGGTCGAACCGCCCCCGATCGTGGCCACGCCCACGACTCGGAGGCGGTCCCGTCCGGCCCGCTGGGCCGTGGCGGCCGCGCTCCTGCTCTCCCTGGGCGGCCTCGGCTTCACGGAGGCGAACGGCGTCACCACGGTCCGCGGCACGGTCGTTCGCCTATTTTCCCCGGCCGGCACTCTGGTGATCGAGGTGGACGACCCCGCCGTAAACGTCCACTTGGACGGGTCGGACCTGGTGATTGTCGGGGCGGGTGTGCGGGAGATTCGCCTCAAGCCCGGCAGTTACACGCTTGAGGCCCGCAAGGGCGACAAAGTCGTACAGCGGGAACTGGTCCGCGTCACACGGGACGGCCGCGAGGTCGTGCGGGTCAGCCAGGAGGCTTCGCCCGCCCCCACCGACGCAGCCGCGTGGGAGCGGTCGGTGGCCGCCCTGCCGGCCGCCGGACAAGTGAAGGCGGTCGCCGCCCGGCTCAAGGACCTCAACCCCGGTTTCGACGGCCAGGTCACGCCCACCCTCCGGGACGGCGCGGTGACCGGGCTGCGGTTCCTCAGCGACGCGATCGACGACATCGCGCCGGTGCGGGCGCTGACGGGGCTAACCGCGCTCGACTGCAGCGGCACGTTCCCGAGCGCGGGGGCGCTGGCGGACCTGTCGCCGCTGCGGGGCATGCGGCTCACCTCGCTCAAGGCGAGGGGAACCCGCGTCCACGACCTGTCGCCGCTGCGGGGCATGCCGCTGGTCTCCCTGGACCTCTACGTCTGTGGCGACGTGTCGGACCTGGCGTCGCTCAAAGGCATGGCCCTCACCTATGTGGACCTCGGGTCCACCCAGGCCCGAGACCTGAACCCGCTCAAGGGCATGCCGCTCACCTATCTGAATTTGTACAGATGCCCGATCCCGGACCTGGAGTCGCTCCGGGGCCTGCCGCTCGGCTCCCTGGTCCTCGGGTCCACCCAAGTCCGGGACTTGGCCCCGCTCGAGGGCATGCCGCTCACCACGCTGAACCTCTGGGGGTGCAGTCAGGTGAAGGACCTGGCACCGCTGCGGGCCATGCGGCTGACGTACCTGCATCTCGGGAACTCTGGGGTCTCTGACCTCAGACCTCTCCGAGACATGCCGCTGGAGGAGTTTTACCTGTCTCCCAAGAGCGTCAGCCAGGGACTCGAAGTCATCCGCGACATGAAGCGACTGAAATCCATCGGCGTCGCTGGCGACCAAGCTCGGCCCGCGACGGAGTTCTGGGCACGATACGACCGCGGGGAGTTCAAGTAATCCACCGGTAACTTGCCCCTACGCCGGTCGCGCGGTTTCAGACGGGCAAGCGGCGACCTTAACCAAAAGACTCGTAGACGGTGTCGGCAACAGCAGGGTTTGCGGCCGGCCGGTGACACCGGCTATGGCCCTCTACGGCCCCAGCTTCGGACGAACAATTTCACACGGAGGACAGAGATCATGGCGAGCCACTCCTGGGCCCGGAAACTGTTTACCGCCCCCAAGCCCCGTCCCTTCCGCAACGCCCAGAATCTCGAGCGCCCGCTCGTCCTCGAGACGCTGGAGGAGCGGGTCACGCCCGCCGACCTGGTGTACGCGGCGACGGCCGTCAGCCCGGCCGCCCTGACGCTCCTGCTGGCCGGCCCCGACCTGCAGATCGTTAACGCCGCCGACCCGACGCAGGTGCTGGCCTCCAAGGCGCTCACCACCATCACCACCGGCGTCCGGATCGACGGGGCCGGCTTCAACCTGAACCTCGCGGTCGATGCAGGCGTGCCGCAGGTCGGCGGCGGCGTCCTGTTCGTGGGCGGCTCCGGGACGAACACACTGGCCGGCCCGAACGCCAACACCGACTGGACCGTCAGCGGGGCCGGAGCAGGCACGACGGCCGCCGCCGGCGGCGTGGTGATCCAGTTCGTAGGGGTCGAGAACCTCGCCGGCGGCGGTGGCGACGACCTCTTCCTGATCGTCGCGGGTGGCTCGGTCGCCGGCACCATCGACGGCGGCACCGGGGGCGGCTCGGACGCGATCCTCGGCCCGACCCTGGCGAACGCCTGGGGCGTCAGCGGACCCGGGCAGGGCACGCTGAATGGCCAGGCGTTCGCCGGGATGGAAAGTCTGATCGGGGGACGGAGCAACGACGCATTCAAGTTTGCGTCCGGTGGTTCGGTCGGCGCGGTCCACGGCGGCAGCGACGACGACAGCGGCTCCACGCCCGCCGTCGATACCCTGGACTATTCCGCACAGGCGGGGCCGGTGGACGTGAACCTGGCGTCGGCCGTCGCCACCGGCGTGGGCGCGTTCTCGGCGATCGACGCGGTCGTCGGCGGTGCCGGGGCGGACACGCTCCACGGCCCCGCCGACGCGCAGGTCGTCTGGAGCATTACCGGGACGAACGCCGGCACGGTGCAAGCCGTCCGCTTCGCGGGGTTTGAGAATCTGACCGGTGCCGACCTGGTCGCCAGCGACGCCTTCCGGTTCGAGCAGGGCGGCAGCGTGACCGGCACCGTCGCCGGCGGTGCGAGCACTTCGGACAGTTTCGCGGTCTTTCAGTCCGCCGGCACTTACACCGTGTTCAACCCCGCGGTCGTCGATGAGGCCGGGACCGCGACGGTCAACGGCACGACGGTCCGCTACACCGGCATGGACCACTTCGACCCGCTCGCGGGCGGCGACCCGAACAACGTCCGCGTCTCCGGCACGATCTTCGGCGAGACCATCGTGCTGGAAGCCGGGTCCGCCCCGGGCCGCACCCGCGTCCGGTACGAAGGGCTCAACTTCGTCAGTGCCCTTTCCGTGCCGACGAGTTCGTTCGAGTTCGTCAGCCCGGCCGACTCGCTGACCGTTAGCGGGCGGGCCGGTGCCGACACGATCGTCGTCCGGTCGCTCGACCCGCTGTTCTCCGCCGACCTTTTGCTCTACGGCAACGAAGGCGGCGCGCCGCCGCTGGAGCCGGACCCGTCCCGGGACACAGTGCGGTTCGAGGGGAACGTGTCCACGCACGGCGGCTACCTGGAGGTGTTCGCGGACAGCATCGTCGTCGCCCCTGGGGTGACGCTGTCCACCCGCGTCGCGGGTGCCCCAGGCCTGGCCGGCGACATCGTGTTCCGCGCCCGCCGGGTGGCCACCCCCGAACTCGAGAACCTGCTCCCGTCCGGCTTCCTGCGCAAGTCCGTGTCCATCGACATCGGGCCGGGGGCCACCCTGACGGCGGCGAGCATCTACCTGATCGCCCAGGCCGAGGACCGGCCCCTCGCGCAGACTCTCGGCCTCACCACGCTGCAGGCGAACTTCTTCACCGACCCGGCCCTGGGCTTCCTCAACGACCTGACCGCCCTGCCGATCAAAGTGCTGGTGAAGGGCGCGGAGGCGAAGGTGACCCTCGGCGCGAACAGCAGCCTCCTGGCCGACGACGTCGTCGGCGTCTACGCGACCGCCTCCGCCGCGAGCACCGGCCAGGCCAGCAGCCCGGCCTTCTTCAGCATCGGCTACGCCCAGGCGACGGCCACGGCCACCATCGACGTGGCCCCCGGCGTGCTCGTCGAGGGGGGCGGGGCGGTGAACATTACCTCGGACGCGCGGGCCACCGCCGACATCAGCGCGGAGACCGCGCCCCCGGGCCAGGAGAAGCCCGGCGGGGCGGCGGGCGGCGGGGGCGGCTCCCTGACCAACGCCTTCGCCGGGTCGATCGCGGTCGCCAACGCGGTCGTGACCTCTCTGACCACGGTCGCCAACACGGCCCGGGTCCACGCCGGTCGGACGGTGAACGTCCGCGCGCTGGGGGGCGTCGATTCGAACGCGGCGGCGGGCACCAGCCTGGCCACCGACGGCACCGCGGCAGTGTCGCTGGCGCTCCAGTTCTCGAAGGCGAACATCGTGGCCCGGGTCGACGGCACGGTGACCGCCGACATGAACACGCCGGGCGGCGAAGTCGTCAAGATGGAGTTCGATCCGACGACCACCGACCCGAACAAGGTCGGCTACATCGACTACGCCCGGAACCTCATCCGCGTCTACAACGAGGACAACAAAGCGGTCAACTGGGTCGTCGTCACCGAGGACACGGTCACGTACTCGCCGCGGCGCGGCAACTCGATCGGCGGCCTGAACGCCGGGGCGACGTACTACATCATCCGCCCGCAGGACGACCCCGCCACGCCCTCCATCGACGAGAGCAAGTTCATCCGGCTCGCGCGGAACGAGCAGGACGCCATCGACGGCAAGGGGATCGACCTGACGCCCCCGTCCGCGAACCCCGGCTCGCCGGTGTCACTGAACGCGCGCGGCTTCGACGCGGCCGGGGTCGATCCCGCCGAGGACACGATCACCTTCGGCGGCGTCGGCAACACGTTCGAACTGGGCCAGGCGGTCATCTACCACCAAGGCACCGCCCCCATCCCCGGGCTGGAGGACGGCGGGGTCTATTACGTGATGGCCGGCGTCGATCAGTTCAACCTGACCGGCGACAGCCGGCTGGTCTCCTCTCAAACCATCCGCCTGGGGACCCTCGAAAACGAGACCCGCGGGGGCATTGCGCGCATCGACCTGGGGGCCGTCCCCGCCGGTGCCACCGGGTTCAGCCTCAGTGCGACGCAGATCTTCGACTCCAACTTCGCCACGTTCGGCGTGCTCAGCCGGCTCGACGCCGCCGACGGGGCCGCGGCCTCGGCCGGCCTGACCGACGCCTCGCCGGCGGACTTCACCCTCTTCGAGCTGGCCGACTACGGTGCCAAGAAGACGACGAACTCCGACCCGCAAACGGGCAGCACGGCGCTCGAGCAGCTCCTACGATTCCTCACGGCGATCTACGCCACCCCGGCCCGCCCGTCCTCCCCCGCGCCCGCCCTCCCGGGCACGCCCCCGCGCCCGGCCGCCCCCGCCCCCGGCGCGCCCACCCCCGGTGCCGCGCCCCTCCGCGTCGCGGGTGCCCTGGCCTTCTCCTACACCGACCACGTCGTGCAGACGCTGATCGGCGGCACGGCCGACCTGAACTCGAACGACGACATGGAGCTGCGGGCCGAGGTCGTCGAGAAGCTGAAGCTCACCGCCGACAGCCTCATCGGAGAGGCGCTGGGCGCGGGCGGCAAGGCCGCGGCGGCCAGCGTCAGCGCCGCCGTGGTCGTCGGCGTCGAGCACAATACCGCGCGGGCGGTCGTCGAGAGCGGTGCCCACCTCGACGCCCTCCGCGCCCTGCGGGTCATCTCGTCCGTGACCTACCCGTACCTCACGCGGCCGGACGAGTTCGTGCCGACCTCCGCCGGCGAGCTGAGCGACAAGATCACGTCCCAAGGCGTGGGCGGGGTGAACAGCTACCTCGACGGCACTCTGGGGCTGAAGTCGGACCTGCTGAACACCTGGGCGCAGTCGTCCACGACCGGGGACAACGTCGGCATCGCCGGCTCCGTCAACGTGCTGGACTTCACGAACGTCTCCGAAGCGATCGTCCGCTCGGGGGCGAAGATCAACCAGGACCCGTTCTACCGGCCCGACCACGCGGACCCCGCCGACAACGACAACGTCACCCACAGCAGCAACGCCAACAACCTCGACGAGCACGTGGTGTCGGTCGAGGCGACCAACGCCATGCAGTTCCTGAACCTCACCGGGGTGTTCGAGTTCAACCTGCCGACGGCCGGCCTCGACCCGACCGGGGTGGTCGGGGCGAAGCCGTACAAGTCGCGGGCCGGTGGCGGCTCGGGCGAGAAGGGGGGCGTGGGCGGTGCCCTGTTCCTGAGTTCCCTCGACAACACGACCCACGCGATCGTCGAGTCGGGGGTCGATCTGTACAGCGGCAAGCGTTCCGGGCTGAACATCAAGGCCGAAGAAGCCATCATGGGCTTCAACTTCTCGCAGGCCGGTGCCAGCGCCGGCACGCTCGCCATCGGCGGCACGTTTGCTTACGTCGAGCAGAAGAGCGACACCCTGGCCCACCTCGACGCCGGATCGACCATCAGCGGCGGCCGCGTGGACGTGTACGCCGGCAGCCTCGAGACCCAGATCAACTGGGCCGGCGGGGTGGCCACCGGCGAGGCGGTCGGCGTGGGGATCGCGGTCGCGGTCAACAACCTCGACCGCCACACGCGTGCGGTCATCGGCGGCCTCGACGCACGAGCCGCCGCGCCGGTCCCGAGTACCTTCGACATCGCGCCGGCCGACCCGGACGCCACCCGCTGGGCGGGCGGGGTGACCGCCCGCGCCAGCGTGGCGGGGCAGGTCTTCGCCTTCACCGTCGCCGGGGCCGCGATCAGTAAGGGGGTCGATACACCGTCCGCCGGCAGCAAGACCCAGACCCCCGGCTCCAGCAGTATCGGGATCGGCGTCGCCGCGGCGGTCGGGGTGAACCTGGTGGCCGACGAAACCCGGGCGTCGCTGACCGACGTGCGCTCGCTGCGGGCGGACCGGGTCGAGGTGCTCGCCAACAACCGCAACTCCATCGTCTCCGCGACCGGCGCGCTGGCGTTCACTGTGCCGCCCCCGCCCATCGGGAAGGGGTCGTCGGTCGGGGTCTCGCTGGCCGGGGCCTTCAGCTACAACGGCATCATCGCGACGACCGACGCCTTCGTCCGCGACGCCGGCCTCACCCTGGGCGGCGGGGTAGCCGGTTCTGGCCGCGTGACGGTCGCCGCGGACACGCTGTCCAGCATCACCGCGCTGGCCGGCGGCGGCGCGGTCAGCGCCGGCGCGGGCAACAGCACCGTGAACGTCGCCGGCGTCGTGACGGCCTCGTTCAACCGGATCGAATCCAGGACGGACGCGGCCGTCCGGTCCAGCGTCGTCGTGGCCGGCGACAGCCTCGCCGTCACCGCCACCGACGCGGGTCGGATCGTCGCCGTCACGGCCGGCGGCGCGTTGACCGTCGCGCCGGGCAGTGGGACCGCCGTCGGCGTGGCGGTCGGCCTCTCGCTGGCCCACAACACCATCGACAGCGGCGTGACGGCCT
>JAYTSV010000212.1:0-3531 GCA_043745465.1 Fimbriiglobus sp.
GAACGGGGTGCGGGGCGTCATGGGCGTGGCCAGTGGGCGAACGGGGCGAATCCTTACACCATAAGAAGCACCCCGCCGGCCCGCCAACGGAGAACCGCGATGAACGAACAAACCCTACTCGACCAGACCTTCAATCGCTGGGACATGCTGCTGACCGCCTGGTACGTTTACGCCGCGGCCGCGTTCGCCGTGCTGGCCCTGTTCGCCGTCGTCCGGCCCTTGCGCGAGGACCGCCGGGCCGTCTGGCTGTTCCTCGTCGGGTTCGCCTTCTTCGCCTGGACGCACCTGCTCGCGCTGTTGTACATCCTCAAGTCGTGGGCCGCCCTCGCCGCGCAGTTGAGTAACGACACGGCCGGGAGGGGCAAGGAGTTCGCGGCCCGCTTCGAGAACTCCGGCGTGATCGACGCGCCGGACGCGGTTTGGGTCGTGCCGTTCCACGTCATCGGCGACGCGCTCGTCCTCGGCGGCCTCTGGGTGCTGTGCCGGCCGCGGCGTTAACCGGCGGCAACGGGGCGTCAGCCGGTCGCAACGCCGGCCGAGTGCAGGCCGAAAATTCTCGGCATTCCGCACGGCCGCGGCGGCATTCCGCTAGCAGTGGCTGTGGCGGGCGATTAAAGTTAACTTGGCAAGTGAACGCCTCGCGGTCGCCGACGGGTTCCCCTCAAACCCCCGGCCGCGAGTCCGACGACGAGTAGTCGAAGTCCATCCCCGTCGTCCGCGCGACCCTGTGCCGATCCGCCGCCCCGGGAGAACCTCCCGGGGCGGCGGCGTTTTACACGTGCCCCTACGCCAACACCCCGGGCGGGTTCGGAGGACCGGCCGCCGATTCGACTCGATCGAGCAGCCCCAGGAGCCAGACGCGCAGGCAGTAGACCGAACACCAGTTGAGGTCGAATTGCCCGCCGCTCAACTCGGAGACAATCGTCACGCCGGCCGAGTCGCGCAGGTCGGGATCGCTACCGTCGAAGCCGATCTCCAGGAAGCCGCGGCACCGGTCGGAGTCGATGCTGTCTTGGCCGTCGGCGGACATCAAGAGTGCTCCGCCGCTCAAATACGCGAAGCCTCGGGTGAACTTCGCTCCGCAGACCGGGCAGACGCCGTCGGCCGGGTAGAACGGTCGGTCGGTGTCAAAGAGGACTGGGAATGTGGGCACTCGTGGTCCCGGTTAGAGCAGGCCGTCGAGGGGATCGTTGAGGGGGCGGGCGACGACGGTGATGCGGCGGGTACACAGTGTGATGACATCGCCGGCCCGGAGCGGCACCGGCGCGGGGACGCGCTGGCCGTTCAGGAGCGTGCCGTTTTTCGACGCCACGTCGTGCAGTTCGATGCGGCCGTCTTGGTGAATCACAATGGCACAATGCCGCCGTGAGACGTGTTCGTCCGGGATGGCGACGGTGTTCGTGCTCAACCGGCCGACCGTGTTGATGCCGACTTTGAGCGAGTGCTCCTTCGACCCGTCGGACAAAAAGTAGGCGAAATGTGTGGCGGGTGGCCCGATCAGGGTGGCGGCACCGGGTTCGAGGGCGGCGTGGCCGAGGGGCAGATCGTCGGGGTGACCGGCCAGTGTGTAGTCGCCGCACACGCCGTGGAGGCGATCCCGGGCGGCGCGGTAGTCCTGGCGGCGGGGCGTGCCTTCGAGGTGAATACTCGGGAGTTGACTGTCGACCAAGGCGAACCTGCCAGTCTGCCGGCCCCGGGGTTGGGGCCGATGTTTCCGGTTACGCGGACTCGCATGCGCAAAACTCTAGTGAAGCATCGGCACGATTTCCAGTCCGACCGGAGCGAAAGTCGTGCCCGACCGGTTCCGGAGCGCGTTAAAGGTCGGCCGGGGTGATTTCGAGAATCTTGAAGTGGATCAGGCCGCTGGGCACGGGGATCTCCGCCGTCTCGCCCTTCTTCTTCCCGACGAGGCCTTGGGCCACCGGGCTTGAGGTCAGGATGCGGTTCGTGCTCGGGTTCTCCTGGCCGGGGCCGACGAGGTCGAACGTCTCCTCCTCCTTCGTGTCCAGGTCCACGACCCGGACGCGGCTGCCGAAGGCGACCTTATCGGTCGGCAGAGAGTCCTTATCGACGATCTCGGCGCGCGAGAGTTGGTCCTTGAGCTGGTTGATGCGGGCTTGCAGCATCCCCTGGTCCTCGCGGGCGGCGTGGTACTCGGCGTTCTCCCCGAGGTCGCCGAGTTCGCGGGCCGTGGCGATCCGCTTGGTCAGCTCGATCATCTCGTGCCCGTTCATCAGGTCGAGTTGCTTCTTCTTCTTGTCGTACCCCTCGCGGGTCATCGGGATCCGATCGTCTGACATCGCGGATCGCTCCTTCTCCGGGTCGTACCCGGAGGTCGGGTCAAAAGCCACACGCCGCGTTCCGCCGGAAAAATTTCGGGGGTTCGGGCGGCGCGTTCGGGCATGAAAACGCCCGGCCAACTTGCCCCATCGCTTAGAAGGAGGTACGCCGCCGGGTCTCACGTCAACCGGCATTATAACTCGTCCGGCAGACTCCGCAAAATGATTCGCCGGAAAGCCCCGCCCGGGATCGGCCAGCCCCAGCACGTCCACCCGTCGAACCGCACCTTCTGCGGCTCGTCCTCCTCGGCGACCTTCTCCCGGCACCGCCGCTCCGCCTCGTGCAGTGTCTTGCTCACTCCGTAGCGATTACTGCGCCGCGTGCCGATGGTGCCATCGTCCACGACCGTGATCACGCACGGCTCCTCCAGGTCGAGCAGCCGCAGCGTGAGCAGTTCGTACCCGGCCGTGGGGTAGCGGTCCTTGAGCGCGAACAGGTCGTACCCGGCCTTCCGCGCGTCCCGGTCGAACCACTTCGTGGGCAACAGAATACGCGGCGCGATCAACCCGACGATCTGGGAGGTCGCCGGCCGGTTGTCGGGCGTGACGGTGATGCCCAACCGGGCCAGCACGCGCGGGATCAGTTCCTTCGCGCACGCCCGGGCGCACGCCGCTTGCCGGGACTCGTCCGACTGCTCGGGCTTGAACACGACCTCGCGCCGCCGGCCCCGCCCGCCGCTGCCGGGCGGCCGCGGCCCGAACCGCCCCTGTTGCGGCTCGTCGTCCTCCGGCTCGGCCTCGCGGGTGACGTACTCGAACTCGTCCGTCACGAGCGCGACCGCATCGACCGGCGGCTCGGTCACGTCGTGCAGGTCGAGCAGTTCGCGGACGACCTTGTCGATCGCTTCGAGCAGCTCTTCGGTGGTGAATTCCATGCGTCCCTCCTAACCCCACAGGCGGCCGACGAACCGGGCCAACTCGCCGACGATCAGCACCGGCGACGTGACGAACACCAGTACCGCCCACTGCACGGCCGTCAACGGTACGGTGCGGAAGACTTCGCCGCCGAACTGCACGAGGAGTATTTGGCCGCCCAGGATGACCGCGGCGATGAGCAGGAAGGCCGGGTTGCGGCCCAACCCGGCGAACGCCGACGCCCCGGTGCCGAAGGCGCGGGCGTTGAACAGGTTCCAGAACTGCAACAGCACGAAGCCGCTGAAGAACAGCGTCAGCCACTCGCGGTGCTCGGCCG
>JAYTSV010000213.1:0-13225 GCA_043745465.1 Fimbriiglobus sp.
CGCCGCGGCCGCGGCGTGGGGCCGGCGCGACCGCCGAGGCGGCGGGGGCGGCGGCGGGCGGCTCCTGGCCGACGCGCAGCACCTGGCGGCCGTCGCGAGTCACGGTCACGACCTCGCGGCGGAAGGGCTGGCCGCCCTTGCTCGCCTCGACCTCGTGGCGGCCCGCCCTGAGCCGGAGTTCGCGCCCACCCGCGCCGGCGACGACAGCCTCCTCGCCGTCCACGCGGACGCTCACGGCCGGGTCGTCCACCTCGACGACGAGCGTGCCTTCGGGCGAGAACAGCCGCAGGGCGGTGCCGCCGAAGCGGGTGACGGCCGTCGCCTCGGTGACGGCGAGGCCGGCGAGTACGACCGCCGCGACGGCCGCGGCCGCGGCCAGCCGGCGGGACTTCCGCGCGGGGGCCGGGGCGGCGGGGGCAATACCGGTGGCCAGCGACTCGGCGACGGCCGCCGCCGTCTGGGGCCGGCCGGCGGGGTCCTTGGCGTGCAGCCGGGCGATGACCTGCGCCAGCCACGCCGGGGCCTCGGGGGCCAGTTCGCCGATCGGCCGCGGCGTGTCGTCGCAGACGCGCTTCAGGACCGCCACGGTCGTCGGCGCGCGGAACGGCGGGCGGCCGGCCAGCATCGCGTAGAGCACGCTGCCGAGGCTGAACAGGTCGCTGCGCGCGTCCACCGCCTCGCCGCGGGCCTGCTCCGGGGCCATATACAGCGGCGTCCCCGCGAGGAAGCCGCTCTGCGTCAGGCTGGCGTCGTCGGCGGCGCGGGCCAGGCCGAAGTCGGTCAGCTTGACCCGCGGCACCGGCCCCGCCTCCAGCAGGATGTTGGCCGGCTTGATGTCGCGGTGGACGATCCCCTGCGCGTGGGCGGCGGCCAGGCCCCGCGCGATCTGCTCGCCCAGCCGGGCGACGGTCGCCGCGGGCAGCGGGCCGTCCTGGTCGATGGCCTGCTGGAGGGTCCGCCCGTCGATGAACTCCATGACGAGGTACGGCAGCGGCTCGTCCTCGACGGCGTGGGTGGCGACGACGTGCTCGTGCCGCACCGCCGCGGCCGAGCGGGCCTCGCGCAGGAAGCGCTTCCGCGCCGGCGAGGTCGCCGCCAGCGCCGGCGCGAGCACCTTGATGGCGACCGGCCGCTCGAGCCGCGAGTCGAACGCCTTGAAGACGACGCCGAAGCCGCCGCGGCCGAGGACCGCCGTGATATCGTAGTGGCCGAGCCGGCCCAGGGCACCCGGCCGGTCGCTCGGGGCGAGCAGCGGCCGCACGTCGGCGATCTCGTCGGCGGGGAGGTCGGCGGAGAATTCGGCGGTGACCGCGCCCGCGTCGATCTGTTCGCGCTCCCACGCCGCCGCCGGGGCCGCGTGGGCGGCGAGGAGGGCGTCCACGCGCCGCCGCAGCGCAGCGTCGCCGCCGCACGCCGCGTCGAGGACCGCGGCGCGGCCCACGGCGTCGGCCGCCAGGGCGAGGAGGAACACGGCTTTGGCGTCGTGGGGCATGGCGGGTCCGGGGGCTGGGGGGCGAGGCACCACCGGTCCGTGCGACGGGCGGCCCCGAACCGTCTCACGCTGCGGGCGAATTACTCCGCGCCGGCCGCGCCTCCGCCCAACTCGCAGCGCAGCCAGGCGCGGGCGTAGGCCCACTGCCGGTAGGCCGTCGCGCGGGAGACGCCGGCCGCCTCGGCGGCCTCCTCGACCGAAAGCCCGCCGAAGTAGCGCAACTTCACGAGCAGCGCGGCCTCGGCGTCCGCGGCCTCCAGGCGGGTCAAGGCCTCGTCGAGTTCGACCAGGCCGCCGGGGTCGGGGGCGGCGGCCGCGGCGTCGGTCAACTCGACGCGCCCCCGCCCCCCGCCGTGCCTGAGCCGCCGCTTACGCCGGGCCGCCTCGACGAGGATGCGGCGCATCGCCTCGGACGCCGCCGCGAAGAAGTGGCCCCGGCCGGACCACGCCGCCTCGGCCCCGCCCGCCCCGACGAGCCGGAAGTACGCCTCGTGGACCAGGGCCGTCGGCTGGAGGGTCTGCCCGGCCCGCTCCCCGCGCAGCCGCGCCGCCGCGAGCCGCCGCAATTCGTCGTACACCCGCGCCCACAAGCGGCTCGCCGCGTCGGGGTCGCCCGCGGCGAGGTCGCGGAGGATCTGCGAGGTGTCGGACATCGGCCGCCAGCCAGGGGGTTCGGCGCGCCCCACCGGCGTGCGAGCGGCGCTCCGGACCGGTGAGGACTCGCGCGGGGCCAGTCTAACCCCCGCGGCGGGGCCGGCAAGGGGCGAGGCGTCGCCGGGCGGTGTCACGCCAGGATGTCGCGGACCACCGTACCGCTCACGTCGGTCAGCCGGAAGTCGCGGCCGCTGTGCCGGTACGTCAGCTTCTCGTGGTCGAGGCCCATCTGGTGCAGGATCGTCGCGTGCAGGTCGTGGACGCTCACGCGGTTCTCGACCGCCTTGAAGCCGAACTCGTCGGTCGCCCCGTAGGCCACGCCGCCCTTGATGCCGCCGCCGGCGAGGACCAGCGAGAAGCCGAAGTGGTTGTGGTCCCGGCCGTCGCCGCTCTCGGACACCGGCGTGCGGCCGAACTCGCCGCCCCAGACCACCAGCGTCTCGTCGAGCAGCCCACGCTGCTTCAAGTCGGCGAGGAGCGCGGCGATCGGCTTGTCGATCTCGCCGCACTTCCGGCGCAGGTTGGCGTTGATCTTCGCGTGGTGGTCCCAGTCGCCGTTGGAGACCTGCACGACCCGGACGCCGCGCTCGACCAGCCGGCGGGCCAGCAGGCAGGCGTTGGCGAACTCGCCACTGCCGTAGCGGTCGCGCACGGACTGCGGCTCCTTGCGCACGTCGAACGCCTCGCCGGCGGCGGACTGCATTTGGAAGGCGGTTTCCATCGCCCGGACCCGCGCTTCGAGTTGCGGGTCGTGGCCGTTGGCGGCGGCGTGGGCCGCGTTCATCGCCTGGAGGGCGTCGAGTTGCAGCCGCTGCAACTTGGGGTCGAGTTGCGGGTTCTTCAAGTGGCGGATCATCCGCTCGGGGTCGGCCTCCTTGCTGCTCACCTTGGTCGCCTGGTGCTGGCCCGGCAGGTAGCCGCTGCGCTCGAAGCCGAAGTTGCCGAAGCCGTTGCCGAGCGACACGAACCCCGGCAGGTTGGCACTCTCGCTGCCGAGGCCGTAGGTCAGCCACGGGCCGACGCCGGGGTGGACGGCGTCGATGCGGCCGGTCGCCAGGAAGTTCGCGGCCGGCGAGTGGTTCGGGTTAACCGCGTACACGGAGCGGATCACGCACAGGTCGTCGGCGCAGTCGCGCATCCCCGGCAACAGGTCGCTGACCAGCAGCCCGCTCTTGCCGCCCGGCTTGAACCCGAACGGCGACGGCAGCAGCCCGCCGGTGACCCGCTCGGTGCGCAAATCGACCGCCCCCGGCCGCGTGCCCGCGTGCTTCTCGATCGCCGGCTTCGGGTCGAAGGTGTCGAGGTGCGACGGCCCGCCGGCCATGAACAGCACGATGAGCCGCTTCGCCTTCGCCGGGAAGTGCGGCTTCGGCAGCCCCCCGGCCGCCAGGGCGTCGCTCCCCGGCAAGAACGCCGACAGCCCGAGCAGGCCGACGCTGCCGCCGAGTTGGCGCAGGTACTGCCGGCGGGTCGGGGCGAACGGGTCGTCGGGGGGCATGGCGGGCCTCTTCGAGAGCTGGGGGCTTGACCTCACCCCCTGCCCCTCTCCGACGCGGAGAGGGGAGCAAGCGGGTGGCAATCGACGACTCAAACTCACTTGCTCCCCCTCTCCGCTTCGGAGAGGGGGTTGGGGGGTGAGGTCGCCTTTCGCTCGGGGGGTGAGGTCTCGCCTCAGTTCAGGAACAGGAACTCGTTGCTGGCGAGCAGAATCTGAGCGAGTAATTCCCACGACGCCGGGTCGTCGCCGTCGTCCGCGCCGACCAGTCGTAAGGCCGTGGCGAGTTCGGTCGGCGTCGGCTCGCGCAACAGCACCCGGCGGTACAGCGACTTGGCGATGTCGGCCGGCGGCACGTCGGTCGTCGGGACTTGCTTCACCAGCGCGGCCGACGCCTTGCGGACGAACGGGCTGTTGAGGAAGTAGAGCTGCTGCACCGGGGTCGTGGTCGAGCCCCGCTTCTCGCCGTGGGTGTTGGCGTCGGGCAGGTCGAACAGGCGGTGAACGTCCGGCGGCCGCTGCCGGCTGACCTTGCCGTACACCGTGCGGCGGACGCTACCCACCCGGTCGAGGTCGTCCGACGGGCCGCCGGCGCGGAGGTCGAGTTGCCCGCTGACCTGGAGCATCGCGTCGCGCCAGCCCTCGACTTCGAGCCGCTTGCGGGGGGCACGCCACAGCCAGCGGTTGTCGGGGTCGCTCAGGGCGAACGCCTCGACGTGCCGGCTCGACTGGCGGTACGTCGCCGACAGCACCATCTCGCGGACGAGCCACTTGATCGACCAACCGTTGGCGAAGAACCGGGCGGTCAGGTCGTCGAGCAGGTCGGGGTGCGTCGGCGGGTCACCGAGGCGGCCGAAGTTACTCGGCGTCGTGACGAGCGGCCGGCCGAAGACCCAGCCCCAGGCGCGGTTCACGAAGACGCGGCCCGTCAGCCCCTTGGCGTCGCCGACAATCGCGCCGGCGAGTTCGAGACGGCCGCTACCCTGCGTGACCGGCTTGGGGTCGCCGTTCGACAGGACCGGCAAGAACCGTCGCGGGACGACGGCCCCGGGCCGGGCCGAGTTGCCGCGGAGGAATACCGGCAGGTTCCGCATCGCGTCCGGCTTGTACTCGATGACCGTCCAGGCCGGGCCGTCCCCGGTCACCCACGTCCCGGCGTCCCGCACGCCCGGCGCGATCGGCCCGGAGTACAGAGCCTTCTCCCGCTCCTTCAACGCCTTCAGGGCCGCCTCGTAAGTCTTGATCGGCTGCTCGAACGGGGCGGCGTCCTGCTTCGCCTTCACCGCCGTGTCCTTCTGCTCCTTGGCGTACCCGACTCGCATGTTCATGTCGATCAGCCGCGCCCGGACGGTCGTGAGCGCCTCGGCGTCGGCGTCCCCGTCGGCCTTCAGGGGCCGCTCGGCGAGTTGCGTGTTCGCCATCACCCCGGCGAGGGCGTAGTAGTCCTCCGTGCGGATCGGGTCGAACTTGTGGTCGTGGCAGCGGGCGCACGCCACGGTCAGCCCGAGGAAGCCGCGGGTCACGGTGTCGAGCCGCTCGTCCCACTCGTCGGCGACGATCCCCGCGACGACTTCCTGCGACAGCTTCGGCTCCTTGTGGTAGACCGGCGACAAGCCCAGGAACCCCAGCGCCGCGAGGTCGGCCGGCGGCAACCCGGGGAGCAAGTCGGCGGCCAACTGCCGGCGGACGAATTGGTCGTAGGGCACGTCGGCGTTGAACGCGGCGATGACCCAGTCGCGGTAGCGCTCCGGAAACCGCGGCGGCGTGCACGTCGATTCGCCCGTCGAGTGGTCCTCGGCGTAGCGGGCCACGTCGAGCCAGTGCCGGCCCCACTTCTCGCCGAACCGCGGGGACGCCAGCAGTCCGTCCACGAGCCGTTCGTAAGCGTCGGGCCGCGGGTCGGCGGCGAACGCCTCGACCTGAGCGAGCGTCGGCGGCAGGCCGACGAGGTCGAAGGAGACGCGGCGAATGAGCGTGCGGCGGTCGGCGGCCGGGGCGGGGGTCAACTTCTGCTCGTCGAGTTTTTGCAGCACGAAGTGGTCGAGCTTGTCCGTCGCCCACTGCGGCCGGGAGGTCGGCGGCGCGGGGCGTTCCGCGGCAGGGCGGAAGGCCCAGAAGTCTTTGTCCTTCGCGGGGTCACCGGTCGCCGGGCCGGCCTTCGCGGCGGTCTCTGCGGGCAGGGGGTAGCCGAGTCGCGCCCACTTCTGGAAGTCTCGGATCACGGCGTCGGGCAGCTTGCCCTTCGGCGGCATCGCAGACGCCTCGTCGGCGTACTCGACCGCCTTGAGGATCAGGCCCGCCCCGCCCTTGGCCGCCAGGACGGTGCCGGAGTCGCCGCCCTTGCGCAGGGCCTCGACGGTGTCGAGGCGCAGTCCGCCTTTGGACTTCTTCGCCCCGGCCGAGTGGCAGGCGTAGCAATGCTCGACGAGCGCCGGGCGAATCTTCGCCTCGAAGAACTCGACGCCGTCGTCGGCCCGCGCGGCGGGACTGCACGACAGTGCAGCGATCAGCAAGTAGGCGGGGACGCGGCGGGCGGGCATCGGTTGGCCCAGGCGTGCGGAGGGGAACGGGGTTCGGCAGAAAGACAATTCTACCAGGCGGGTTGCGACTCGGTCACTACCAATACCGCAAGCGGCAGTGGAACTCAACTCACGCCCGGCGTCGCGTCGGGCACCGGCGGCGCGGCCGGGGTCGGCAGCGGGTACTTGCGGCGTACGGCGGACAGGTACTGGTCGAGCTTCGACAGGAACCGCGAGCGGTCCTTCGGGGCCATCGGCGGGGGGCCGCCGCCGACCGTGCCGTCGGCCCGCAGGCCGCGCATCATGTCGCGGACGGCCATCGCTTCGCCGATGGTTTCAGTGGAGAACGGGAACCCCCGCATGTCGAGAGCGAGTGCCCCGGCGGCGAGGCACCGGGCGGCGAGCGGGATGTCCGCGGTGACGACGACATCCCCGGCCCCGGCGTGCTCGGCGATGTAGTCGTCCGCGGCGGCGAACCCCGGCCGGACGACGAGTTCGACGAGCGCGCCGGTCGGCACCCGGAGCGGGGCGTTCGCCACGACCCGCACGGGGACCGCGTACCTGGCGGCGACGCGGTATATCTCGTCCTTGACCGGACAAGCGTCCGCGTCCACGTAGACCGTCGGCATCCGCGTCCCTCGCACGCCGCATTCATGCTACCGGTCGGGGCCGCCGCGACCGGTGGTGCGAGCGCAGCAAACCTCGTCATCCCGGATCGCCGGACACCGTGTAACCGGCTCCGACCCATCGGTGCAACACCCCATCTGGGGTTTTTGGCGCGAAGTCGTGTTCGCCGTGGTTCACGTTGTCCCACTCCGCGGCGGGCCGCTAGTCTCGGGCGACCCGCCGCGCGGCGACGCGGGCGGCGCACACCGCGTCGAAGATCGCGTCGTCTTCGGCCGACAACTCGGGGTCTTCGGCGGCTACCGACGTTTCGCGGCCTGCTTGGCCGTCGCGTAAGCCGCCATGATCGTCATCGACCGGCTGCCCGGCGTCAGGTCGAACCGCGCGTCCATCAGGTCCGTCCCGTTCTCGGTCCACCACTCTTTGCCCCCTTCGGTGTCGAAAATGCGCCGACCGTCTTCGCCTCCGGGAAGGCGTCGCGGGCGGCCTGGTAGGTGTAGTTCAAGCTCCAGGCCGTCGAGATGATCGCCCGGCATCACCTGAGTGTCACCAAAGCGGGGTGAAATCGAGGCGGCGATGGGAGCGGCGAAGAGTCTGAGAAGAACAGTGTCGGGATCGACTACGGTCGCGTTCAGCGGAGAGGGAGGGATTTGAACCCTCGATACCCTTGCGGGTATATTAGTTTTCGAGACTAACGCATTCAACCACTCTGCCACCTCTCCAGGTCTGCGAAATTTACCGGGCCGCGTGCCATCTTGCAAGTCACGATTCCGCTTTCTC
Organism: Fimbriiglobus sp.; assembly: GCA_043745465.1. Classification (GTDB taxonomy): domain Bacteria; phylum Planctomycetota; class Planctomycetia; order Gemmatales; family Gemmataceae; genus Fimbriiglobus. The sequence continues at coordinate 7,565 of JAYTSV010000213.1, forward strand.
GCCGACCGCGGGCGTCGAACCGGGCGGCTGGAGGCGCTGGACTTCCGGGCGGCGGGGGTCTAGAAAGGGATTATGGTCGGTCGATTTACTGTCCTGGCGAGCGGCAGTTCCGGGAATGCGAGTCTGCTCGAAGTCGGGGCGAACGCCTGGCTGATCGACTTCGGCCTGCCACCGCACCTGATCGGCGAACGCCTGGCGGCCGTCGGTCGCAGTTGGAAGGTCGTGCGGGCAGCGGTACTCACCCACACCCACGGCGACCACTGGAACCGCGACACGCTCGAACACTTCCGCCGGCTCGACATCCCCCTGCTCGCCCACGCCCGGCACCACGACACGCTCTCGGCACAGTCCACTTACGGCCCCCTGCCCCGCGCCGGCCTGGTCGGCAATTACGCCGAAGGGGTGCCGCTCGCCCTTGCTCCGGGGGTCGAACTGCGGGCCGTGCGGGTGCCCCACGACGCCGACCCCACCTTCGGCTTCCGCATCGACGCGACGGCGGCCGACGGCCGGGGGTGGAGCCTCGCGTATGCGTCCGACGTCGGCCACGTCACCGCGGCCCTGCTCGACGCCTTCGCGGACGTGGACCTGCTCGCCGTCGAGTACAACCACGACGAAGCCCTGCAGCGGGCCAGCGGGCGGCACCCCGTCTTGTTGCAGCGAGTCCTCGGTCCGAACGGCCACCTGTCGAACGCCCAGGCCGGCGAACTCGTGGAAACGGTCGTCCGCCGGGCCGCTCCGGGGCGCTTGAAGCACCTCGTGCAACTGCACCTCAGCAAGGACTGTAACACGGCCGCCCTCGCGCGGGAGTCGGCCCGGGCGAGCCTCGACCGCCTCGGCTCGGACGCGGTCATGATCACGGCGACTCAGCACGCCCCGACCGTACCGATGGAGTTGACGCCACGCCCCCTGGTGCCGCGCGGCGCGTCCGGGGTCAAGTTCCCGGCGGCGTTACCGCCGCAAGTCCAGCCGTCGCTCCCCGGCCTGTCCGACGACGAGTAGTTCGGGCCACTAATGCGGCAAGCTGCGCGGAGTTTGCCGGATGCTCACGGCGTCGGCGGGCAAACCCCCGGCCGGTGCCCAACTGTTGACGCGGTCGTACCGGTCGCCCGGTCGAAACTCTCCGGAACGGTTCTTCCGATTCCGCGGCCGTCGGCCGTCCGGTGAGGGGTTTGCGATGAAACGCGCGATGATCTTGGGCTTCAGCGTCGCTTTCGGGGCCTCGGCGTGGGCGCAAGGCCCGACCCCGGTTTCGGTCTACCCCGGCACGACGGTCCGCACCCGCCCCGCCGGGGACGCCACCCCGGCGACCGTCCTCGCCCCGGCCCCGCTCGCCGCCCCGATGCCGAGCGGCCGCACGGCGACGACGCCGGTCGTGACGCAACACCCGGTCGCGCCGGGCCACTTCGACGCCCTCCAACCGCTCGGCGGCTTGCTGTCGATGCCGTTGCCGACTTCGCCGACCGTCCCGGCCGGGATGTGCGCGTCGGAGGCCTGCGGCACGCCGTGCCCCCCGGCCTGCGGCGCGCCGCTCTTCACGACGGTTTCCCGCGACGCGGCCGGGAAGCCGCGACCGGGCTTCGACCGCGTCATGAACTGGCTGACCTGGCACCCCGGCCCGAGTCTCTTGCCCGTGCTGACGCCGGTGCCCTACCACGCCCCGATCCGGGCTTACGTCGCCTGCGTCCCGGAGAAGAACCCCGGCTACCCCGCCGCCGCCGCACCGTGCGCGACCAGTCACGCCCCCGGCCAGCGCCTCGGTTCGGCGTTCCTGGCGGCGAGCCAGCCCACCGCGACCAATCCGTGCGCGAACGGCTCGTGCAAGACCCGCATCTTCAATGGTTTCGGCTTGTTCGCGCCGTCGAGTTGCGCCGCCCCGGCGAGTAGCCCCGTCGGCTACGGGTGTGCCCCCATCGTGATCCCCCTGCCGCCGGCCTACGCGGCTCCGTCGCAGTGCGGCCACGGGCGGTCGGCGATGGACCGCCTCATCGGCCTCTTCTCGTGCGGCACCTGTTGCCCCACCGGCCCGACGACGAACTGCCGCTAAGTCGGACGTGAGCGAACGTGAGCGGACGCTACTTCCGCGGTTCGGCCGTAAAGCGACCGGGGTTACCGGGGTATGGGACGCTAATGTTCGGGTTGGCCGGGGAGGCGGGTGCGAGTGGCCCGAGCGGCATGTCGGTCGGCGGGATCCGCTGACCGCCCTGCACCGGCATCGGCAATTCGTTGTCGCGGACCGACGGGTTGAAGGCCGGGCTGCCAACCGTCGGGAACGACGAGAACGGGCCGGCCGCGTACAGCGGCATCGAACTGGACACCGGCGTCGAGTGCATTTGGGCGTACCCGGTCGGCACCATCGTCGAGCCGGGCATCTCGCCGCACCCGCCCCGGGATGCCAGGTCCGAACTCGGCTTGATCGCACTGGCCCCGTCCCGCCCCGACCGCGACGGGCAGTCGTCCCGGTCGTTGTGGAACAACCGCTCGAACAGCCGCGGCCGGTCGCCGCACGTGTGGCACCCGGACGACGCGGCGAGCAGGCCGGCGGTCAGCAGAAAGAGCGAGAGCGAGCGCATGAGGGCGACCCCGACCGGAGCGTGAACGAACTTCGACAAATCTCCCCCGGATTTCCCGGCCACGCCAATCGAAGTGCGCAAAAAAGAAACCACCCGGTTCAACCCGAGTGGTTTCCTTGCTTTCACTAGACCCCGCGGAACCCCCGGCCTCACCGGCCGGACCCGCTCAACCGTTCTTCTTCGCCGGCTTGTCGGCCACCGCCTTGACTTGCTCGCGCAGGTACTCGACGGCCTTTTCGAGCTGCACGTCCTTGAACGCCTTCGCCTCCTTGACCGGGCCGACCTTCGGCTTGATGATCTCCCGGTCCCGGAACTGTTCGGCCAGGTCCTGGGCCTGCTCGCGGCTCAGCTTGACGAGGTAACCCTTGTCCGGCGTCACGCCCCACACGTCCTCGGGCTTACCCGGCGTGCTGTTCTTGTCGATGTTCCGGTCGGTCGGCGGGAAGTACCGGGCCGTCGTGAACTTGATCTGCCCACCGGTCGGCGAAAAGTCTTTGACGTTCTGCACGCTGCCCTTGCCGTAGGACCGCTCGCCGACAACGACCGCCCGGTTGTAGTCCTGCAGGCACGCCGAGACGATCTCCGAGGCGCTCGCGCTCTGGCCGTTGACGAGGACCGCCATCGGGAAGTTGACGAACTTCTTGGCCCGCGACTCCGACTGGCTCCGCCAGACTTCCGGCTCGCGCGCCCGGTACTTGACCGACACGATGACGCTCTCGGAGTCCTCGATGAACATGTTGCAAATCGACACGGCGGCGGTGAGGAAACCGCCCGGGTTGAACCGGAGGTCGAGGACCAGCCCCTTCATGCCCGCCGCCCTCAACTTCTCGACCGCGGTCGCCAGGTCCTTGGCCGTTCCGGGCGAGAACTGCGTCAGGCAGACGTAGCCGATCTTGCTCTCGGGGTCGATGAAGAAGTCCCAGTTGTCCTTCTCGTCCCGCTTGACGCCCAGAACGGTCTCGACCGAGATGACGCCGCGCTTGAGGACGTAATCCTTGGCCACCCCGTCGCGCTCGACTTCGAGGGTCACCGGCACGCCGACCTTGCCGAGGATCAGTTCGAGCGCCGCCTCGGTCTTCATGCCCTGGGTCGAAACCTCCTTGGCCGCGTCGTCCGCGAGCGGCTTGCCCTCGGCGTCGGTCTCGCGCTTGATCTTGGTAATCAAATCCCCGGCCTGAATGCCGGCCAGGTACGCCGGGCTGCCCTTGATCGGGCTGACCACGAGCAGGCCGTCGCGGACCAGGTCGCGGCGAATCTGAATGCCGACGCCGCGGAACTCGCCCCGCAGCGGCGCGTCCATTTTCTTGATGAGGTCGGCGTCGTAATAGGTCGTGTACGGGTCCTTCAACTCGGCGAACATCATCAGGATCGCCACGTCCGCGTCCTTGGCCCCGGCCAGGTCTTCGCGCTTGCCGATGCGCGTCCGCACGTCCTTGAACAGGGCCGAGATCGCGTTCCGCTCCATGCCCTTGGGCGCTTTGATCTGTTCCTTGATGTCGTCCGGAACGATCTGCTCCAGCCGCCGGTACAGGCCCTTGACCGAAAGTGCCGCCCACTCCCCGGCGTCGAGCGGCTTGACGTACTCCGACTTGACCGCGTCGATGGCCCGCAACATCGTCCGGGCGAACTTGTCCGCATCGTCGGCCGGAAGAACCATGCCTTCGAGAATCGTGTTCCGCGACGCGATGAAGGCGTCGGGCGTGACCGCCTGGTCGGCGAGTTGCTGGTATTGCTTGCGGAGTTCTTGCCGCGCCTTGAGCTTCGGCATCCGGGTCACCAACGTACTGCCTTCGACGATCATCTCGGGCGTGATCTTGCTCGCCTTGCCGAGAACTTCCAACGCCGCGAGGCGTTCGACGACCTTGGGTGTGATTTTCGGGTTCTTGGTCAGGGCGAAGTGGCTCGTCTCTTCGCCGACGATGAACGGCACCGACTCCTTTTCGAGCGTCGTCTTGCCGATCGCCCGGGACTGCTCGGGCATCTTCTTTTCGAGGTACTTCACCAGTTCGTCCACGACGACAAGGCCGTCCGGCTCGTAGCCGTCGCTGTCCGCCTCGCCCTTAAGAGCTGCCGCCACTGTCTTGGCGAACAAGCCGTTCTCGCCGACGGCGAGCGGGGGACTGCTCGGCACCGTCGCCAGGATCACGACCTTGTCTTGCGGCGGGGGTTGCTCGCCCTTGTCTTCGCTGCCGAACACGGCCCCGAGAACGTCGCGCAAGGTCGGCTCGGCGAGGGTCTCCTTGCCAGCATCGAACCCGCCCTTGAAGGCGATGTCGAGCATCAGGCAAATCTTGCGGTCCTTGGCCGCCTTGAACTCGGCGTCGAGGTCGGACCCGAGTAGCCCAGTCTTGGCCCGCTCCTTGAACTGCGTCTCCGAAGTGAAAAAGCACGTCTGGTCACCACTCGACGCGCCGCGGCCGAACATGACCACAATGATCGTGTCGTCCTTGGCCGTCTTGGCGACCGCCTCGTGCAGTGCCTTGACGATGTTCTCGCGGGTCGCCGGTTGCGACTTCCGCTTCTCGTCGGGCTTCGCCGTCAGAAGTTGAACGCGATCGGCACCGTCGTGAAAGGCGGGATCGACGAAGAGGTCGTACATCGCCCGCGCGTCGGCCTCGGCCGTCGGCCGAGCCGTGATGGCGGCGTCAGTAAACTCGCCGACGCCGACGATAACGACGTACGGTCCCTTCGCAGGAACAGCCGCGTCGTCGGCGAACAGTGGAGGGGCGGAAGCCACGGAGATGGCCAGCCCGAAGAGGGTCAAGATGCGACGCAGTGTCATCAGACAGCAGTCCTTTCCATCGATGGGCGTAGCCGCGCGAGTTGAAGTGAAACGGGGCGGGATACGTCGTGTCTAACTGGATTGTATTCTGGCCGTCAAGGCGGGGCGGCGTCAACAGCGAACCGAAGCGGGGAAGTGATTTGAGCCACAAAAAGGGTCGAAACGAGGAAGATTGAGAAACGAAAAAACCCCGTCCAGCGTTTCCGCAGGACGGGGTTTTGTATAAAGCCGGCAATGACCTACTCTCGCGCTGAAAGCACTACCATCGGCCCCAAGTGCTTAACGGCCGTGTTCGGAATGGGAACGGGT
>JAYTSV010000214.1:0-42918 GCA_043745465.1 Fimbriiglobus sp.
CGGCTCGCGCTCGGCCCGGTCCCCGTCGTCGGTGTGGACGACAGTTACCCCAAGGACGTGAAGGGCCACGCGGTCGCCCCGGCGAAGTTCGTCATCCGCGCCGAGAAGTGCCCGAACCGCCTCGGCGTCGAGATGGTGCTGCAGCACTTCCAGGGGAGCGTGATCCCGTTCGCCGGGATCGGGGCGACGACGGCCGTCGTGTTCGTCGGCGGCTACCCGGAGCCGGTGACCGCCGAGGCGCTGACCGGCGTGGCGTTGCCGGACCTGCTCGTCGTGCAAGACCTGTTCACGAGTCCGCTGGCCAAGGCCGCGAAGTACCTGCTGCCGGGTACGTCGAATTTCGAGAAGGACGGCACCTTCCTGAACCACGCCGGGTACGCCCAGACCTTCGGCCGCGCCGCCAACCCGCCGAAGGAAGTGCGCAGCGAACTGCAAGTCGCCTGCGACCTGGCCGGCAAGCGGGGGCTGGCGCAAGCGTCGGCCGTGCGCAAGGACCTGGCGAAGACTTTCCCCGCGCTCGCGGCTTTGGCGGAACCGAAGGTCGCCACCAAGGGTGCCGCCCGCCTCGAACTCCAGACGGTGTAAGCGATGCCCGAGTTTAATTGGATCTACACCGGCCTCATCATCGCCGCCGTCATCGGCACGATCATGGGCTACATCGCCTACCTGATCTTGCTCGAACGCTGGGTCGCCGCGTGGGTCCAGGACCGCTTCGGCCCGAACCGCGTCGGCCCGTTCGGCCTGTTGCAGCCGATCGCCGACGGCGGCAAGATGTTCCTCAAAGAAGAAGTGATCCCCGGCCACGTCGATAAGGTCTTCTTCGTGATGGCCCCGATCGTCGCCTTCAGCACCGCGCTGCTGGCGCTGGCCGTCGTGCCCATCGGCTCGACGGTCGCCCCGCCGCCGGCCCAGCCGACGTTCGCCGCCTTCGAGGCGGTACAGGCCGAGTACGCCTCGCACTTCTCGACGGTCATCGTGCCGGCCCTCGACATCGGCATCCTGTACAGCTTCGCCCTGGGCAGCCTGGCCGTGTACAGCGTGATCCTGGCCGGGTGGTCGTCGAACAACAAGTTCAGCCTGCTCGGCTCGATGCGGTCGTCGGCCCAGATCATCAGCTACGAAATCCCCCTCGGCATGAGCATCGTCGGGGTGCTGCTCTTCACGCAGTCGCTGAACCTCGAAACGGTCATCCAGTACCAACAAGACCACACGTGGTTCTTGTTCACGCAACCGCTGGCCTTCTTGCTGTTCCTGACGAGCGTGTACGCCGAGTGCAACCGCCTGCCGTTCGACCTGCCGGAGGCCGAGCAAGAGTTGGTCGGCGGCTACCACACCGAGTACTCGAACAGCATGAAACTCGGGCTGATGCTGCTGGCCGAGTACGCCCACATGATCACGACCTCCTTCCTGATGTCGATTGTCTTCCTGGGCGGTTGGGGCCTGTTCGGCCTCGAAAGCCTCGTCGAAAACCCCTACGCCGCGTTCGCCGTCAAGTTGCTGATCCTGACCGGCAAGATGTCGGCGTTCGTCGTGCTGTTCCTGCTGGTCCGCTGGACGATCCCGCGCTTCCGCTTCGACCAACTGATGTCGCTGGCGTGGAAGGTGATGATCCCGCTGTCGATCCTGAACGTCCTCGCGGCGACCCTGGTCCGCCAGTTCGACGTGACCCCCTGGGCGATGACCGGCGTGTCCCTGGTGTTGTTCGTCGGCGCGGGCCTGATCGCCGTCCGCAACGGCCCGGTGAACAACGCCCCGCGCAAGCTGAAAAAACCACTCCCGCCGGGACTGCAAGCCGGCGTGACGTACGCGGCCAGATAATACCGGGTGTCGGGTATCGGGTGTGGGGTGTCGCAGACCCGACCCGCAGGCATATTGCTGCGACACCCGATACCCGACACCCGACACCCGATTTCGAGAGACTAACAAATGTCAGCGACTGTCCAGAAAGAAGTCAAGTGGATCGACGAGCCGAAGCTCGGCCTGTTCGAGAACCTGTACCTGCCCATCGTCTTCGACGGACTCAAGACGACGATTAGCCACCTGTTCACGCGCAAGGTGACGGAGTCGTACCCCGAGCAAGAGCCGACGATGGTGCCGAACTACCGCGGCGTCCACCGGCTCAACCGCGACGGCGAGGGCCACACGAAGTGCGTGGCGTGCTACATGTGCGCGACCGCCTGCCCGGCCCACTGCATCGACATCGTCGCCGCGCCCGCCCCGGCGGACTGGGTCGGCCGGGAGAAGTACCCCGAGACCTTCGTCATCGACGAACTCCGCTGCATCTACTGCGGCATGTGCGAGGAGGCGTGCCCCGTGGACGCCATCGAGTTGACGACCCTGTACGACCTGACCGGCCTGAGCCGCGAGCAGTTGATCTTCGACAAGGAGAAGCTGCTGAGCGTCTACGACCAGACGGTCAAGGCCGGCACCGACCCCGTCCGCACGCAGTCGGGGAACCTCGGCCCCGCGTCGGACACGGCGGCAATAAAGTAATAGTTTAATACGAATGTAACATAGTGAGTCTTCACGTTGGTAGAAACACTTAATAAATGCTAAATCGATAAGTATTCTCATAATTTCCACTTCTCTACTTTGACGAGATTTCGTGCAAACGACAATATTTCCACTGGCATCGCAATTGCGTGTTGCGACATCTGGCAATATGTTTTCTACATCATTTCGAGTTCCTACACTCGATGCCTATGCAATTTCTTCCGTTGTGGTACATCTTGGGGCACTATCAGTACCAGCACCGCTCGACTGGATAAGTGGTGATACTGTAACAGTAACCACCGAATACGACCTTCATAATATTGAATGTCATCTGACCATAAGTTACATCGGCATAAGGGATTACGCACTTCTATTTCCTGCAGTTGTTTCTTCCACGCTAAAAACCAGGCTAGGTGAATTTTATTCTGAGATGGAAGTTGCGTTTGAAAACTCGGCGTGGCTATCATTTATACTCATGACTTCTGCTGTAATAGAAGGTATATTATTCTCGAAGATTGGGCAGGATGACACGTTTGAAGTTCTGATCAACAAAGCTCATAAAAAGTTACTTGTTTCCGATTCGGATAAGTCATTGCTCCACGTTATGCGAGAGTACCGTAATTTGGTCCACGCGGGCCGTCATGCTCAGCCTTATGTATTGAGACAGCATGCAATGGATTCTCGGGTTCTCGTTGAGCGTTTGGTTCGCAAAGAATAATGTGTCAGCGACTCGTTTCAGACTTAGGGGAGGTTGTCATGGCAGGGATCGCAGACTTCGCCGAGGTCTTGGACGCCGTGGAGCGGCTCGACCCCGAGGCGCAGGCCGAGTTAGTTGCGGTCGTAGGTCGTCGCCTGGCCGAGCGCGGCCGGGCGGGCGTGGCGGAGCGGGTAGCCGAAGCCCGGCGCGAGGTTGCCGCAGGGCTGGGCCGACCGGTGACGGCGGCCGAAATCTTGTCCGAGTCCACGCATTGATGGCCGCGTTCCGCATCGTTACCACGATTGCCGCGCCGGTCGAGGTCTGCTTCGACCTCGCGCGGGACATTGATTTCCACGTTCGGTCGTTGGCCGACACCGGGGAGCGGGCTGTTGCCGGGCGGACGACCGGGTTGATCGGGCTGGGCGAGTCGGTCACCTGGGAGGCGCGGCACCTGGGCGTCCGCCGGCGACTCACGTCCGAAGTCACGGCGTTCGACCGGCCGGCCCACTTCCGCGACGCGATGACGGCCGGGGCGTTCCGGGCGTTCGCCCACGACCACCGCTTCGAGGCCCGCGACGGCGGGACCGTCATGACGGACGAGGTCGCGTTCCGGTCGCCGTTCGGCCCGCTCGGCTGGGTGGTCGATACCCTGTTCATGACCCGTTACCTCCGCCGCCTGCTGGAAGGCCGGTGTCGGGCCATCCAGCGCGAGGCCGAGTCGGTCGCCCGGAGGCCCGCCTAACTTCCTCCCCACTCTCTCAAACTTCACCGGCACCCGGCGCGGGTTTCACGGCGGTTCGATGCCTTTCTCCGTGCTCTCTGTTTGCTCTGTGGTGAAACTCTTCTCCTTCGTTAGCCCGGCTCCTATCACTACTCCCTTGCCCGCGACCCTGCCCACGACCTCGGGGATCTGATCCGCGTGACTGCTCCGTTCGCCCTGGCCCCCGTCGCGCCCCTGGCCGCCGCGCAACTGCTCGGGGCCGTGATCCTCGGCACGCTGGGGCTGTCGCTGCTGTTGCCCCGGCCGCGCGGCCGGTCCGTGGCGCTCGGTGTGTTTCTCACGCTGGCCGCGGGCGTCGTGACGGTCGGGTTCATCGCCACCAATTTCGGCGGCAAGCTGGCCACGGACGACCTGCCGGCGCTCGTCGAGCAGGGGCTGTTCTGGCTGTTCTCCGTCACCGCTCTGGTGTTCGCCGTGGTGCTGGTCGTGCAGTCGAACCCGGCGCGCGGGGCGATGGCGTTTGCCTTCGTGGTGCTGAGCACGTGCGGGCTGTTCCTGCTGCTCGCGGCCCCGTTTTTGATGGCCGCGACGGTCATCATTTACGCCGGGGCGATCGTCGTCACCTTCCTGTTCGTGCTGATGCTGTCGAACGCCAAAGGCCCGTCGGACGAGAACGACCGCAGCCGCGAACCGCTGCTCGGGTCGCTGGCCGGGCTGGCCTTCGCCGGGCTGGTCTTCCTGACGCTGTCCCTGAGTGCCGGGCGGGCCGCGACCACGTCGGAGAAGTTGCTGCCGGCCGCGGCGATTCGCCCGGAGGACAAGGCCGAACTGCTCGCGGCGGCGGCGGAGTTGAAGGAAGCGGCCGACCCGGCGACGGAGAAGCACCGCGTCGGCAGCCTCGGATACTCGGCGCACACCCGGCTCACGGCCGTCGTCGGGGCCGCGACCGGGGAGTTCGTCCAGAACTCGCTCGGCCGCACGCTCCAGGACCGCCTCCGGCTCGCCGAGACCGACTACCGCACGGCCGAGATCATCCGCCAGGCCGACGAGTTGAAGCTGCTCAAGAAGGCCGCGAGCGACGCCCTCGACAACGCCATCCTCGACCCGAACCCGGACGTCGCCCCGCTGCGAACCAAGCTGACGGAGTTGCGCGAGAAGACGCTGCTGCTCGCCGGCCGGGGCGAACTACCGGCCCGCAACGTCACCGCCGTCGGCCACGCCCTGTACTCCGAGTACCTGATCGCCGTCGAGTTGGCCGGGACGCTGCTGCTCGTCGCCACCATCGGGGCCGTGGCCATCGCCAACCGCAAAGGGGTGACCGCGTGATTACCGTCTGGCACTACCTGGCCGTGGGCGCGGCCCTGTTCGGCCTCGGCCTCGTCGGCTTCTTGACGCGGCGGAACTTCATCACGATGTTCTTGTGCGCCGAGATGATGCTGCAAGGCGTCGTCTTGAACCTGTTGGCCTTCGGCAAGATGCACGGCGACCTCGGCGGGCAGGTGTTCGGCCTGTTCATCGTCACCGTCGCCGCGTGCGAAGCCGGCCTGGCACTCGCGCTGTTCCTGACGCTGTACCGGCGGGGCAAGACGCTCGACAGCGGGGCGTGGCAGTCGATCCGCGAGGCTAAGTTGCCGGCGAGCGTCGATGTCGATCCGCTGCGGCAGGTGCGCGAAATCCCGGACCCGGTGTTGACCCCCGCCGGCCGCCGGCCCGCCCGAACCGAGGACGAAGTCCGTGTCTAACCTTGGCCCGGCCGAACTGGCCCTGATCGCGCTCGCCCTGCCGCTCGCCGCCGCCGTCCTGGCCGCGCTGATGGGCGTGACCAGGCTGCGCGACGCCGCCCACCTGCCGGTGATCGCCGCCCTCGCCGTCGCCGCCGGGGTCGCGGCCTACGTCCTGGTGCTGGTGTTCAACGCCCCCGGCGAAACGGTGTCGTTCGCCTCGCCGGCGGTCACCTGGTTCAAGGCCGGGGGCCTGGACGCGACGTACACGGTGACCGTGGACCCGATCTCGGCCGTGATGCTGCTGACGGTCACCTTCGTGGCGACGTGGATCGCCGTCTTCTCCGCCGGGTACATGCACCACGACCCCGGGTACGCCCGCTACTTCGCCGTCATGAGCCTGTTCGTCTTCGCCATGTGCCTACTGGTGCTGGCCGACAACTTCCTGCTGTTGCTCGCCGGCTGGGAGGGCGTCGGCCTGTGCAGCTACTTGCTCGTGGGGTACTACTACGCCAAGCCGTCCGCCGCCGCCGCCGCCCGCAAGGCGTTCCTCGTCACGCGGTTGGGCGACGTGGGCCTCGTGCTGGGCGTCTTCCTGCTCTGGTCGATCGGCGGCTACTCGCTCGACTTCACGACGGTCTTCGAGCACGTCTCGGCGCACCCCGAGACGCACGGGAAACTCACCGCCGCCTGCCTGCTGCTGTTCTGCGGCGCGGTCGGCAAGTCGGCGCAACTGCCGCTGTTCGTCTGGCTGCCGGACGCGATGGAGGGGCCGACGCCGGTCTCGGCGCTGATCCACGCCGCGACGATGGTGACGGCCGGGGTGTACCTGCTCGCCCGCTGCGCCCCGCTGTTCGTGCTAGTGCCGGACGTGCAACTCACGGTGACGCTGATCGGCGCGTTCACCGCCTTCGTGGCCGCGTTCATCGCGCTGGCGCAGAACGACTTGAAGCGGGTGCTGGCGTACTCGACCGTGAGCCAACTCGGGTTCATGTTCATGGCCCTGGGCACCGGCGGGCTGGTGTCGCCGGGCCTGGCCGTGACGGCGGCGCTGTTCCACCTGGTGACGCACGCCTTCTTCAAGGCGCTGCTGTTCCTCGGGTCCGGGTCGGTGATGCACGCGATGGGCAACGTCATCGACGTGCGCAAGTTCGGCGGCCTGCGCAAGGTCATGCCGGTGACGCACCTGACCTTTTTGTGCGGGGCGTTGGCCCTGTCCGGCGTGCCGATCTTCGCCGGCTTCTGGAGCAAGGACCAAATCCTCGACGTGCTGTACGGCGCGGCCGAGGCGAACCACGGCCACCGCGCCGGCTACCTGCTCGCAATGGGCCTCGCGCTCGTCACCGCCGGGCTGACGGCGTTCTACACCTTCCGCGCTTACTTCCTGACCTTCTGGGGTGCCGAGCGCATCCCCGACGAAGCCCACGGCCACGCCCACGAGTCGCCGCGGGGCATGACGGTGCCGCTGATGGTCCTGGCCGTCGGCGCGGTCTTCCTGGGCGTCGCCGTCGAACCGGTCAACCACGCCTTCTCCGGGTTCGTCGCCCGCACGCCGGGGCTGCACCTGGCGAACGAGTCGGCCCACCTGTCGGCCGGCCACGCCGTGCCGCACCTCAACATCGCCATCGCCGGCATCAGCACCGCCGTGGCGCTGTTGGGCGTCCTGATCGCCTGGCGGGTGTACGGCAACGGCGGGCCGGAAAAGATTCCGGCGGGCCTGGAGCCGGTCTACTCGCTGTCCCGGAACAAGCTGTACATCGACGACGTGTACACCGCCGCGTTCGTCAAGCCGGCCGAGTTCCTCGCCGCCGCCGGCCGGCAAATCGACGTCGGCCTGGCGTCGGTCGCCCGGCTCGTGAGTTCGCTCCCGGAAATCGCCGCGGCGGTGTTGCGGCCGCTGCAAAACGGCCTCGTCCAGTTTTACGCGCTCGGCATGGTGCTGGGCACGGCGGTCTTCCTGACGGTGCTCGTGCTCCGCTCGACCCGCTGACCCCGCTCCGTACCTTCCACGCCCGGGCCGAGGCCGACCGACTCATGGACACCGTCAACTTCATCCGGCAAGCGCTGCTCCTCGCCGTCCTCGCGACCCCCCTGGCCGGGGCGCTGCTGACGGCCGTCGTCGGCGCGCGAATCGCCGGACTGCTCGCCGCCGTCCACGTCGGCCTGACGGCCCTGCTCGTGCTGTTCGCGGTCGGCGCGGTCGGCGAGCGCGGCGCAGCCGGGCCGCACCGGGCCGGGCTGCGCGTCTCGGCCGCCCAAACCTTCCGCCCGACCTCCGTCCCCGGCGACCCCGGTGTTGCGGGCCTCCAGGACTCGGAGTCGCACGGCACCACCTGGGGGCTGCTCGCGCTCGGGCCGAAGTCGCCCGCCGGCGTGCCCGACCCCGAGGTGCAGTTCTTCGTCGGCGTGGACGGCCTGAACGTCTGGCTCGTCGCCCTGACCAGCGTCATGACCCTCGTCGCCGTGCTGATCTCGACCGGCCGCGTCACGGACCGGCCGGCCGCGTACTTCGCCTGGCTGTTCGCCTTACAGGCGGCCGTGACGGGGGCGTTCCTGGCGTTCGACATCGTCCTCTTCTACGTCTTCTTCGAGCTGACCCTGGTGCCCGCGTTCTTCCTGATCGGCAACTGGGGGCCGGGCCGCGGCCGGCGGGACGCGGCCAAGCTGTTCTTCCTGTACACGCTGTTCGGCTCGCTGTTCACGCTCGTCGGCCTGATCGGCGTCGTCCTGGCCAACCCGACGCCGCTGCACCCGAGCAGCCCGACGCCGAAGGTGAGCTACGGCGTCCTCATCAACCCCGCGGGCCGACTGCAACTCCCCGTCGAAGGCCCGCTGACCTTCTCGATCCCGAATCTGATGCGCAACGCCTCGACGTGGGGCCTCGTTCGGGTCGCCCGGTGCGACTTCGCCGAGGGCAAGCTGGCCGAGGCGACCGCCCGCCTGGCCGACGCCGACGCCCGCCTCGTCGCCGGCCCCGCGACCCCCGACCTGGAGCTGCAAGCCTCCGCGGCCGCCGCCGCACGGATCGTCGCCGCGGACGACTTGCGCGCCGCATCCTCGGACCGCGCCCGCGGTCGCCGGTTGCAAATCTGGCTGTTCGTGCTGCTCATGGCCGGGTTCGCCGTCAAGACGCCGATCTTGCCGTTCCACACCTGGCTGCCGACGACGTACAGCGAAGCCCCGATCGCCGTGACGATGATCCTGGCCGCCGTCCTGTCGAAGCTCGGCACCTACGGCATCCTGCGGCTCGTCCTGCCGCTGGTGCCCGACGCGGCGACCGAGTACGGCCTGGAAGTCTTCGGCGTGCTCGGGGCCGTCGGCATCATCTACGGGGCCTTCTGCGCCTTCGGCCAGCGCGACCTGCGGTTGCTCGCGGCGTACAGCAGCGTGAGCCACCTGGGGCTGCTCGTCATGGCCCTGTTCGCCTTTAACACCGAGGGGCTGGCCGGGGCGTCGCTGCACATGGTCAACCACGGCCTGGCCACCGGGGCGATGTTCGCACTGCTCGGCTTCCTCGAAGTCCGCCACGGCACCCTGGACATGAGCCGGTACGGCGGGCTGATCGGCCGCTACCCCGGCTTCGCCTTCCTGTTCCTGCTCGTCTGCCTGGCCAACGTCGGCCTGCCGTTCCTGAACAACTTCGTCAGCGAAATGCTCATCCTGGCCGGCCTGTTCGACCCGTCGGTGGTCGTGCCCTACGGGTACGGGCTGGCGGTCGCGGCGGCGTCGGGCATCTTCCTGTCGGCGTGGTACACGTTCACGATGATCCGCCGCGTCCTGTTCGGGCCGACGATCGTGCCCCCGCTGCGCGACGGCGTCGCCCCCGGCCTGGCCCTGCCCGAAGCCCTCGGCTACCTGATCCCGGCCGCGCTGTGCGTCGTGCTGGGGCTGTTCCCGCAGCCGGTCCTCGACACGATCAAGGGGGACACGGCCGCGCTCGCCCAGCAGGCCGACTTCGCCCGCTTCCGCCAGAAGCGCGAGACCAGCACCCGGCTGCACCAACTCGAGTTGCCCACACTCCCGCCCGAAGCCCGCGGCGGCCGCCCGGTGCCGCTCGAACCCTAACCGGCCGGCCCCACCCGACACCCGACACCCGAACTCCAGAGCACGACCCGTGAAATCGCTGAGCCTCGTGCACCAAGAGTTCCTGACGACCGCGTACCGGTTCGTGCTGCCCGAGACGGTCTTGCTCGGCACCGCCTGCCTGCTGTTCGTCCTCGCCGTGACCGTCCCCCGCCGGGCGGTCGCCGTCGGCGTCGGCCTGCTCGGCGTCCTCGGCGCGGCGGCCGTGGCCGCCCTGGTCGGCGTCGAGCGGTTCCAGCACGTCCTCGGCTGGCAAGAGTTACCGCTGTTCTGGGGCACCGTCGAGGGGACGCCGTACTTCCCCCACGCCCTGTCGCCGTTCGACCCGACCGGCCCCGCCGCCTTCGTCCGCTGGCTGGTACTGGCGTCGGCCGCGCTGTTCGCGCTGCTCGCCTACGCCGAGACCCGGGACGACAACGCCTGCGAGTATGTCGCCTGTCTGCTCGTCGTCGCCGCCGGCGCGTCGCTCGTCGGCCGGGCCAACGACCTCGTCACGCTGTTCCTGTCGCTCGAACTCCTGTCGATCCCGACTTACGTGCTGCTCTACCTGCCGACGCGCAGCCGCGAGGGCCAGGAAGCGGCGATCAAGTACTTCCTACTCAGCGTCCTGTCGTCCGCGGTGATGCTCTTCGGGTTCAGCTACCTGTACGGCCTGACCGGAACGACCAACCTCGGCGCGATTGTGGACACCCTGAACGACGCGCACAAGATGCAAGTCGGCCCGATGGCCCTCGTCGCCGTCGTGCTGGTGATCGCCGGCCTCGGCTTCCGCCTGACGCTGGTGCCGTTCCACTTCTACGCCCCGGACGTGTACGAGGGCGGGCCGACGGGCGTGATCGCGCAACTCGCCTTCGTCCCCAAGGTGGCGGGGTTCATCGCCCTCGCGCGGGTGCTGGGCATGCTCTACCCGCCCCTCGACCAGTTGCCGTTCGACGCCAACGGCACGCTCGTCCCGATGACCCTGTGGATCCTCGCGGCGGTGTCGATGACCTTCGGCAACGCCTTCGCGCTCCTGCAGTCGAACCTCAAGCGGATGCTGGCCTACTCGGGCATCGCCCACGCCGGGTACATGCTCATCGGCTTCGTCGTCGCCTCGACCCTGCCGGACGTGGCGAACGGCCAGGTGCCGAGCCAGATCGGCCTCGACTCGGTGCTGTTCTACCTGGTCGCCTACGGCCTGATGACGGTCGGCGCGTTCGCCGTGCTGGTCCACCTGGCCGGCGGCGACCACCCGGTCGAAACCGTGGACGACCTGGCCGGCCTGGCCAAGACGCACCCCGTCGCCGCCGGGGCGTTGGCCGTCTGCCTGTTCAGCCTGCTCGGCCTGCCGCTGACCGCCGGGTTCGCCGGCAAGTTGCTCCTGTTCGTCGGGGCGTTCGACGCGCCGACGACCGGCTCGCTCCGGGCGATGTCGCGCGTCCTGGCCGTGATCGCCGCCGTCAACTCGGCCGTCGGCGCGGTCTACTACCTGCGGCTGATCGGCGTCATGTCCCTGCGCTCGCCGCTCAAGGTCGCCGAGACGAGCCGGGGCAAAGCGGCCCTCGCCGTCGCTCTGATCTGCGCGGCGGCCACGCTCGCCCTGGGCGTCTACCCCAAGCCCCTCGCCGACGCCGCCCGTGCCGCCATCCCGTTCAAAGACACGGGGCGGTAACCACTCCGCCCACGACGATGCGAAAGGGCCGCCGACATTGATGTCGGCGGCCCTTTTCGGTCAACTGTGACGGATTACGCCAGGTGCTTTTGGATTTCGCGGGCCAGGTCGGCGTCGGACAGAGTGCCGACGTGCAGGAACACCGGCTGCTCGCTGCCCTTGAAGATCATGATCCGCGGGATCGTCGAAACGTCGTACTTGACCGCCAGGTCGGGGTTCTCATCGACGTTGATCTTGCCGACGGTCACCTGCCCGGCGAACTGGTCGGCGATGCGCTCGATGACCGGCGTGAGTTGCCGGCACGGGCCGCACCACGGGGCCCAGAAGTCCGCGACCACGACCGGGCTGCCCTGGACGGTCGCCGAGAAGTTATCGACCGTGAGTTCCAACACGTTTTTGCCAGCCATGACGAAATCCTTGAAGGGTGAGTAGCGCCCGGGACAGAGCCAGTATACCGGCCCGCTGGCCCGCCAAGCCAGGGTTGCGTCCCAACTTGCGGCAACGAAGTATACCGCCCGCGGCAAGTTCCCCTTGGCCCGACGCCCGCCGACCCGACTGGCGGCGGGCGGGGGAGAAAGGGCTGCCGCCGCAGGCGACGGCGAGCGGCCCACGTGAGTGGGCTGTTCCAACCCGGAATGGGGGCCGCAACCCGCCGGGAGTTTCCAGCGCTCGCCGTCGCCGGCGGCGAACCAAAGACCACAGGTCACCCGGGTTCAAAAATTATCGGCCGTCACACGGTCCAGGCGCGGCCGGTGGCCGGGTGGGCGACGGCGATCAGCGGGCGGGTCGGGCCGGGGACGAGCTGGAACGTCAGGCCCAGGGCGACCGACGGGACGACGGCCGGGGCCGCCGGCTCCGACGCGCCGGCGATTACCAGCCTGCCGGCGACGAGCGTGAACAGTTCGAGTCGCCACGGGTCGCGGTGGACGACGAGAACTTCCTTGGTGCCGACGGCCGCATAGAACGCGAACTTGGCCGTCGGCGGCTCGCCCGGGCCGATGATTTCCGCGACGAAGTCCGGCCCGCCCAGGTAGTGCGTGCCGTGATCGACGGCGGGGTTGCCGGCCAGGAAGATCACGAGGTCCGGGTTGCGGTAGTTCTCGACCCAGTTGGGCGTGCGGTCGGTCAGGTTGACGCCCTGAATCACATCGCCGAGGCGGTCCCCCTCGATGACATCCCCGATGACCCGGGAGAGCCGGGTCGCGAGCTTCTGGTGTTCGTTGTTCGCCAGCGGGGACATGACGGTGACTCCCTCCCAGACTTCGGTCCAGCGGTCGTCATCGACGCCCGGCCACAGGCCGCGGACGCGCGCCTCCTTGAGCGGGTCGAGCACGAGAATCGCCATGAGGTTCCCTCCGAAAATGTCCGGGACCAGTCTACCACGTTACGGCCGCGGTCTTAGCGGTTGGGCTGGTCCCTCGCCTGACGGATGGCGTCGGACCGCATCCGCTCCTCCGCCCGCTTCCGCTTCATGCCCTCGGGGAATTCCTTGACGGCGAAGCCGATGTTCAACATGAGGAAAAGGACGGCCCCGCAACACCCCATCGAGACGAAGACGACGGCCAGGATGAAGATTAGCAGCACGCCCGGCGAGTCGCTGCGCCGCTTGCGGGGTCGGTCGTCGTCGAAGTCGTCGTCGTCACGGTCACGGTCACGGTCGCGGGGCATGGGTGGGTCCTTCCGTCACGGGGTCAGGGTGACGCCCGCGTCAGTATATCCGACGGCGGCCTGCTACAATACCCGCATGGAACCGATGCGCCTCTTGCCGTTCGCGAACCTCCCCGGCGTCGCGCAGTTGGCCGCCGACGACGCGCTGTTGGCGACCGCCGCCGACGCGGGCGTGGCCAGCCTGCGCTTCTACACGTGGGCGACGCCGACGCTCTCGCTGGGGTACTTCCAGCCGGCGGCGGCGCGGGCGGCGTTGCCGCCGTTGCCGTGGGTGCGGCGGGCGACCGGCGGGGCGGCGCTGGTCCACGACCGCGAGTTGACGTACGCCGTTGCGCTGCCGGCCGGCCGGGCGTGGCAGCCGGCCGGCGAGAGCTGGCTGTGCCGGGTCCACCACTGGGTTCAAGAGGCGCTCGCCGACCTCGGCGCGGCGGCGGAGCCGGTCGCGTGCGGCCGCGAGCGCAAGCTCGGCGACGTGCTCTGCTTCGAGCACCAGACGGCCGGCGACCTCGTCAGCGGCGGCGCGAAGGTCGTCGGCAGTGCCCAGCGCAAGTTGCGCGGCGCGCTCCTCCAGCACGGCGGCATCCTGCTCCACCGCAGCGCCTTCGCGCCGAGCCTCCCCGGCCTGTTCGAGTTGACCGGCCGGGACATCCCGCCCGAGGAGTTGGCCGCGCGGCTGACGGCCAAGTTCGCCACGGCGTACGCGGTGACTCCGGGCGACTGGACGGCGGACGAGGTCGAGTTGTGCGAAATGCTGGCGGTCGAGAAGTACGGCGCGCCGGCGTGGAACGAGAAGCGGTAAGGCTCCGCCGCAGGCGACTCTTGTTAGCCCGACGCGCCAGCGAGGGTCGAGCGGTCGAGGGCAAGGCGGGATCTCATGGGCCGTTCGGTCAACGACCGCTTGCCCGATCGACGACCGTTCGACCCTCGCTGGCGCGTCGGGCTAACAAGAGTCGCCCGAACTTCGCCTGCGGCGGACCCGCGATCGGCGCTATAATCTCCTTGTGCCCCGCCCCCCGGATGGTGTCGCTTCGGTGTCGTTCCCCCTCGAAAACGTCTCGTACGCCTGCTTCGGGCTGAGCTACCTGGTAGCGTTCGCCTGCGAGGCCGCGCGGCTGCGTTGGCCGTCCCGGCCGCTGCGGCTGACCGGGCTTGGCTGGGGCACGGCCGGGCTGCTCGCGCACTCCGCGTTCTTGCTCGTCCAGCACCCGACGCCGGCGTCGCCCGAGGGGTCGCTGCTCGGCGTCGCCTGGGTGCTCGCCGTCTTCTCCCTGTACGGGTCCGTTCATCACTCCAAGCAGGCCTGGGCGGTGTTCGTGCTGCCCGTCGTACTCGGCCTGGTCGGGTTGTCGTTCGCGGAAACGCCGGTTGCGGGGGAGCCGGCGGTCGCCGCGCCGCCGTGGCTGCCGGGCGAGCGCGGCTGGGGCAGTTTGCACGGCCTGTTGTTGCTCCTCGCGGCCGTCGGCGTGTCGGTCGGATTTCTGGCCAGCGTCATGTACCTCGTGCAGGCCGGGCGGTTAAAGGCCAAGCGGAACCCGCTCGGCGGTCTGGCCATGCTCAGCCTCGAACGCCTCGAAGCGATGAACCGGCGGGCCGTCAACGTCGCCTTCCCGCTGCTCAGCGTCGGGCTGCTCCTGGGCGTCGTGCTGTTGCGGCACGGCGAAGACCTGGCCGAAAACCTGTTCACCGTCAAAGTCCTCGGCACGCTCGGCCTGTGGGCCGTGTTCGGCGTGCTGCTCTACCTGCGGTACGCGGCCAACGTGTCGGGCCGGCGGCTCGCCCTCGGCACCATCGTCGCCTTCGCGCTGGTCCTGCTCGTCCTGGCCTCGACGCACCCGTTCGCCGGCGGGAGGCCGCTGTGAACCTCCGCATGGTCGGGTGCAACTACCGCACGGCCCCCGTCGAGTGGCGCGAGAAACTCGCCTTCGACGCCGCCGGGCACGCCAAGGCGGTGACCGAAGTCGCCGCCCGGTTCGGCTGCGAGGTCCTGCTCCTGAGCACGTGCAACCGCGTCGAGTTCCTGGTCGCCGGGTCGGTGCCGGGCAGCGGTCCGCCGTTCGACGCCGGGCTGGCGGCGGAGTTCCTGGCCGAAGTCCACGGGGTCCCGGCCGCGAGCGTTGCCCCGCTGCTGTACGAGCACACCGAGGCGGCGGCGGTCCGGCACCTGTTCCGCGTCGTCGCCAGCCTCGATTCGCTCGTCGTCGGCGAGGGGCAGATCGCCGGGCAGGTCAAGCAGGCGTTCGAGGCGTCCCAGGGTCTCGGCGTCTCCGGGCCGCTGTTGAACGCGCTGCTGCCGTTCGCCCTGCGGACCGCCAAGCGGGTCCGCACCGAGACCGGCATCACCCGCGGCCACGTCTCCGTGTCGAGCGTCGCCGTCGATTACGTCCGCCAGGTGTTCGATACCTTCGCGGACAAGACGGTGCTCATCATCGGCGCGGGCAAGATGGGCCGGCTGACGCTGAAGCACCTGCAAGAGTTGAAGCCGCGCCGCGTCCTGGTGACCAACCGCAGCCCGGCCCGGGCGGTCGAAGTGGCCGCCCTGTGCGGCGGCGTGGCGGTGCCGTGGGACGACCTCGACGACGCGCTCGCGAAGGCCGACATCGTCGTCAGCACGACCGGGGCCGGCGAGCCGATCGTCACGGCCAAGCGGTACGCCGCCAAGGTCGCCCCGCGGCGGACCAGTACGCAGGTCATCCTCGACATCGCCGTGCCCCGCGACTTCGACCCGGCCATCCACGACGGCGACCGCGTCTGTCTGTTCAACATCGACGACCTGACGCGGGTCCGCGAGCAGACCCTGGCCGGCCGCCGCAAGCAGATCGCCCCGGCCGAGGCCATCGTCGAACACGAAGTCAAGAAGTTCACCGAGGACTGGAGCCGCCGGCGGCACGGCCCGGTGATCGGCAAGCTGACCGCCGAGGTCGATAAGCTCCGCGCCGAGGTGACCGCGCAACTGCTGCCCCGGCTCAACGGCAAGCTGACCGCCGAGGACCGCAAGACCATCGAAGGGGCCTTCCGCCTGTTCCAGAACAAGCTCCTGCACGGACCCATCGCCGCGCTCCAGGAGGCCGGCCGCGAGGGCCAGAGCGGCACCCTGCTCGAATCGCTGAAGAAGCTGTTCCGGCTCGAATAACCGCGCGACCGGAGTTCGACGCGCAGGAATCTCCAGTCGCTGACGCTCTTGGCTCGCCTTGATGTTGACGAAAACCGACCCCACTGGAGTGACGGCGATGAGTGAGCGGATCGTGCTGCGGACCGGCGAGGCGCTGGTCGAGGGGGACAAGGACTACCTGTGCGCCGAGCCGGAGGTGGTCATCGGCGAACTCGACGGGCCGGTCGGGCACGCCCTGGCCAACCTCATCGGCGACCAGGTCCAGGGGCACACCCGCGTGTTCGCCATCCTGAACAGCGGCGTGCAAATCCGCCCGGTCACGGTCATGGTCAGCAAGGTGACGGTCAAGAGTTCGCGGTACACCGGCATCCTGATGGGCACCGTTCAGGCCGGCATCGCCAACGGGGTTCTGGACGCCGTGCGGGCGGGCCACTTGCCGAAGGACAAGGCCAACGACCTCGGCATCATCTGCTCCGTCTGGCTCGACCCGGCGGTCCTGAACGTCCCCGTCGGCGAGGTCGATCACGCCGGCCTGTTCGAGGTCCACCGCGAGGCCACGGCCGAGGCCATCCGCAAGGCGATGCGGCACGAGCCGAGCATCGACTGGCTGCTGGAGAACCAGGACACGGTCACGCACTACTTCCACCAACTCGGCCTCGACGGCGAGCTGTGACCGCGGCCGGAATCAGGCGGGGTGGTCGCAGGCGTCGGCCGAGTGCAAGTCGGCCAGCCGTGCCAGAATCGCCGGATCGGTGCCGCCGTAGCGGACCATTCGGACGCAGCCGATTGCGACGGCCATGACCGCCCGCTCCAACTCGTCGAGCGTCGCAGGCTGCCGGCGGAAGTGGCACTGGTAGCCGATCCGTGCCGCAGACTCGTGGGCCATCAAATCGGGGGCCTCACGCTCCGGCGCTTCGCACGCGTAACAGGAACCCTCGACGACGTAGAAGTCGCCGGGGGAGTTCAGTGGGTCTCGGGCGGGCGGTTCCACGGCGACCGATTGGGCTAGAAGTTGCCGAGGGTGGCGCGGAAGCGCTCGATCGAGCCGCGGACTTCGATCGCCCCGTCTTCGACGCCGGCCCAGCCGAGGGGTTCGACGTTGACGCCTTCGAGGTGCTTGTACGTCGAGAAGAAGTGCTCGACCTCGCGGAGGAAGTGGGCCGGCACGTCGTCCAGCTTCTTCATCGCCCCGAACAGCGGGTCGCGGTGCGGCACGGCCAGCACCTTGAAGTCGTTGAAGCCCTTGTCGCGCATCTTGAAGATGCCGACGATGCGGGCCTCGATGAGGCACCCCGAGAAGGTCGGCTCGTTGACCATGACGAGGATGTCGAGCGGGTCGCCGTCTTCCGCGAGGGTCTGGGGGATGAAGCCGTAGTCGCCCGGGTACATCGTCGAGCTGTACAGGTAGCGGTCCATCTTGAAGAGGCCGGTCGCCTTGTCGATCTCGAACTTCGTCCGCCGGCCCTTCGGAATCTCGACGATCATGTTGGCGACGGACTGCTCGCCGGTGCCGGGCGGGATCATCATGTAGTCGCGGGCGTAGTCTCGGCGTGCGAACATCGGAAGGCCCTGGCGGGAAGCGGTCGTCTCTCGTCGGTGTCCGCTCAGTTTACGACTTGCCCACTCACTTCGGCCCGTCCGGCGGCAAATGTGGGATTGGGGGGTTCGTGGCAGGCGTCCCGCCCGGCGCGACTTGCTTGGCCGGCGTGACCGACACGGGCGCGGTCGCCGGTTCGGGGGCGGGCGATAGTGTCTTGAGGATGCCGGGCGGGTCGGTGGCGTTGCCCCCCGTGTTCACCACGGTCGAACCTTGTTGTTGAACCTTCGGGTTCGCGCCGTTGCCGGCGATCTTTTCGATGGTCGCCTTCGGCGTGTCGAGGTCCACGATGACGACCTTGCCGTAGGGCGTCTTCGTCTCGTTGCCGGCCAGGTCCACGGCCCGGATGCGCAGGAAGAACTTCCAGACCTTGGGATCGGTCACGAACCAGGTGAACTTGCCGGTGTTCGGCAGCCGGGCCGAGTGGACCGGCTTCCACTCGCCCTCCAGGGCAGTCGGGGTCGCGGCGTACTCCAGTTGGATCGGCGTGCCGTCGAAGTTGTTGTCCCGGGCACTCCAGGAGATTTCGACCCGCGGCTCGGCCGTGCCCGAAACCCGCGCGTCGGTGATTGTCGCCTCGGGGAAGGCGGTATCGACCTCGACGAGGAACTGCGCCGGGTCGCCGGCCCGGGGGTCTTCGTCGCGCTTGCCGGCGGCGTTCTCGGCGATGACGATGAACCCGTACAGGCCGTCCTTCTCGACGGCGTGCTGCCAGACGATCTTGGGGTTCGGTGTGTCCTCGACGATCGTCTCGATCTTGTCCTTGACGGGCACCCACTTCTGGGACGAGTCGCGTGCCCAGAGGTACGACTTCGTCACCCCGGACCGGGTTACCTTTTGCAGCTTCGAGGTGATGGTCAGGTTGCGCGTGTTCGAGAAGTCCTTCGTCGGCTGGCCGTACCGCTCGCCGGCCGCGTCGGCGGACGTGCCGCCGAAGCCCGATCCCGGGCGGGCCACTTCCAACCCGGGGCCGTTGCCGTCGCCCGGCAGGCGGATGGGCGGGGTGGCGGTTTCCTGGTTCGCCTTGTCCCGGGCGACGATGCGGAAGTCGAGCACGTCCCCCGGGCGCATTTCCGTCCAGGTGTACTGATCGACCGCCTTCGGGGTGAACCCGCGCGGGTTAACCGCGACGAACTTCGCGCCGTCGAAGTTGGCGTCCGGGTTCGTCGAGTCGCGGACCCAGCGGGCTTCGATGCGGACGCCGTTGGCCGCCAGGTTCTCGTCCACGACCTCCCACTGGATGCCGGTCCGGCCGGTCCGGGCGGCCCGGACGAGCGGCGGCCGGGTGTCCACGATGACCCGGTACTGCGGCGTCAGGTCGGCCGTGCGCGGCGACAGGTCGCCGTTGGCGTACTCGAGTTGCAGGGCGAAGTCGTACTGGCCGTCGCCCGGGCTGGCGTACCGGAAGCCACGCTTCTTCGTCTCGGCGTCGATCAGGTCGAGGTCGTTGATGCCCTTGACCGCGTACTCGGACCAGGCCCCGCGGTCGTACACGTGGAAGTGCAGCCGCGTCGGCTTGACCGCCTCGCGGGCGTACCGCTCCAGGGGCACGGGGAAGTTAATTTCGCGCAGCGGCCAGTAGCGCACGTCCGGCGCGCCGCCGTCCGATTGAGCGGTCGCTACGCCGGCCAGCCCGAAGACCGCCGCCAACACCCAGAGACTTCGCACGGCACGACCTCCCGCCCGCGCAACCGGACGCCACGAAACCACGCACGACCCGCACCGCTCGGCATCCTAACCATCGTGACGCCGCGCGAACGGACTTGAAGGGATGCGGCCCGTCGCCACAATGACGGAGGGCTTCGGCCCCGCAGAATCCGCACGTTCGGGAGGTCGGTGCCGTGGACGTCAGTTTGGCCGTAGTCGGGGCGACGGGGGCGGTCGGCGAGTTGATCCGCCGGGTGCTCGAAGAGCAGGGGTTCACGCCGTCGGCGATCAAGTTCCTCGCGTCCGCGAAGTCGGTCGGCAAGACCGTCACCTTCCGCGGCCGGCAGCACACGGTCGAACTGCTCCGGCCCGAGGCGTTCGAGGGCGTGCAGATCGTGCTGAGTTCGACGCCGGCGGGCGTGAGTAAGGAGTACGCGCCGATCGCCGTGAAGGCCGGGGCGATCGTCGTCGATAACTCGTCGGCGTGGCGCATGGACCCGGACTGCCCGCTGGTCGTGCCCGAGGTGAACCCCGAGGAGTTGCACCACGCCCGCAAGGGGATCGTCGCCAACCCGAACTGCGTCGCCATCCCGCTCACGGTCGCGCTCAAGCCGCTCGCCGACCTGTCGCCCCTGCGGCGGATCGTCGTGGCGACCTACCAGTCGTCGTCCGGTAAGGGTGCGACCGGGTTGACCGACTTCGCCGCGCAGCTCACCGCTTACGCCGCCGGCACCCCGGTCCCCAAGCCGACGGCCCACCGCGCCCAACTGGCCGGCAACGTCATTACCCTCGACTGGACCCTCGACGACAACGGCTATACCGAGGAAGAGAACAAGGTCGTCCACGAGACCCGCAAGATTCTCGGCCGGCCGGACCTGGGCGTCAGCGCGACGTGCGTCCGCGTGCCGGTGAAGGTCGCCCACTGCGAGGCGGTCA
Organism: Fimbriiglobus sp.; assembly: GCA_043745465.1. GTDB lineage: Bacteria > Planctomycetota > Planctomycetia > Gemmatales > Gemmataceae > Fimbriiglobus. The sequence continues at coordinate 20,324 of JAYTSV010000214.1, forward strand.
ACGTCGAGTTCGCCCGGCCGATCGGCGTCGAGGAGGCGAAGGCCGCGCTGGCCAAGGCCCCCGGCGTGGTACTGATGGACGAGATGAAGGGCGAGTTCCCGCAGCCGATCCACGCCGCCGGCACCGACCACACCTACGTCGGCCGCGTGCGCCTGGACCCGTCGAACCCGAACGCCCTGAACCTGTGGATCGTCGCCGACAACCTGCGCAAGGGCGCGGCGACGAACGCCGTCCAGTGCGCCGTCGAACTCGTCCGCCGCGGCATCGTCAAGCCGCGCTAAAGCGGCGGACCGGGTTCCGTCAACGGGGGTCTTTGTCCCAGCGGTCCCAGAGCAGGAAGCAGGCCAGGTACAGTCGCGCGTCGTCGGACTTCTTGACACGGTCCCAAGCGGTAAACGCTTCCCGCGTCCTGTAGACGAATTCCCGGACCTCGCGCCGCAGAAAGACCCGAGTGATGTCGTAGTCGGCCTCGTGCCGAGTCTGTTGGAGTGTCACGAAGGTGGTCGCCACCAGTTTCAAGTCCGGCGGTGCGGTGTAGCCGGTCCGGCCCGGTTGGATCGCCTTCGGGAGCCGGTCGTTGGCGACCATGCCCGAGACCTTTTTCATCTCGCCGTGGCTGTAGGACCGGCCCAAACGGGCAGCGAGTCCGGCCTCAGTCGCGTACATCCTCGCGGCCTCGGCCGTGAGCAGGTGGAACAGCGCGTAGTACGCCGCGGAGGTGGCCCGGCGTAAGTTGGCCTGCTTGGGCCGGCGCGGGTCGAGGCCGGTCAGCAGGTCGGCCTGGTGCAACAGGTCGTTCGGTAGGCTCATCGGGCTTCGACCTCCGGCAACTCGGCCTGGTCGGCGACCGAGCGGAAACTGATGTACGGCCACAATTCCGGCGCGACGGCCCGCGACGCTCGATCGAGCAGCGGTCGGGCGTCACTCGCCACGGCCAAGAACGCGTCGTCGTCTTCTTCCGCCACGACGGCCCAAATCCAGAGGCCGGGGTCGCAGGTGTGGTCTGGACCGGTGTCGAACCGGAGTTCGACGAGTTCCTTCGGGCGGTCCGGTTCGATCTCCCGCTCGATCTGCCGGCCGATGCGGTACGCCTCCGCGTCGCCGTGGCGGTCGTACCCCATCAGGCCGACGATGTCCCGGAACCACGGCAGGGCGCGGCGCACCTGGTCGTCCGTGGCGGGCGTCTTGGGCGGCACCCCGGACGCGACCCTGCGGAAGTCCTTGACGAGCCGGGCCAGCCGCTGCCGCTCGGCGGCACGGAGGAAGGAAAAGTCCGCCTCGTCGAACCCGGCTACGGTGTGCGGCGTCAGCCACTGCGTCCCCGCACGCAACGCCCGCTCGATCGCGGCCGGGTCGAGTCGCGGTGCCTCGGGCGTCCGCTCCGGTCCGACGACCCGGACCGCCGCGCGGACGCCGTTCCAAAAGTCGGGGAACGCCATGAATCGTCTCCTGGGGATGACACCATCTTACCCGACTTCGCCGCCGGGTTCACGGCGGAAGCGTTGGCCGTCGGGGCGTTCGGTCGTGTCCCACGGGTCGCCGCGGAGGTGGTAGCCGCCGTTCGCGTAGTTCTCCCAGTAGCCCGGGCGGTCGGCGGCCAGGAACTCGATGCCGCGCACCCACTTCGCGCTCTTCCAGGCGTACAGCCGGGGGACGACGAGCCGCACCGGGAAGCCGTGGTCGGGCGCGAGCGGTTCGCCGTTGTGGTGCGTGGCGAACAGCGCGTCGGCCGCGAAAAAGTCGGCGAGCGGCAGGTTCGTCGTCCACCCGTACTCGCAGTGGACCATGACGAACTTCGCCAGGTCGGTCGGGGCGACGTGGTTCAGCAACTCCCGCGTGGCGACGCCCTCCCAGAGGTTGTCGAGCTTGCTCCACCTCGTGACGCAGTGCATGTCCGCGTACACCTTGGTCCGCGGCAGTGCCTGGAACTCGGGCCAGGTGAACCGCTTCACGGCCGGGACGAGCGGCACCGGGAAGACGGTCAAGTCCCACGCCTCGGGCTTGAACGGCGGCACCGGCCCGACGTGCAGGACCGGCCACTTCTTCGTCAGCGCCTGCCCCGGCGGGAGGCGCTGGCCCCGGGTCGTGTCGGGGCTGATGATCGGCTCGTCGGCCATGCGCGAACTCCTGACGGGGGCACGCCCAGTCTAAGCACTCCAGCGGGGTTGGCCGCGACGTTCCCCGGGAATTGTGCCGACGGACGGACACCGGCAGAGCGTCTCGCGGCTCCGCCGCAGGCGAATCCCGGCGAGCGGCCCACGTGCGTGGGCTGTTCCAACCTGCACGGGCGAGCCACAACCCGCCGGAAGTGCCCGGCGCACGCCCGGAGCGATCACGCGCATTCCGGGTCGGACCGGCGGGTTGACGCCCCGCCGGTCGCCGGGTTTACGTCTTGCCGCTGCCGCCGAGGAGGTAGCCGAGGACGGCGTGGGCGCTGTCGTCGAGCGGCTCGAAGCGGGTCACGTCGAGCATCTCGTCCACGGCCAAGCGGCCGAACCGGGCGAAGAACTCGCGGGGGCGTTGCACCTTGACCAACAGCGACCGGGCGTCGGCCGGGTCGAGTTCGCACGCTAAAACTTCGGGCATCCCGTCGGCCAACAGCGACCGGGCGAGCTTGCGCGGCGACGGGGTGTCGATGCGGACGGTCAGCGGGAAGTTGTCCAGGCGGTCGCGGATGGCGCTGACCGTGCCGCGGTCGGCGATGCGGCCGCGGGCCATGACGATGACCTCGTCGGTCAGCTTCTCCAACTCTTCGAGTTCGTGGCTGGAGATGAGCAGTGCCTTGCCCTGCTCGGCGAGGCCGCGGAACACGTCGAGGAGTTCCTGCCGGCCGACCGGATCGACGCCCGAAAGCGGCTCGTCGAGGATCAGCAACTTGGGGTCGTTGAGCAGGGCCTGGGCGAGCTTGACGCGCTGCCGCATGCCCTTCGAGTAGCCGCGGAGCTTGCGGTCGGCGCGGTCGGTCATGCCGACGCGGTCGAGGACGGTCTCGGTGCGGTCGCGCGATTCGCCCCGGCCGAAGCCGCACAGCTTGGCCATCGTCAGGACGAACTCCCGGCCGGTCAGGTCTTCGTAAAAGGCGTCGTGGTCCGGGCAGTAGCCGACGAGCCGGCGGGCGCGCGGGTCGCTGGCGTCCACCCCGGCGACGGTCACCCGGCCGATGGTCGGCCGGACAATCCCCGTGGCCAGTTTGATGAGCGTCGATTTGCCCGCGCCGTTCGCCCCGACCAGCCCGGTAATGCCGGCGTGCAGCGGGAACCAGACCTGGTTCAGCGCCAGCACCGGGCCGTACCACTTCGACACGTCCTCGAAGCGCAGGAGCGCCGGCGGCGCGGTCGTGCCGAGGGGGCGTAGGGGCGGCGGGGTGACGCTGCCGGTCGCGGCTTGCTGTTCGATCACGTCACCACCTCCACGGCCTGGATGCGTCGCCGCAAATAGAGCGCGCTGAACGCGCACACGCCGATCACGACCGCCCAGGCGGCCCAGAGTGCCGGCTGGGTGTCCGGCTTCTCGTCGGACCTGTCTGCCCCGAGGCAGTGCAGGCCGACGAGGTACAGGTCGTTCCACAGGTCGATGAGCCGCCAGGCCGGGTGGAAGCGCTGGCCGTCCACGAGGAAGCTGCCCAGCGACCGGCACAGCACGAACACCCCGGCCCAGACCATCACCAGCGGGACCGTCCGCCGCACCGCGACCGCCGAGGCGACGAGGAACAGGCTCAGCGTCACCGTCAGTGCCAGGCCGTAGGCGAGGATGCCGAAGAGTTCGCGGAGGTGGTCGCCGTAGTACGTTTGCCAGTCGTACAGCAGCCCGGCTTCGAGGTACAGGACCAGTGCCGGCACGGTGGTCAACAGGTTGACGAAGAACGCCGCGCCGAGGCACTTGCCCAGGACGTAGTGCCGCCGGCCGATCGGCTTCGACAGGTAGAACGGCAGGCTGCCGTGGTGGAAGTCGTTGCCGACCAGCACCGCCCCGGCCAGGGCGAGCACGATCATGCAGATCGTCCCCTGGAACCAGATGAAGTTGCCGTAGGTGTGGGCCGAGCCGTTGAGGTTGAGCTTGTCGAGGAACTTCAACAGGTCGGTCACGCGGACCCGCGCGCCGAACACCGGGACCGTCTGGTTGGCCGTCTGAATCGTGATCCAGACGACGAGGTACTGGCCGTAAAAGAAGAAGAAAAAGACGAGGGCGGCGAGGGCGTAGAGCGCCCAGAAGAGTTTGCGGCGGACCATGAGCTTGAGCGACACGCGGGCCATCGCCAGCGACCCGTAGACCGGGCCGCGCAGGTCCCCGGTCCAGGGCCGGTAGCGGAGCAAAGCGTCGGTCGGCGTACTCATCCGTCAGGCCGCTTTCATCGTGCGCAGGAAGAGTTCTTCCAGAGTTTCGTCGTCGCGGACGATGGCCCGGACGGCGACGTTGTTCGCCTCGGCCAGCTTGAAGAACATCCAGTTCGACCACTTGCCCGGCACGACGACGCGGAGTTCGCCCCGGCCGTTGTCCGTCAGCACCTCGACCCCGCCGGAGGTCAGGTCGTCGCGGAAGGCGGTCGTGTCGGCCGGCTCGCCCTGGAGGCGGACGCGGAACCGGTCGTCGCGCACGGCGCACAACTCCGCGACGGTCCCTTGGCCCCGCACTTGGCCGCCGTTCAGGATCACCACCTGGTCGCACACGGCCTGCACGTCGGCGAGCAGGTGCGTCGAGAGGATGATCGACTTGCCGTGGTCGGTGGCCAGCTCGCGGACGAGGTTCAACATCGCGTCCCGGCCCGCGGGGTCGAGGCCACTCGTCGGCTCGTCGAGCAACAGCGCGGGCGGGTCGTGGACGAGGGCTTGCGCGAGCTTGACGCGCTGCTTCATCCCGGCCGAGTAGTCCTCGACGCGGCGGTAGCGTGCTTCTTCGAGACCTAGGTACGACAGCACCTCGTGCGCCCGCCGCTGCGCCTGTCGCCGCGGCATCCCGTACAGTTCGCCGGCCAGCGCGACGTACTCGACGCCGGTCAATCCGGGAACGAGCGCGTCGGCCTCGGGCATGAAGCCGATCAGGCGGCGCAGGCGGTAACTCGTCGCCCCGTCGGCCGCCGTGCCGAGCGGCTCGCCGAGCACGACGCCGGTGCCCGACGACGGCGTGAGCAGGCCCATGAGGATTTTGAGCAGCGTCGATTTCCCCGCCCCGTTCGGCCCGAGCAGCCCGACCCGCCCCGGCGCGAGCCGCAGCGTGACGCCCCGCAAGGCGACGAAGTCGCCGAAGGTGCGCGTGATGTCGGTCAGGTCGAGGAGCATGAGTTCCGTCACACAAAAGAACTATTTCACCGCAGAGAACGCAGAGAGAACCAAGACCAAGATTTGAGTTTCGCCCGGCGCTCTCGATGGACGTGCGCAGAGTTTGGGATTGAACACAGGTATTCGGTTTTCTCCGCGTCCTCTGCGCCCTCTGCGGTGAATATTTTTGGTCTAAAATCACGTCGTGTAGTCGGCGTTCAACTCGACGTACTTGTAGGTCAGGTCGCAGGTGTAGAAGGTGCAGCGGCCGGGGCCGTGGGTCAGGGTCAGGCGGAAGGTCACGTCGCGGTTGTCGCGGAGGTAGGCGCTCGCCGCCTTGGCGTCGAACGGCAGCGGCTGGCCGGCCTCGTACAAATTGAAGTCTCCCATCGTCAGCGACAGTTCGCGCTCCTCGAAGGCGACCCCGCAGTACCCGGCGGCGGAGACGACGCGGCCCCAGTTGGGGTCGGCCCCGAAGACGGCGGTTTTGACCAGCGCGCTCTCGGCGACGGCCTTCGCGATCGTCCGGGCCTCGGCGTCGGAGCGCGTGCCGACGACCTCGATCGTGACGAGGTGGTTCGCCCCCTCGGCGTCCTTGGCGATCTGCATGGCGAGGTCGGCGCACACCGAGCGCACGGCAACCGCGAACGCCGTCAGGGCGTCGCCGCGCAGCGGTTCGCCGGGGCCGTTAGCGAGCAGCAACACGGTGTCGTTGGTGCTGGTGTGCCCCTCGACGCTGATGCAATTGAATGTGTCGTCGCAGGCGTCGCGCAGGATCGCCTGCAAGTCGGCGGGGCGGACGGCGGCGTCGGTCAGCAGGAAGCCGAGCATCGTTGCCATGTTCGGCCCGATCATCGCCGCGCCCTTGGCGAACCCGGCGATCGTCGTGCCGCCGACGGTCGCCCTCGCCGTTTTGGCGACGGTGTCGGTCGTGAGGATCGCGTGCGCGGCGTCGGCGAAGGCGGCGTCACCGGGGCGGGCGGCCCGCGCGGCGACGGGGATGCCGGCTTCGAGGATCGCCATTGGCAGCGGCCGGCCGATCACGCCGGTGCTGGCGACGAGCACGTCTGCCGGGTCGCAGTGCAGTTCGCGGGCGAGCAATTCGGTCATCCGGCGGGCGTCGAGCAAGCCCTGATCGCCGGTGCAGGCGTTGGCGTTGCCGGAGCAGACGACGAACCCGCGCGTCGTGTTCCGGCCGATGCGCTGCCGGCTGACTTGCACCGGCGCGGCGCAGACGCGGTTCTGCGTGAAGACGCCGGCCGACGCGGCGGGCCGGTCCGAGACGACGACGCACAGGTCGCGGCGGTCGGGTTCAGAACGGAGCTTCGTGACGATGCCGGCGAAGCGATAGCCGTCGGGTAGGAGCAGACCGTTCATGCGGACATGGTACGCCTGGGGGGAAGGCCGGCGGCGTCCGACGGCGGAACTCGCATCCCGCCGCGACCCGGCCCGGGAAAGTGTAGGGGCTGGGCAAGCTGTGGGCGGCGCTACTTCTTCGGCCCGTCCTTCGCGTCCGCCTTGGGCAGCCCGGCCTTGACGAGGTCGTCGAACCCCTCCGCCAACGCCCGCACCTCGTAGCCCTGCTTGGTGAGCAGGTCGGCGGCCGTCAGGCTCCGCCCGCCGCTCTTGCAGTGCAGGTAAACGACCTTGCCCTTGGGCAGCTTCTTGTCGAGTTCGTCCTTGCCGATGCCGGCCTTGAGCGCGCTCAACGGCAGCAGGTCGGCATCCTTCAAGTGCCCGGCGTCCCACTCCTTTTGCTCGCGCACGTCGAGTAGCACCGCCGTCTTGGCCGCGAGTGCCTTCTTCACGTCGTCCGGCGTGTCCTTGGTGTGGTCGGCCGCGAACGCGGTGCCGGCGAGCAGCAACAGAGCGAGGAGGGTACGCACGGGGGAGTCTCCGGGGTGAAGGAATGTCGGTCTCGATCGCTACGGGGACAAAATATCACAAGTCCAGAAACCGCGGGTACTCTGATTGCGTCACTTCGGAGATTTCAGTCAGCAAGTAAGTGACCCGTGGGGCACCTTGAATCGGTCGGTAAGTAGTCTTCCACAAACTCGCCTCACAGGTATGATTTGTCAGTGCATGAATTCGATCTAAACCTTCAAGTGCGAGTTGCTCCGTCACAATGCCACTGATCGGCTTGGAGTCATTGGTCATAAAGTCGAAGTGTCCCGTCAGCAACGTGACGCCGCGGACTTCGCCCAGGACTTTGACTTGTTCCTCGCTAACGCCCTGCTCGAGTTGTTCGACGGCTTTCGCTATTTGACCGGCGGACACCGACTGTGACGGCCGGTCGTCAAACGCCATTCGCACACCCACGCCGTACTTGCTAAGAGTCTTCAATAACTGCCTCAACGGCCTGAAAACAGGGGACTGAGTACCGTCAAAGGTGTCGCCCAGGATCGTGCCGACGCCGCTGGCGACTTGAATGAGTAAATCGGTCACGGAATTCAAGGACTGGATGTAGACACTCCGCAACGTCGAGTCGGCCGGAGTTAGTGGCACGAAGACCAAGCCGAAGGAGCCGCGGGGGGTTCCGGTGAACAGTAAGCCGGGGGCCGTCGCCCCTTTCGGGCGACGGCTCCGCCCGACGACTTGCGCGATGGCCCGCTCATCTCGTAGTGCTTGCTCGACGAACATCTTCTCGTACTGGATCAAAATTTCGCCGGCAAGTCCGGGGCGAATCCCGTCTGTCCCTTGGACGCCGTCGCCGCGCAGGAACATCGCGGTGCGCGGGAAAGGAGCCTGCTCCGGCGGAACCTTCGTCTCATCGGCTAGTCGGAGGAACTGCTCGGCCTCCTCCAGACGCTCGCGGAATTGTGGCCCTAACAGTGGGTCATCGCCTACCTCCTCTAGCAGTCGAGTCAACGACACTACTTGAAGTTGGGCGAAAGTGGTGTCCATCATTGCTTTCCCTCCAAAATGTCACGAGCCACGTCGTCATCGCCGCTAGTGGATTCGAGTTGGATTTCCAACATACCTTTCCACAAATCATCTCGACGATGGGAATACAGACCGTACCAGTAGTAAGTAGCATTCATGAGTTTACTGGCCGGAGATCGCAACTCGACGAAACCGTGGTCAACGCGGTAGGTTGCTTTCACGTACGCGCGACTTCTGAGATCGATCGGCGTACTGGTAGCCACTGAAACCGTTGCCGGCGTAATCGGCTCACGGATGAATGTGACTGCGTCTATGTCGTTCGGATCACGCTGCTCTAAAGTCTCGATGTCCTCCAAGAAGCTACCGCCGATCCACAGAAAACCGACAATGCCACGGACGCGACACTCCGAGCGGAAATTCAGAAGTCCGCCGAGAATGGCGATTCTGGCCGCTGATGTGGCATAGCGAGTACACAACTGAGAAATCGAACATTTGTACGGTGAGCGGTCTGTAATCTTGCCTTGCACTCTCAAATACGGTGGCAGCGAATTCGTGATCGGGTCGAGTGGCGGTATCGGCATGGGCGACGCACCTTTCTCCCCTCCACTCTACCCGACCCTGGGCCTGATCGGGCCGCCAAACTCGGTGGAATCCCGTCGCCTTTGCCCCATCGCCGATTACCGCTTGATCGCTTTGAAGACCAGCAGCAGCGCGCCGGTGCCGACGATCAAGTTCGCGCCCCACGCGCCGAGCGCGGCGGGGACTTTGCCCTCGATGGCCATGCCGCGGCCGGAGAACAGGATCGGGTAGTAGATCAGGATCGTCGGCAGGAAGCAGACGACGAACGTGCTCAGGTAGTCGGCCCGGTTGGACAGGACGCCGACGGGTGCCCCGATCAGCGCGAAGACGAGGCAGCTGAGCGCCAGGGCCGGCCGGAGGGCGTACTCGTACTGGACGTTGCGGACGTTCCGGTCGTTGTCCTTGAGCTGCTGGGCGTAGTGAATCTGCTGGTTCTGCACCTCCTTGCGCAGGGCCGGGTCTTCGGACGCGGCCCCGGCGGCCCGACTCGCGTCCTGGCTCTTCGCGATGGCGTCCCGCTCCTTGACCAGGTCGTCGAGGCGGACGCCGAGTTCCGGCCACTCCAGGGCGACGGGCTTGCTCTTGACCTCCCGGGTCGAGAAGATGTCCGGCAGTTCGATCTCGTACGGCTGCGTTCCGAAGCTGTTCACGTTGCTCGCGTTCGAGTAGTCGGCGATGACCCACCGGTCGGCGTCCACGGTGAGGACCCGGCGGGCGAGGTCCACGCTCAGCCGGGCCTGGGACGTGCGGGCCAGGTAGTCGTAGTCGTTCCGCCCGCCGTAGTTCGGGATGAGCTTGACCTGGTCCTTGTTGTTCCGCTTGATGACCACGTCGAGGAGCCGCTTGCCCTGCACGTCGCGGACGTACATCGAGTACTGCGACTTGGCCTCCCGGCCGACCACCCGGTCCCGCTTGAGCATGTTGTACAGCACCTCTTCCGGCTCGCGCATGATCTCCTCGTACATCATCACCTGGCTCCGCGGGATGACCGTGAACGAGATGGCGAGGGTCGCCGCCCCGGTCAGAACGCCCAACAAGACGGCCGGGCGGAGCATCGTCAGCAAGTCGATGCCGGCCGCCTTGATGGCGACGATCTCGTTGTCGTTGGCCAGTCGGCCGTAGACCACGCAGCACGCGAACAGCGTCGTCGTGGGCACGGTGTACGGCAGGGTGTACGGCACGAACAGCGGGATGATGCGCAGCAGTTGCTCCGCGCCCAGGCCATGCTGCGAGACCACCGGGACGAGGCCGACGATGACGAACATGCCCGTCAGGCCGATCAGAGTCAGGGAGAAGATGCGGAGCAACTCCCAGAAGATCATCCACTGCAACTTGCCGAATCCGGGAATCATCGCGGTCTCCGTCCGGGTGGCTCGCCGTCCGAACCGGGTGTCGGGTGTCGCAGAACTCGTAAACACGCCGGCTCGGGGTCTGCGTGACCCGACACCCGACACCCGACACCCGATCCCACGTCAGCGGGGCACGGATCGTTGTACGGGGGCCGTGTCGGTCGGGGCAGGGGCAAGGCGGTTCCGCAGCCGCTCGGCGACGGCCTTCATCGGCTCGGTCACGACCGGCAGCATCTGCGGCCTGTACTCCATCGCCCGGCCGGGCGACTTGACCATCTCGATCTTGAACAGGTTGCCGCTCAGGAACGAGGTCACGTCCCCCAGCGGGGTCGTCAGCCACCGCCGCAGGGCCTGCGACCAAACGGTGTAGAACTCGAACCGGACCTCGTCCCCCTTGAGGTCCAGGTCGCCCGACCCGCCGAGGCTCAGGGCGGTGCCGATCAGGTCGAGTTGGGTCACCCGCAGGCGGTCGCCGCGCAGCTCGAACAGGGCGTGGGCCTCCTCGAAGGCCGTCTGGTCGGGCGTCTGCAACTTCAACAGTTTCAGTAGCGGGAGCAGCACCGGCAGGTTGTACAGCCGGCCGTTGAGCACGTCGATCTGGCCGGTCCCGGTCAGGACCGTTTGCCCGGTCCGCGGGTCGGCCTGCGATTCGAGGTGGACCTTGCCCTGGGCCAGGCCGCGCAACTCGCCGGTGCCGGCGAGCTTAGTCTGGGCGGCGAGTTCGTCGAGGCGGACGCCGGACGCGGTGAGTTCGAGGACGAACGCCGCGTCCTCGCCGGGCCGGCCGAGGGCGACGCGGCCCTTGCCCCCGACGGTGCCCTGGTACGCGTTCGCCGTCAGGTCGGGGAAGGCGACGACGAACGGGGCGTACGTCCCGGGCCGGGCCGGGTCGGGCTGTTGGGCCGCGGCCGTGTAACTGGCCTTCAATTTGGTGACCGGTTGGCGGACCACGGTGGCCCGGTCGAGCCAGGCGTTGCCGAGCACGTCCCCCCACCGGTCGCCGTCGTACCGGCCCCGCGAGTAGACGGTCCCGTGGACCTCCTCGAAGTCGGTGCCCAGGTCGAAGCCCGCCCCGTGCATCGTCACCTCGCCCTCCCAGTACGCGACCGGGTTGGCCGCGGCCGGCGTCTGCCCGCGGACGATCTGCGCGCCGGCCGACACCGCCGGGACGGGCGTCGAAACCCCGGTCCCGGGGAAGCTGACGACGAGTTGTTTCAAGTGCAGGTCGGCCGGGCCGCGGAACTTCAGCGCCTTGACCGCTTCCCGGACCTTGGGCGGCAGGGCTTTGAGCACGTCGGCGTCGAACGCGAGCGGCCGCACGGTCACGCCGCCGACGTTCGCCCAGACCTCGCCGTCCCGGCCGAACCGGACCTCGGCCGCGTCCAGGGCTAATGATGTCCCGCCGTGGTGCGCCGCCAGCGACTTCAGATCGACCTTGCCCTGGGCGTACCGGATGACGCCGCTCAGGTCTTCGAGGTCGTAGGGGAAGCCCTCGGGTGTGACCGTCGGCCCCTTGAAGTTGATCGTCAGTTTCAAGTCGCTGGCCGGGTTGAACGGCGGCTCGCCGGGCAGCGTGGTCAGCGAGGTCGGCACGACGAGCCGGCTGGGCGCGTTGCTCAGGACCGTCGTCGCCGACGGCGGCGGGGTGCCGCGCTCGACGAGATCGACCAGCGCGCCGAACGTGAACGTGCCCCGGGGGGCGACGGCCCGCCACAGGTCGCCGACTTTGAGCGTACCGACGGCCGCCTTGAAGTCCGCGTCGAACGGCAGGTTCTCGCCCTTGACGCTGAGCGTCAGCTTGCGATCAGCGGTGCCGGACACCGGCTCCGAGTCGCCGTCCAGCCACAGCTTGCCGTCGGCGTGGACGGCCTCGAAGTTGCGGATTTCGACGCGGTCTGTGTCCACCGGCGGGGCCAGGGGCAACTCGGGCCGGAGCGGCCGGTCGGCGGTCGCCGCGGCGATGCGGACGCACACCCGGCCGCGGATGTTCCGCAGCGGGTACGGGAAGTAGTCGTAGTTGACCGCCGCCTCGTGGACGCTCACCTGGATCGTGCTCTCGCACCGGTTGACACCCTGGGCCTGGTGGATTTGCACGCTGAAGTCGCCCCGCCCGGCGGCCTGGAGCTTGCCCAGCGACGCGGCGTACTTGGCCGGCATGGCCGCGAACAGCCGGTCGTCGATGGGGAAGTTGATGCCGGTCAGCTTCAAGTCGATGAGCGGGTCCGGGCCTTCGCTGCCGACCCGGCCGGTCAGCTCGATCCGCCGCTGGCTGGCCGTGCCGGTGATCTGCACGCGGAACTCGCTCGTGCCGTCGGGCAGGGTCACGAGCTTGACGTTGCCGCCGAGGTCCTGGACGGGGTACTTGAACTTCTCGTAGTTCATGCTCGCGCGGTTCGGCCGGACTTCCAGTTCCTGCTTGACGCCGGTCGGGGTGCGGACCAAGGACACGCCGACATCGACGCTCCCGGCCGGGCTGAACATGCGGCGGATGCGGTGGACCTTGGGCGGCAGCTTGGCGAAGAATTCGTCGTCCAGGGCGAGTTGCCGGACGGTCAGTTGCAGCCGCTCGATCTTCTCTTCGAGGGCCTTGAGCGGGCCGTCCGGCGCGGCCGCCCCGGCGATGGTCGGCGGCAGCACCTGGGGCGTCTCGGTCGCCGGCGCGGTCCCGGCGGGGGGCGGGGGGGACCGGGTTTCCAGTGCGATCTCGACGGTCGCCTTGCCGAACCGGGCCGTCGCCTTCTCGACCGTGAGTTTGCCGTCCTTGACTTGCACGGTGCCGGTGAGTTGCTCGACCGGCCAGGGCAGGGTCTCGTCGTCGAAGCGGCCGTCGCGGACGTCGATCTTCACGTCGTACTTGGGGGCCAGGCCGGCCTCGATTTTCACGTCCGCCTTGATGCCCAGCGTCGCGTGGAACTGCGACAGGTAATCGGCCAGCGCCGGGTGGACTTTGGCGAACGCCGGGGCGAGGTCGGGCACCATCGCCAACTCGGGCACCTCGACCCGGGCGGTCACCGACTTGTCGAGCCGGTGGTACTTCGCCGCGACGGTCATCGGCACGCGGAAGCCGGCCGGGTCGGTGCCGGCCGCCGTCTGCGGGGCGAGGGTGAACCCGGCCTCGACTTTGAGGACCGCCACGGGGTCGTTGATCAGGTGCAGTTTCACGTCCGTGAGGACCAACGGCGGGACCGGTTGCGGCCGGTGGTCGGTCACGAACACGGTCGCGTTCTTGACGAGGACGGTCGGGATCGGCGCGAGGTCGGCGGCGGCCGGGGCCGGCGGCAGCAGCCCTTCCAGGTCGAAGTGGCCGTCGGCGGCGCGGTTCAGGCGGAGGGTCGCCCCGTCGATCTCGACCTTGCGGATCTGCACGACCCCCTGGGCGAGCGACTCCTTGTCGTGCGACACGGTGGCCCGGGGGGCGGCGAAGAACGGCTCGGCGTCGCCCGGGCGGGTGAGCGTCAGCCCCTCGACCGAGATGCCGCCGAGGAGCCGCAACCCGGCCGACTCGACCTGGACGTCCACCCCGGGCAGCTTCTCGCGCAGGGTGGCGAGCAGCGCCTCGCGGACGCGCTCCGGGCGGACGTAGTCGTGGGCCACGAACGCGCCGCCGACGACCCCCGCGGCGACGGCGAGGATGAGGAGCCGAACCAGTCCGCCGCGTAGCCATGCCATCCGGGGCCGCCCTTGGCCGTCCTTGGCCGTGGAGAGTCAACGTGTGAGGCCGGGACAATACGCCGCCCGCCCGATTCGGTCAATTCCGACCGCCCAGCCGGTGTACGGGGGCTGCGGGCTACGGCTTGGCCACGACGGGGGCGGCGGGGGCGGGCTTGTTTTTGCGCAGGAACTTCACGGCTTCGGCCGCGTAGGTGCGGACGTCGGCCTGCTTCGTCTCGGCGACGAACCGGTCGAGTTCGGGCAGGACCGCCTTCGCCGAGTCCTCGCCCATCGACACCATCGTCTGGATCGCCGCGACCTGGACCGGCGTGACGCCGGTGTGCAGTGCCCGGGCGACCGCGTCGAGGGCGGGCAGGGCCTTCGGCCCCAAAATGGCGAGCGCCCCCAGCGCCTGGAGGCGGATGCCCACGTCCGCGTTGTGGACCTCGGCCTCGATCAGCTTGAGGGTCGGGTTGAAGACGCGCTCGTCGTACATCATGTGCAACAGGTTGAGCCAAATCTTGACGACCGGCTCCTTCTCGAATTTGAGCCGGCTGGCGATGGCGTCCGTGAACGGCTGGCTGACGGCGGCGTACTGTTTGGGGTCGGCGACGTGCGGCGGCCCGAGGGTAATTAGCGCCTGGCACGCCTCCATGCGGACGCTCGAACTCGAGTCCTTGATCAGCACGAAGCTGAGCTTCTGCATCGCCGTCCGGCTCGCCTCGCGCTTGACCTTCGGCACCTTCACCGCGGTCGGGCCGTCGAGGACGGTCGTCTGCTCGTACACGGCCGGGCCGAGCCGGCCGAGGGCGTCGGCCACGGCGGCCCGGACCTCCCAGGACGGGTCGTCGGCCAGGCCGCACAGCGTCGGGATGGCGGCGTGGGCCTCCGCCCCGAGGCTGGCCAGCGTCCGGGTCGCGTGCAGCCGCATGATGCTGCCCTTGGCCGTGTTCCCCAGCAGCCCGCTGAGTTTGGCCACGGCCGCGTCGAAGTCCTTGGCGTTGTCGAACCCGATCAGACCGATGAGCAGGATGGCATTGGTCCGCACGCCGGGGTCGGCGTTCTCGATCATCGGGATGACGGACCGCATGGCGAACTTGCGGGCCGCTTCCGGGCCGAAGAGCTGGATGCCCCGCAGGGCCGCCTCCTGGATCGTCGGGTCGGGGTTCCGCAAGTCGCCGACGACGGACGAGATCGTCCGCCCGCCGATTTCCGTCGGCCACGTCACCTTGGCCGGGTCGAACGGCACCCCCGGCGTCGTCGGCAGCCCCGTCGGGTTCGCCGGTGCGGGCATCGCCGGCGGCGGCGTGGCCGGACCCGGCAAGACCGGGGGCAGCGGCGACGGTTGGGCCGACGCCGTGCCGGCGAACAGGAATGCCGTCGTCAGGGAGCGGGCGAGAAGTCGTCGCATGATCGCACGCTCCGGGGCGGGCCGTTGGGAGAACGCATGATAACCCGTCACGAACGCCCCGGGCAAGCCACCTTGCGCGCTCGAAGGCAAGAATTACTCACCACAGAGATAACAGACTCACCACAGAGGTGACAGAGAGCACAGAGAAACCCGAGAGTGCAAAGGAATGTGGCTCCGCCGGTCGAGTGCCGACGGCGGCCGCGTTCGCCCTCTATGTACTCTCTCAGTTTTGCTTCTCTGCTCTGTGCTCTCTGTCACCTCTGTGGTGAGTAATTCTTCGCGCCGTCCGGGGGAACTCTCCGATTGGCCCCTGCAATCGGGGGCCGGCGTTGGTATACTTTCTGGCGCGAAGTGCCGCCAGTGCGGCCGCATCTCTTCCGAGTCGTGTCGCCTTCAAGGGACGGGTATCATGGGCAGTCCGAGTACCGCGGGTCAGGGCCATTCCGCCGAACCGATGAGCGGGGCCGACATCCTCGTCCAGTCCCTCATCAACCACGGCGTCGATACCGTGTTCGCCTACCCCGGCGGCGCGAGTATGCCCATCCACCAAACCCTCACCCGGTACGCCGACCGCGTCCGCACCATCCTCCCCCGACACGAGCAGGGCGGCGGGTTCATGGCCCACGGGTACAGCCGCAGCACCGGCAAGCCGAGCGTCTGCATGTCCACGAGCGGCCCCGGGGCGACCAACTTCGTCACCTGCCTGGCCGACGCCAAGATGGATTCGATCCCGATGATCGCCATCACCGGGCAGGTCTCGACCCCGGTCATCGGCACGGACGCCTTCCAGGAAACCCCGATCGTCGAGGTCTGCCGGGCGATCACGAAGCACCACTTCCTCGTCACCCGCACGGAGGACTTGCCGCGGGTCATGAAGGAGGCGTTCCACATCGCCACGACCGGCCGGCCCGGCCCGATCATCATCGACGTGCCCAAAGACGTGCAGATCAAGCGGGTCGTGCCCGACTGGGACGCGCCGATGAACCTGCCCGGCTACCGCCCGGTCCCGGCCGTCAAGCGCGCCCAGTTGCAGCCGATCCTCGACGCCATCCGCGGGTCGAAGCGGCCGATCTTCTACGCCGGCGGCGGGCTGACGCACGCCGGGGCCGCCGAGGTCTTCAAGCTGTTCGCCGAGTTGACCGGCATTCCGGTCGCGCTCACCCTGCACGGCATCGGCAACTTCCCCGCCGACCACTACTTGTGCCTGCAAATGATGGGCATGCACGGCACCGTGACCAGTAACTACGCCGTCAACGACGCCGACCTGTTGCTCGCTATCGGCGTCCGCTTCGACGACCGCGTCACGGGCAAGCTGTCCGAGTTCGCCAAGCACGGCAAGATCGTCCACGTCGATATCGACAAGTCCGAGATTCACAAGAACAAGTTCGCCCACATCCCCGTCCACGGCGACGTGAAGCAGGTTCTCACCGACCTGCTGGCGATGGTCCGCGAGGACGAGAACGCAGACCTGGTCGGCGGCGGCCGGTACGCGGAGTGGCTGCAACAGATCGACGAGTGGCGGGAGGCCGAGCCGCTGACGTTCGCCGACCGCGACGACGCCATTTTGCCGCAGGCGGCCATCAAGCGGCTGCACGAAATCCTCAAGGACCGCGGCCAGCTCGACAAGACGATCGTCTCGACGGGCGTCGGCCAGCACCAGATGTGGGCGGCCCAGTACTTCGGCTTCAACCGCCCGCGGACCTGGATCACGTCCGGCGGCCTCGGCACGATGGGCTTCGGCCTCCCGGCGGCGATGGGCGCGAAGGTCGCCCACCCCGGCCACGTCTGCATCGACATCGACGGCGACGGCAGTTTCCTCATGAATGTGCAAGAACTCGCCTGCTGCTACACCGAGAAGATCGGCGCGAAGGTGCTGCTGTTGAACAACCAGCACCTCGGCATGGTGATGCAGTGGGAGGACCGCTTCTTCGGCTCGAACCGCGGCCACACGTACCTCGGGTCGGGCGAAGAAACCCCGTACCCCGACTTCGTGAAGGTGGCCGAAGGCTTCGGCGTGAAGGGCCAGGCGATCGTCGATAAGGCCGACCTCGACGCCGCCCTGATCGCCATGCTCGACCACGACGGCCCGTACCTGCTGAACGTCCACGTCCCGCACCAGGAACACGTCCTCCCGATGATCCCCAGCGGCATGACCGTCAAGGACATCATCAAGGCGTAAGGGGAGTAGGGTGTTGGGCTTCCAGGGAAGTTGGAACTGACCCTTGACCGGTTTGGCTCGTTTCGGTAGACTAGTCTTGGTGCGTCGAGTGATCGACGCACTTTTGGCCTAGGAGTGCTTCGGCACGTTGGGGCTAAACCCCCTTCTGGGCCTCCATACAACTTTTGCATGTTCCTACTCTATCTTGACGCATCTGGCACACCGCAAGTTGCTGACACAAGTAGTAAGCACTATGTCTTACTTGGGTTGTCGATGCGTGAGCAGGATTGGTCCGACGTTGACGCAGACCTTCACGCTTTGAAGGCTCGTTACGGATGCCCCGGTGTAGAGTTTGAACTTCACGTCAAACAGTTTGCGGTAACGATCAAAGAACAGGACCGCGTTCCCGGCTTCGAGTCGCTTACGCGTGAGGACCGTCGGGCGAGCGTTCTTGATGTCCGAGTCAAAGCTTTAGCCGCGAACGGTTCGAATCGCGTGGCGCTTCAGAAAAGGTTCCGCGACACGGCCCCGTTCATCCACCTGACGCGGTTCGAGCGGTCCCAACTACTCGAAGAAGCGGTTGCCTTAATCGGAGGGTACGATCACGTTCGACTCTTCGCGGATGCCATCTCGAAGTCTCACCCCGCTGTGACGCAGGGCCGACTGAATCCGTCTGAAGAGGCGTTCAAACAGGTCGTCTCGCGGTTCGACACCTTCTTGGATAAGATCGCGCGGAAAGCTCAAGATCGTGACGCACGGGCCAGGGTCGATCACGGGTTGTTAATCCTTGACGACGACGAATCGACCGAGGCGGCAGTTCACGATTTGTTCCGCCATCTGCGTCACCAGGGAACTCCGTTGGGCGAACTGCGTCACGTCATTGATGTCCCTTTCTTTGCGGACAGCAAAAAAGTGAGTGGACTACAGCTGGCCGATGTCGCCGCTTACGTAGTCCGACGCTACCTCGACACTGGCGCACGGCCCGGCAGTCACGAGGAGCGACAGTTTAAAACAATTTCCCGCCTCTTCGATAGAGACCCGCGGGGCCGGTTACACGGTTTGAGACATTACATCCCGGCTGGCGTCTGCCCGTGCCTGATATGTCAAGAGCGTGACCACGGACCTCGGGTAGAGGCTGAGTCCCTGTAGTAGCCGTTTCCGTGTGGGCAACGCTGCGAAGTTACCCTTCCCCGGTCGCCAGCACGAGTTCGTCCGGCGGCGTGAGGAGTCCGGCGGCAACTGGTATTTCAGCGCGGCCTACGGGCTGGAAGGGTGGTTGTGCCCGGCGCTGTTCAAATACTTCGACGCGGCCCCGGACCGGTTGTACGTGCAGGTCAAACCCAAACCGGCTTGACTGGCCACCTCGAAACAACGCCGTCGCTTGCTCGCCCGGTCCGTCACCCGCACCGCCGCACGATCAGATCCGCTCTTGGTCCGCCGGTCGTCTCCACGCCACGTAACAAGTATAACGACGGCGTCGTCCGTCCACGCTCCACTCCCACCTGCCGGAAGCCCTTCCCATGCGCCGCTTGCTGTTCGCTGGTCTCGTCGTCGCCGTTGCCGCGACCGTCGGCGTCGCCGACTTGCCCACGCCCGAGAAGTTCTCCGACGAGGGGTTCGTTAAAATCTTCGACGGGAAATCGCTCGCCGGGTGGACCGTGTCGGCCAAGACCGGGCACAGCGGGACGACGAAGAACAAGTCCGGCGGCAAGTGGGTCGTCGAAGACGGAGCGATTGTCGGCTCGCAGGACGTGCCCGGGAACGGCGGCATCGTCATCACCGACAAGCAGTACGCCGACTTCGAGGTCGCCTTCGAGATGAACAACGACTTCGGGCCGGACAGCGGGCTGTTCCTGCGCAGCAACGACCGCGGCCAGGCGTACCAGGCGATGATCGACTACCACGCCAACGGCAACCTGATGGGCATCTACGGCGAGGGCATCGGCGGATTCTTGTCGCAGAACTACCGCTTCGGCAAGAAGGTCACGGACATCGTCGAGGAGACCGACAAGAAGGCGATCCCGCTGCCGGTCAAGCCGGGCGAGTGGGCGACGTTCTGGAAGCACGGGCAGTGGAACGAACTCCGCGCCCGCGTCCAGGGCCAGCCGGTCCACATCACGACGTGGATCAACGGCGTCAAAATCTCCGACTGGACCGACGAGCGGAAGGACGGCAACCGGCCCGCGACCGGCGGCATCGCCCTGCAAGTCCACGGCGGCGGCGACTTCACCAAACAGTTCGTCCGCTACCGCAACGTCCGCGTCAAGGAGTTGAAGTAGCCGTTGCCGGTTAGTGATCGTCGTCGTCGTACTCGGCGTTCTCGGCGGCGCTGCCGACCGGCTCGCCGCCCTCGGCCAGGTAGATGCGGTAGAGTTGGACCGACAGGTGGTCCTGGGCCATGCTGATGATGATGACCGCCGGGATGACGCCGACGCAGCACATGGCGTAGCCGAGCAGTATGATCGGCATGGAAATGAGCATGTGGACAAAGATCGTGACGAAGCACTGGCCCCAGAGCTTGCCCAGGAAGCGCGACGAGAAGGCGAACGCCGCCCCGACCCGCAACTTGCCCGCGAGTTGGACGTGCAGTATCAGCGGCAGCGAGAACAGGGTGGCGATGAACGTCGCCGGGATCAAGAACAGGTAGAACGAGGCGTACCCGATCAAGCCGTTCTGGGCCGCGAACCCGACGCCGACCGCCGCCGCGACCGCCACGGCGATGAAGACCACGGTGATGGCCTGGACGATCAGGCTCATCAAGAACGGCCAGACGCCGCGGGTCAGGTAGCGGGAGAAGTGTTTCAGGTCGAAGGGGTCGTGGTCCAGAATGTCCGGGTCGCGCTCGAGGTCCTCGGTGACCTCGGCCTGGTAGCCCATGAAGACCATCGGCCCGACGACCGGGAGGAACAGGACCAGGCACCCCAAGAGCAGCCCCTTGGTGCCGCCCTCGCGGTTGAGGAAGTACGTGTAAGGCTTGCCGTATTGCATGTCGGGACCACGGGGGGTGTTGGGGCAACGCCCCGCTAACCTACGCCGTCCGGAACGATCAGTCGATGACTTCGGCGATCGCCCGCTGGACGGCACCCGGGGCCGGGACGACTTCGACGCCCGCCTGGACGATGGCGTCCCATTCTTCCGGCCGGGCCGGCGCGGTCTTGCCGGTCAGCCCCTTCAAGCCCTGGTGTGCGAGACTGGCCAGCGCCACGTCCCGGCCGCTCTCGGCCGCGAGTACCTTGTTCAGCGCGACGACCGCGTCCTTGGTGCGAATCTTGCCCAGACCGTCCACGGCGCGTTGCCGGGCGTAGTCGCGGCCGGCCGGGTCCTCGTTGACGCCGAACTCCTTGCCGTCGGCCACGCGGGCCAGGAAGACGACGGCCTCGGGTTTGTTCGTCGCCGCCAGGCCTTCGATCGCCCGGCAGCGAATGTTGGCCACCTGGTCCGGGGCGAACCCCTTGGCCCCGTACAGGGCCGCCAGGTCGAGCGGTTTCGCCTCGGCCGACGCCGGCACGACCCCGCCGGCCGCGGCCGTCGTCGGGATCGGCTTACCCGCCGCGTACCGGTAGGCGTTGCCCAAAACCTCCGCCGCCCGCGGGTCCTGGAAGCGGCCGAGCGCGTCGATGGCGCACACCCGGACGTAGGCGCTCGAGTCCTTGGTCGCGGCGTCCGAGAGCAGTTGCAGCGCCTCGTCCTGGGCCGCGTCGCCGAGGCCCGACTTGGCCGGTTCCTTGAGCCGTTGGAAGGCCCGCGCCCGCTCGTCGCCCATCTCCGGCGTCGCGCCGCGGAGGGTCGTCAGGGCGTCTTCTTCCTTGTGGAACATGGTGCCGAACGGCTTCTCGCGGAAGCGCCGGCTGGACACCGCGTCCCAGGTCGAGGCGCACCCGCCCGAGAGCGCAGCGGACCCGAGCAAGAGCATCGCAAGCAACCGTGTCACGCCAAACCCCCCACGAACCAGTGCGAACGGCGTGGAAATACCCCGACGGGGGGTCACGGTCAACGGCAGTCTCGCGGGGGCCACGTGCCCTGGGTGGACGAGTCCGGCGTCACTTCGCACAATTTTGCCAACATTACGATGGCGTCGATTGGGCGGACGTAGTATTATCGGCCGTCCGACCACCTCCGAGGCACCGCCATGCCGAAGCGTACCACCCGCACGATCCCCCCGACGATTCTGCGCGTGACGGAACTGGAGCGGCGCGACACGCCCGCCTGGTGGTCGGTCGCCGCCCCGGTCCCGGCCGAAGGGACGGCCGGGGTGACCGATGCCACGCACGCCGGCAGCCTCGTCTTCCGCCCCGAACTCGCCGCGACGAACGGCACGGCAACGGTCTGGGCCGACACGGCGGCGCTGGCCGTGGCCAAGGCGCTGGCGGGCACGATCACCGTCACCCTGCCCGGCCAGACGGTCGCGCACGCCTTCGGGCCGGCGACCGTCGGGGCGACGGCGGCCGACCACAAGGCGTTCCTCGCGGTCGTGAGCGGCGCGTCCGTCTCCCTGGCGTTCGAGGACATGGCCGGGCAGCCCGGGTGCGACTACGACTACAACGACCGGTCGTGGAACGACCTGCCGACTCCCAACTCGTCGAATCCGATCGTTTTCGAGGGGGACTTCAACTGGACGGGCCTGAGCGGCGGCGTCACCATCCACGAGAAGGTCGAGGCGATCGACGAATCGACGTACCGGTGGAACTTCGCGCTGCACAACGACACCTTCTTCGTGCCGTGGGGGTACGGGTCGGGCGGGTGGGGGGTGGGGTCGGTGAAGCTGCCGGCCCCGGGCAACCCGCAGGACGTGACCGCGTCGGGCAGCGACGGGGGCGGGCCGGGCGAGTTCCAGGGGGCACCCGGGGGCGGGGCGGGCATGGTCCGGTTCCAGTTCTCGGACGGGATGCAGCACCCGGGGATCATGCCGGGGGGCGGCGCGTCGATGTGGTACGAGACGGCCCCGCGGCCACTGGCCGACGGCGACGGCTACGCCTGGAACTACCCCGTCAACTACTTCGCGGGTGGCGGCGTCAAAGGACCGGGCAAAGCGACCGCCGACATCACCATCGACGGCGACCTCACGGTCGGGGCCACGGACCCCAACATTCCTGGCAGCAAGCCCGTGGTGACCGAGTTCTCCCCCAAGAACGACACGAACGAGGACACGATCGGCGGCTTGGTGGTGCGGAACCCGAACAACATAGCCGACACCAACGTCGTCCCGCGGCAGCAGATCACGATCCAAAAACTCAAAGACGCCGCCGGCAACCCGGCCGTGGGCGGGCAGGTCACGCTCACGGTGCCCGGGCAGGTCAAGCTCTTCGACG
>JAYTSV010000215.1:0-42822 GCA_043745465.1 Fimbriiglobus sp.
GCACCGACGGCGCGTCGGGCAGCCGGTTCGTCGAGCGGGTGCTGACGGTCGTGGCGAGTTGCCGCCAGCAGAACCGCGACGTACTGGCCGTGCTGACCGACGCCGTCCGGTCGGCGAGAACCGGGACCACCCCGCCATCCCTCGTCCCCGCCGGGCCGTGAACGCTTACCCCTTCGTGAGCGACATCTATGTGCTGCTCGACCAGCTCGTAGCGGAGGAGCGGGCGAAACAGCAAGGAACCCCGTCTGGCACGGAATCGGAAGTCGTCGTCGATGAAAAACAGCTCAAGGTTGTTGGAAAGAAACGGAAGAAGAAATCTTAACCTTCCGCTTTCGGAAGATGATGAAGTACGAGTGGTTCTTTCGAGCATGTTCCTGCTTGATTAGCCGGCTAACGCCGGCTTTGTTGGTCCGTACTACGACGAACAAGTCTTTGGTGTAGAACCCCAGGGATTCGTTCCCCGTGATGATCTCGATGTGCGTCAGCCGCTGCTTGTTAGCACTCACCTCGTCCTGACACTTGACGATAAACACCCCGTCCGGCTTTAAGACCCGAAAGGCTTCCCGACTCGCTCGTGCGTAGAGGTCAGTCACCGCGTCGTGTCATTTGGGTACGGTTGCGGTATCGGAATTCTTCGTTGCCTTGCCGTGAGAATATGCCTTGCGGAAGCTGGCGTGTGTGCCCGATCCGGCCATGTGACCTTCCGTCTTCCGGAACAGCCCTTCCATATACGGCGGGTCGAGGGCCAAGCAATCGAACGAACCGTCTCCATAGGGTAATTCTCGACAATCGACTGCCGTTTGCACTTTCCCGACCATGTGCGGTGGGATTCCCTCGGTCTTGGCATCAATGTCTGACGCGATGATGGTGTAGGCGTGTGGCTCCACTTCTCGCCAAAACGCCCCTTGCCCGTAGGTCACGTCTGCGACCGTAGCCCCTCTGGGAACGTGGAGGTCGAGAATTTGCGCAAAGAGTCGGGCGTTGTTCCCGATGTGGGCAGAGAACACGAGGTCCGTCGTCGGCTCGCCTCCTGCCACGCGCTTGCCGTCAGCGACTTGCGCATCCCCGCCGTCGAACAGACCGATTTGCGCGCTCTGTTGCTTTCGTTCACGCACGCCCATGGATCGCCCGCCATTTCGTGAGCTTGATTCCGCACCGCATTGTTGACTATAAGTCACGTCGTTCGTCGCTGCAAGGTCAGGTCGCCCTACTTCGCCGGGAACTTGACGCTCACCGTGGCGGGGGCTTCGGCACGATGTCGTCGCCGATCAAGAAGCTCGGCGCGACCTTCGTCCGCGTCGGCTCGACGCTGTTCGCGGGGTTGGAAGCGGAGTAGCGTCACCCGAAGCGGCGTTGGCGTTGGACGAGGTACTCCAGCAGCGCCTTGTCGAAGCCGACGCTCGTGTCCATCGGCACATAATCGACGCCGGCCGCGCCGCACTCGCGCTTCCAGGTGCCGCGGAAGTCGGCCAAGCTGGCCAGGTAGTCGTCGCGCATCCCCTCGGCCGGGCCTTCCAACTTCGCGGGCGTTTCCACGTCGGTGAACTCGACCAGCCCGGTGAACGGGAAGTGGACCTCGGCCTCGTCGAGGATGTGGAACAGGATCACCTCGTGGCCCGCGTGCCGCAGCCGGTACAGGCTCTTCAACACCGGGTCGGGGTCGGTGAGCAGGTCGCTGAACACCATGACGAGGCACTTGCCCCGGACCATCGGCACGAGTCGGGTCAGGGCGTTGGCGATGTCCGTCTCGCCGGACGGCTTGAGGTTGGCCAGCACCGACAGCAGCGTGCCGATCTGCGACCGCTTGCTCTTCGGCGGGACGACGGTCTGGATTTTCGTGTCGAAGGTGACGAGGCCGACGGGGTCTTGCTGGTGGACCATCATGTAGCCGAGCGCGGCCGCCAGGCAAATGGCGTAGTCGAACTTCGTCAACTGTTGGCGAAACGTGTAGTTCATGCTCGCGGACAGGTCCATGACGAGGTAGCCCGTCATGTTGGTTTCGGCGCGGTACTTCTTGATGTAGTACTTGCCGGTCTTGGCGTAGACGTTCCAGTCGATGTCCTTCACGTCGTCGCCGGGCGAGTACTTGCGGTGCTCCGAGAACTCGACGGAGAAGCCCTGGAACGGGCTGTTGTGCAGGCCGCTCAGGAAGCCCTCGACGATGAACTTAGCGCGCAGGTCGAGCCGGGCGACCTGTTGGATCACCTCGGGGCGAAGGTACTGTTCTGGGGCGAGCATCGAATGGCCTCGTGAAGAAACCTCACCCCCGGCCCCTCTCCGACGCGGAGAGGGGAGCAAGCGGTTCCGAGTCGTTGACTGAAACTCACTTGCTCCCCCTCTCCGCGTCGGAGAGGGGGCCGGGGGGTGAGGTCGCCTTTCCGCCCGGCTTAATACTCCGGCAACAGCAACTCGCCGTCGGCGGCGAACCAGCCGTCGCCGTCGAGTTGATAGACGCCGTCGGTTTGTCCGGCGAGGTACTGCGCCAGCGTCGTGTTCAAGGTCTCCAACATCGACTCGTCGGAATGATCGAGGGGCCGCCGTAGGGCAAACAATTGTTGCGTCTGGATGACGTGTTGCATCAACATGACGTGGTTCGGGTTGTAGTCCATCGTTTCGAGTTCGGCGGCGTAGTTGTTCAGGTCGGCCCGCAGTTCGTCCTCGACGGTCAGGAAGCGTTCGAGTTGGAACGGGCTGCCGGTGCCGGGCAGGGCCAGGGTGCCGCCGGTCCAGCCCAGGTCGTCGCCGCGGAAGTGCGGCTCGACCCGCAGGCCGGCGGCGTGCAGGTGCTCGGCGATCATCGACGGCGTCACGGCCGCGAGCGTCCGGCCGAAGATGCGGGTGATCATGTTACCCCTTCTTCTTGGTCGCGTACTTGGCCGGCTCCGGCTCGCCGACCGTGCGCAGCAGGTCCGCGACGATGTCGTCCGTCGTCTTGCCCTCGGCCTGGGCCTGGAAGTTGGCGTTGATGCGGTGCCGCAGGACCGGCAGGGCCGCCCGGCGGACGTCGTCCACGGACACGCTGAACCGCCCGTCCATCGCGGCGAACGCCTGCCCGCCGCGGACCAGGTACTGCCCGGCCCGCACGCCCGCGCCCACGTCCACCATGCGCCGGATGAACTCCGGCGCGGTCGGGTCCTTGGGCCGGGTCGCCCGCACCAGGGCGACGACGTAGTCGGTCACGAAGTCGCTCACCGGCACGCTGCGGACGAGTTTTTGCAGGTTCAAGATCGTGCGCCCGGTGATGACCTTCGTCAACTCCGGCGCGTCGTCCTTGGAGGTCATGCCGATGATCTTCTTCTCCTCGTCGAGCGTCGGGTAATCGACCCGGACGTTGAACATGAAGCGGTCGAGTTGCGCCTCGGGCAGCGGGTACGTGCCCTCCTGCTCGATGGGGTTCTGCGTGGCGATAACGAAGAACGGGTCGGGCAGCTTGTACGTCTCCTGGCCCGCGCTGACCTGCCGCTCCTGCATCGCTTCGAGCAGCGCCGCCTGGGTCTTCGGCGGGGTGCGGTTGATCTCGTCCGCGAGCAGGACGTTGGTGAAGATCGGCCCGCGGACGTAGCGGAACTCCCGGCGGCCCTCGTCGTTCTCGTCGAGGACCATCGTCCCGGTGATGTCCGACGGCATCAGGTCGGGGGTGAACTGGACGCGCTTGAACGACACGTCGAGAATTTGCGCCAAACTCGACACCATGAGCGTCTTGGCCAGCCCGGGGACGCCGACGAGCAGGCAGTGCCCGCGGGTGAATACGGCGGCGAGGATTTGCTCGATCACGTCGTTCTGGCCGACCAGCACGCGGCGGAGTTGGTCCATCATCTGCTTGCGGGCCTGGGCGAACTGCGCCAGGTAGTCGCCGATCTTGTCGTCGTTCATCGCGGGGCGTCTCGCTCGGGGCCGGGGTCGAGGGCGGGGCCGGTGGCATTGTACCGGCGCGGCGTATCATGAACCGCATGAGCACCAAGCCCGCGCGGCCGGACGACGACGACGACACCACGCCCTACGGCGTCGCCTTCGAGGCTCCGCACGTCCCCCCGCCGATCGACTACCCGGCCGAGGACGACGACCTCGTCGCGCCGGCCAACGCGCCGCGTAAGAAAAAGCGGAAGCGCCGCCCGGACGGCGTCGGCGAAGTCCCGCCGGAACACCGCGACAGAATCCTCGAGCGCGAGGAGTTGCCACCGGCGACCCCGTGGTGGACCGAAGCCGCCGTCGTTGCCGCGGCCGGAGCGCTTCTCACGCTCATCAGCGTCGTCGTGATCGCGGTCGGCGTCGAGAAGGCGAACTTCGCCGTCGGCGTCTTCCTGCTGGTCGGCGTGACCGCGGCGGTCGTCGTCGAGACGGCGGCGGTCACGGCGTTCCTCGTGATGGCGGGCAACCTGTTCGGCATCAACTACGGCCCGGTCGTCGAGGCGCTCACGCGGCTCGTGGCGGTCGTGCTCCTCGTCAACGGGGTGACGCTGGCCGGGTCGCTGCTGAGCGTCCCCGTCGGCCTCGTCGTCGGCTCACTCTTCGGCGTCCCGACCTTCTGGTGGCTGTTCAAACTCAGCCTGCACGAGACCCTCATCAGCGTGGGCATCATGGCCGTTCCGTCGTGGGTACTGGCCGCGCTCGTCCTGGCCGCAAAGATCACGAACAAGATGCCGCAGTGACGCGTGTGCACCGGCGGTCCGACCGACTCATGACGTCTTCTTCGGCGACCCGTCGAGTCAACGCATGGCGCTCGGCATCGCCCGAAGTCGGGAGACCTCGTTTCGGCGCGACTGACCGTCATGGCAACGGCGTGATCTCGACGATCCCGCCCGGCACGACCTCGATCCGCAACTCGTGTCCAGCCAGAAGCCGCATTCCCAACAACGCCATGTCACCGACGGCGGAAACCGAGACCGGCCGCCAAGTTTGGCCCCATTCGAGTTCCGCCTCGTAAATATCGAAATGCCGAACCGACCCGTCAGCCAAAGCTGCTTCGCCGCTCGACTCGTACACCAAGCCCAGAACGGCGACCTCTTCCGGTGATAATGTCAGGGAGGCGTTGAAGCCCGTATCGACGGCCACATCGACGCCGAGTTCAAAGCCGTCTGGCCCGCGCACACGCAGCCGAACGGTCGCCTCGCCGCAGTCGTTCACGACACCCCGGATCACCGGCCCCGCCGCATCTTGTAGGCAGTCGGCTGACCGGCCATTTCGAGCCAGATTTCGGCCAACGGATTGCGTTTACGCAGCCGCGAAATGGCCGTGTAGTCGTCCGCGTCAACTTCGTAGTCGCCCGTCATGATATCGACGGCGACGAACTTGCCGTTGTCACCGGGGAGGAGTTGCGGCTGGACGACCGTGTCGAAAGTTTCCGACCCCAGGCGGGCGACTTCGGCCGTGGGGCGACGCGGTCGGGTGGGCGGCACGCTGAGTCTCCGGGAGGTGCGGAAAAGTCCATAGTGTACCGCCAAGACTGCACCGCAGGAATGGTCTCCCGTGGAACGGCCTGATCGGGCGCGATTCGCTGCCGGACTCGATCCGATCTGCACCGGCGGTCATCCTCACAGGAGCCGGCGGAACTCGTCGTTGGTCAGGCCGGCGTCGCGGACAATGTGGCCCATCGTGATCGCGTTCACCGGGTTGCGTCGCTGCACGCTCAGGATGCGTGACCCGTCGGTCATAATGGTGTGCTTGCCCTGGCGAGCGACGGAAAGCCCAGCCTTCTGGAGCGCTCGGATGGCGTCGAGGTGATTGACGCCCGGAGGGGTGGGCACGACTACACTTCGACTTCGGCCGGCCTGGCGTTCGCCGACCGGGCGAGCATAGTTCGCGGGGAGTTGACCGCTCCCGTCCACCCACCAAACCCAGATGTGGGTGTCCAGAACGATCACCGCGACGCGTCCCAGTCGGCTTCGGCGACCGGTTCTGTAGGCCGGTCGTACCGGAGGACGGTCCCTCGCAGCGATGGGGCAGCGGCAATCGTCTGAGCGGACGGCAGCACGATCACTTCGACGGCCTGACCGGCGCGGAATGGCAGGTGGTCGAGCGACAGTTTGCCGTCTTCCGACAGCACGACTTCGATTCGGTGGGCCGGGGTCATCGCGGTCCCTTCAGGTGACTGTTGAATTGTCCGGGCTTCGTCACACCCTGTCAAGCTCCGCCTCGCCTACCGGTCGAAATCGCGTTCGCCGAGGCCGACGTTCATTTTCAGGCCGACGACGCTTTGTAACTCGATCAGGTCGCCCTCGCCGCCGATCGCCTTGGGCGTGTCGTAGGCCTCGAAGCGGACGGGCAGCTTCGACTCGGCCTCGACGAACAGGACGACGCGGTGGGCGTACCGGGCGGCGTGCTGCCGCTCGGCGACGATCTCGAACCGCGTCACCGGCTTGCCGGCGATGGCGTACTCGGCGGCGTACACGGCCACCGGATTTTGAAGGTGCTTTTCGACTTCGATCAGCTTCTCGACGCGGTCGATCATGGCCGTCAAGCCGTACTCGGCGGCGGGGTGCCGGCTGTTCGCCAGGGCCTTGACCCCGCCCGCCTCGACGGTCGTGAACCCCTTGACGCCCTCCACGCCCGGGGCGCGGTAGCGGACGTTCAGGCGGTTCTTGCCCGGCACGTAGCTCGTCTCTTCGCCGGCGAGGGCGAGCGGCTTCGTCGTCTTCATGTCGATGGCGAACGGCTCCATGCGGACGCGCAGTTCGGCCACCGTCTCGGCCGCGAGCTTGCCGCGGACGCGCTCCTGGCGGACGAGGTGCCCGGTGTAGTCCCGCGTCTTGCCGAGGACCGCCTTGGCGTCCGCGAGCACCTTGGGCAGCAGGTCCGCGCCGACGACGGCCGGCTTGGCGGCGACCTCGACGCGGGCGACCGGGGTGACGGCCGCCGACTCGGGCAGGTCCCCGCCGGCGAGCTTGATCGGGGCCTGGGCGACGGCGAGTTGGCCGACGGTGCCGAGGAGGAGCGTGAGCGCGAGTCGGGTCATGGCGGTCCCTGCCGGAACGAGTACGGGGTCGATTGGACCGGGCCATAGCGTCACCCCGCCCGCAGTGCAAGGGCACGATCCTCGCACGGGATCGGTAGCTCCGCCGGATCGCGGGACGCCACTCTGCCTTTTGCACTCTGCACATTGCACTTTGCACTCTCTCCCCGCCAGGGTATACCGCCGCGCCGGGGTAACGTAGGGAGGGTGGCGTATGGCGGTTCGCGTGTTCGCTCTGGGGTCGGTCGCCGCACTCGCCCTGTCGCTGTCGGTCATCGCCCTGGGCCAGGGGCCCGCACCGGGCTTGACGACGATCCACCGCAACGGCTTCTCGGCCAAATCGACGACGTTCTTCCTCAAGGGGGACGCCAACGTCCGCTTCGAGGAGCGGGACCACAAGGTGTCCGCCGAACACCACAAGAGCGCGACGACCTCCGAGTACCTCAAGATCGAGGCCAACCCGCCCGGCGGGGCGACGGACAAGGAGTTCGTCCACTACTACTACGAGTGCCCGCCGGCCCCGCTGACCGAGCAACTCGTCGCCAGCGTGCAGGTGAAGGCGTACCGGGCCGGGGCGCAGGTCAAAGCCCGCGTCGTCTTCCCGCGGGAGAAGGACCCCAAAAACCCCGACTTCGCGCTCACGACCGTGCTGGCCGGGGACACTTACGACAAGGTCCGCCAGTGGCAGTCGATGACCCTCGGCGACCCGGTCGAGACGTTCAAGAAGCACCTCCCGGTCTTGCAGGCCCGCCTCGGCCGCGCCGTGGACCCGACCGACGCGTACATCGACCGCATCATCCTCAACGTCTACTCGGGTCCGGGCCTGTCCGAAGTCTGGATCGACGACCTCGAAATCGGCCCGGTCAAGGGCGTCGCCCCGCCACTGGCCCGGAACGACGCCGCGGTCGGCCGGCTGGCGAAGAACGCGAAGGCGGTGGCGGTCGAGTTCGGGGACGGGCAAATCCTCGTGGACGGCGACCCGTTCTTCATGCTCGCCATCCGGCACACCGACACGCCGTTGAAGACCCTGCGGGACGCGCAACTGAACACCGTCTGGTTCCCCAACGAGGCGTCGGCCGCGACGATCGAGGAGGCCGTCCGCCAGGGCTTCTGGATCGTGCCGACGCTGCCCCTGCCGGCCGGCGAGTGGGACGGCCGCAAGCCGAAGAAGCCGGACGACAAGGCCATCGAGCGCGACGCCGATCTGACGGCCGCCTACCTGCGCAAGTTCCTGTCGAACGACGCCGTGCTAATGTGGGACTTCGGCAACGGCCGCACGGCCGAAGACCTCGGCCGCGTCGTCCGGGCCGCCGAAGTGGTGCGCAGCTACGACCCGCGGCGGCCCCGGTCGATCGACCTGTGGGACGGGTACGGGGCGTACTCGAAGTACGTCAACGCCATCGGGGCCCACCGCTGGCCGCTGTTCTCGAGCCTCGAACTGACGGCGTACAAGGACTGGCTCGAACAGCGCCGCGCCCTCATCGCGCCGGGCAAGATGATGTGGACGTGGATCCAGACGCACCTGCCCGAGTGGTACGTCGCGCAACTGTGCGGCCGGCCCGACCCGGCCGAGTTCGCCGAGCCGGTCGGCCCGCACCCCGAACAAATCCGCATCCTGACGTACCTCGCCGTCGCCTCCGGGTGCCGCGGCCTGGGCTACTGGTCGGACAAATTCCTGTCGAAGGACACGCACCACGGCAAGGACCGGCTGCTCGAAATCGCGCTCTTGAACTCGGAAATCGACATCCTGCGCGGCGTGCTGGCGAGCGCGACCGACCCGGCCGTCTGGGTGACGACGAGCGACGGCCGGGTGCCGGCGGCCATCGTCCGCGGGCCGAAGGACATCCTCGTCATCCCCGTTTGGCTGGGCGACGGCACGCAGTACACGCCGTCGATCGCGGCGCTGGCGGAACTCAAGGTCACGGTCCCGCAGGTGCCCGCCGGGTCGATCGCCTGGCGGGTGACGGCGGCCGGCGTCGAGCAACTGCCGCGGACGACGCCCCGGCCGAACGGCCTCGAAATTACGATCCCGGACTTCGACGTGGCGTGCGCCATCGTCATCACGCCCGACCTCGGCCCGACCGGCAAGGTCGTCCGTTGGCAGGACAACGCGACCTTCCGCAGCGGCGAGACGGCGGCCCGGTGGGCGCAACTCCAGGCCGTCGAGCAGTACGAGAAGACCTGCCGGACGCACGCGGCCATCGTCGTCGCCGGCGGCCTGGAACACGAGTTCACGCCGGAACTGCTGGCGGCCTCGAAGGAGTCGATGGGCAAGGCCCGCGAATTCTTCGACAACAAGCAGTGGGACGTGGCCTACCGCGAGAGCCGCAAGGCCCTCCGGCCGTTGCGGTCGCTGATGCGGGCCGACTGGGACCGGGCCGTGCAATCCCTCGACGCGCCGAGCGCGTCGCCGTTCGCGGTCAGCTTCTACTCGCTCCCGCAGCACTACGCCCTGGCCGCCGAAGTGCGGGGGTCGCGGCCGGCCGGGAACGGCTTCCCGCACGGCGGCTTCGAGCTGAACAAGAAGGCCCCGGCCGAGGGCGCGGCGGTCGATTCGCTGCCCGGGTGGAAGGCCCGCAAGACGATCCTCGACGCCGCCGACGGGGTCGCCGCGATCCTGAACTCCGACGCCCCCGGCGTCGCCGACCCGCCGCTCCCGCCGATCACCATCGGCACCGACCGCACCGCCGCCCAACGCGCCACCTTACCGTCCCCTGACACTCGCCGGCCGAACTTGGGCAACCACACCCTCGCGCTGACGATCTCGCCGAAGCCGACGAAGGAGAAGGACGGCAGCCCCGCCGCCCCGACGCAGGCTCTGGAGCGCGCCATCGTCGCCGTCGATAGCCCCGCGGCCGACTTCGCCCCGGGGAGCCTCGTCCGCGTCAGCTTCTGGGCCAAGGTGCCGACGGGGGTCACGGCCGCCGCCGACGGGCTGGTCGTCTTCGACAGCGCCGGCGGCGAACCGCTCGGTATCCGCATCCGCTACCAGGCCAACTGGCGACAGTTCAACCTGTACCGCCGCGTCCCGCCCGACGGCAAAATCTCGATGACGTTCGCCCTGACCGGCTTCGGCACCGCCTACATCGACGACGTGAAAATCGAGCCAATGGTGTCGGCAGGCAATTGACTCCCGGCGCGCCGAGAGCGTCAGCGACTGGAGATCAAAGCCGCTCCAGTCGGTTAAAATGTCTGGTTCGGCCTGCCTTCGCTGGCGGTCGCTCACTTCGACCCGCAGCTTACCTCCGTCGGGCTCGTAGCGCTTGTGCGACCGCCTTGTTTTTAGCTTTCACTAAGCCGGCGGCCTCGGGGCCGACCGCGGCCGGGTTGTCCAGCACGGCCTCAACACCCATCACGTCGTCCAGCAGCCGGAGCCGCCCGCCTGCTGCCTCCACCGCCGCCAACAACTCGGAACCAGACATGCCGGCGTGAAAGGAGGCCGGGGGCGCGGACGGGTCGTTCAGCCGCCTCCCGGCGAACTCTGTGAACCCGCGGGCGATCTCCACCAATTCCTGCGTGTTGGCCCGGATACGGTTCATCGTGAGCATGAACCAAACCAGCAACACGAGGTTCGTGAGCGCCACGATGAGCAGCAAGCCGTCCGACATTCACGGTGTCCTCTGCCGCCGGACAATCAAGCTCAGCCGCGGCGACGGTACCGACGACTCCAGCGAACACTTTAGCCCCCTGCGTCGGCTGCAGCGCCTGATTTGCTGTGCCTTGCCCCAGCACAACTACGGCATCTCATTCAGTGAGTCCACGCAGTTCCTCAACTTGTCGTTCAGCGTTTTTAGTGCGTCCTCAGCGTCATGGAACTTCTCGTCGTACTGCTCTGCCGCGTAGTCGCTTGCGATTTCCTGCGTACCAGGCAACTTCTCCTCATCGCCCACATCGATCTCAGCGAACTTCTTATTGTAGATCGCTTCTCTGTCGAATGACGCGAAGGAATCGATACTTCCGTCGTTGAGCAAGACGTCGATTTCATCCAGCCCCGCGTTCTGAAGCGCGGCGTGACACTCGGCGATAGTGCCCCTCTCAAACTTCAACTTCGCGACTGCATCTCTGAGTTCAATTAACTGCTCTTGAGAAAGTTTTTTCTCTTGGTTCGGCCCGCCAAGCTGTGCTAGGTCAAGATGATCTTGTAATTCTGTGAGCTTATATATTGCCTCTTGCACGTCGCTTCTCATGTCTAATCCCATCGAGAAAATGTATTGATGTCAATGTTGCATACAGAGGCTCGATATTTATGTCACTCGGCATCGCGTCTCGGTTCGTCCCCGCGGCCAAACTTGTTATAGACTGCGCCTGAGCGATCTAGCACCGACCACCTACAGGCTACTCTGAGCAGTAAAACTGGTGACGGCAGCAGTAATTTAAACTGACTAACATACTAAAAATATTTTTATGCACAAATATAACTGGCTACCAATGCCGGTGCTTGGTCACGGTGTCACTTGAGAACGACGGGACCAACGGCACACGCCACTGGGATTGTATCATCGTCGCCCACAACGCCTGTGTCAACAACCAATCTTCGATTATTTCACCACCCGCCCCCCCCCCGTCACTCCGCGGCGTGGGTGAACTTCGTCACGTCGAAGTTCTTCCACGTGCATTTCCGCTTGCGGCCGTCGATCTCGACTTCGATCACGACGGTCAGCGTGTCGGTCGGCTTCAGGAAGGCGGCTTTGGCGACGAAGTGCGAACAGGTGCCGGCCGCTTCGCCCTTGGGCCGTTCGTCGGCGGGGGCCGGCTCGAACGTCAGGGGGAACTCTTCCGCGTCGCGGCGGGCCGTGCCGGTGATCGTGACCGTCGGCAACGCGACCGGCGTCGGCTCGTCGGCGATCGTCTCGACGAAAACGTCGAGTTCGTTGCCGTCCTTGGCGGACAGGTGCGCGGTCAGCCCGGCGTGGTACTTGCCCAGGTGCGAGATCATCATCTTGTCGCGCGCGTGGTCGTGGCCGTCGTCGTGGGCGTGCTCCTGCGCCAGCTTTTGCGTCGCGGGGGTCGGCGGGACCGGGCCTGTCGAGCAGCCGGCCAGGGTGGTGAGTGCCGTCAGGAGGAAGAACGTGCGCATCGGGTGGCCCTGAAAATTAGGGGTTCGCGGGGAAAAAGGGCGGCGGCACTTTGCCGGTGCCCTTGGGGTCGAACAGGCTGATGCCGGCGATCGTCAGCACCAGGAAGCCGACGCCGAAGATCAGGCCCGTCGCCGAGAGGACCATACCGCTCACGGCCAGCTTGCACGCCGGCGTGGTCCGGCCGAACGCCCCGGTGATGATGCCGGCGACGCTGGTGGCGAGCGACACCGGCCAGACGCAGAACAGCACGCAACTCAGCACGCCCAGGACGAGGGACAGCACGGCCGCGGCGCTCACCGGGGCCGGCCGCGGTCGGCGGGTCGCGCGGCGGCGGGTCCGGGGTCGGACCGTCGGCACGCGGCCCGGCGCGGGGAAGCGCTCGCCGCACTCCCAGCAGACGACCGTGCGGCCGGCGTCCTCCGGCTCCGTCAGTTGCTCGGCCCCGCACCGCGGGCACGGCACCAGTTCGCCGGTCATGGTTAGTCCTTGAAGATGTCGCTCACCGACTGGTCCTCGTGGATCCGCTTGATCGCGTCGGCCAGGAGCGGGGCGACGCTGATGACCGTCACGTTCGGCAACTTGTCCCGCTTGTCCTTCGACAGCGGCACCGTGTCTGTGACCACGATCTGCTCGACCGGCGCGTCGCGCAGGCGCTCCACGGCCGGGCCGCACAACACGCCGTGGGTGGCGCACACGTAAATCTTCTTGGCGTTCGACTTCTTGGCGATCTCGATGGCGTTGACCATGCTCGACGCGGTCGAGATCATGTCGTCGAAGATGACGACCGTCTTGCCGGCCAGGGGCGCGCCGATGAGGTGGGCGGCCTTCGTCTCCTCGCCGCTGGACCGCCGCTTATCGACGACGGCGATCTGCCCGCCGAGCCGCCGCTGGTAGTGCAGGGCCTTCTTGACGTTGCCCTCGTCGGTGCTCAGGACCACGAGTTCGTCCGGGGGGATGTTCCACGTGCGGACCTGGGCGGTGATCTCCTTGACGGCGTACAGGTGGTCCACGGGGATGTTGAAGAAGCCCTGAATCTGCGCGGCGTGCAGGTCGAGGCACAGGACCCGGTGCGCCCCGGCGGCGGTCAGCAGGTCGGCGACGAGCTTGGCACTAATGGGCACGCGGCCGGTGTCCTTGCGGTCCTGGCGGGCGTACCCGAAGTACGGGACGGCGACCGTCACGCGGGCAGGCGAGGCGCGCTTGAAGGCGTCCAGGATGATGAGCAACTCCATCAGGTTTTCGTTCACCGGCGGGCACGTCGGCTGGACGATGAACACGTCCCGGCCGCGCACGTCCTCGTCGATGCGGACGGACGACTCGCCGTCCGGGAAGTTGCCCAGGTTGAGGTTGCCGAGCGGCACCCCGAGGTTCTTGGCGATGCTGTCGGCGAGCGGCTTGTTGGCCCGCCCGCTGAAGACCTTGAGCTTGTCCTTGATGGCCGGTCCGGTCACGACGTGTCCCCAGGGGGGTCGCCCGACGCGAGTCGTCGGCGGGCGGCAGGTCCCGGCGCGGACGGCGGTTGACGTTCAAACGCCAGGCCACGCGGGGTGGCCGGTATTATGCGAACCGGACGAACGCGGGTCAATCCGACGGCCGAGACCTCACCCCCCGGCCCCCTCTCCGACGCGGAGAAGGGGAGAAAGAGACCTCACCCCCCGGCCCCCTCTCCGACGCGGAGAGGGGGAGCGAGTCGGTTCCAGCCAACGGCTTCAACCCACTCGCTCCCCTCTCCGTTTCGGAGAGGGGCCGGGGGTGAGGTTTCTTCCCGTAAACTATCCCCATGGCGCGCGACTGGATTCTCGGCACCGCCGGGCACATCGACCACGGCAAGACGGCCCTCGTCAAGGCCCTCACCGGCGTCGATTGCGACCGCCTGCCGGAGGAGCGCGCCCGCGGCATCACCATCGACATCGGCTTCGCCCGGCTCGCGCTCGGCGACCAGACGTTCGGCGTCGTGGACGTGCCGGGGCACGAGCGGTTCGTCCGCAACATGATCGCCGGGGCGACCGGGTTCGACCTCGCCTTGCTCGTTGTCGCGGCCGACGACGGGGTCATGCCGCAGACGCGCGAACACCTCGAAATCCTGCAGTTGCTCGGCGTCCGCCGCGGCGTCGTCGCCCTGACGAAGTGCGACGCCGTGGACGCGGCGACGCTCGAACTGCGGGGGATGGAAGTGCGCGACCTGGTCGCCGGCACGTTCCTCGCCGCGGCCGAGATCGTCCCGACGTCGGCCACGACCGGCGTCGGCCTTGGGGAGTTGCGCGCCGCCCTCGCCGCCGTCGGCCGCGAGTTGACGCGGGACGACGACGGCCTGCCGTTCCGCCTGGCCGTCGATCGCGCCTTCACCCGGCCCGGCCACGGCACGGTCGTCACCGGGAGCGTGCTGGCCGGGGCGGTGCGCGTCGAGGAGACCGTCGCCTGGCACCGGCCGGACGGCACGACGGAACCGGTCCGCGTCCGCTCCTTGAACCACCACGGCGAGGCGGTCGGGCGGGTCGAGCGCGGCCAGCGGGCGGCGGTCAACCTGCCCGGCGTGCCCCTCGACGCGATCCGCCGCGGCCACGAACTCGCGGCCGTCGGCTACCTCGTATCGGCGCGCGTACTGACCGTCCGTCTGCGGGCGTCGGCCGACGGACCGGGCGTCAAGCACCGTCTGACGGCGAGGCTGCACCTCGGCACGGCAGACGTGCAGGCCGTCGTCTCGGTCCTCGACGCCGACCGGGCCGACCCGGGCGAGTGGGTGCTGGCGCAACTTTTCCTGGCGGACCACGTCGTCAGCGCCTGGGGCCAGCCGTTCGTGCTCCGCTCCTCGTCCGGCGAACGCACGCTGGGCGGCGGGCGGGTGCTGCAACCGGCCGCGGTGAAACTCCGGCGACGCGAGATCGAAGTGTTGAAGGTGCTGGAGCAGTTCGCCGCGGCCGACGGCCGGGACCGCTGCCAAATTGCAACCTACCTGGCCGGGGACGCCGGCATCTCCCCCCAGGAATTGCTCGCGGCGGCGGGAGTCACCGCCGTCGAAGCAGCGGACCACGTCGAGACCCTTCGACAATCGCTGCGGCTCGTCGAGTTGCCGACGCGCGGCCGCTACACCCACGCGGACCGGGTGACTGCGGTGGAGGCGAAAGTCCTGGCGACGGTGGCCGGATTGCACGCCGCGCACCCGCTCGTGTCGAGCCACGACCGCACGGCGATTACCGGGGCGCTCGACTACCTTCCCGAGCCGCTCGTGACCGCCGTGATCGACCGCCTCGTCGGGTCGAAGCAGTTGGCACTCGACGGCCGGCGGGTGGCGGGGGCGGACTTCCAGCCGCGGCTCAGCGTGAACCAACGGAAGTTGCGCGACAAGATCGTCGAAGCCCACCGCGTCGCGGGCTTCGAGCCGCCCGAGCCGCGCAGCTTCGTCAACGCCGCCCGCGGCCTGGCCCCGACGCTCGCGGCCATTTACGAAGTGGCGTGCGCGGAAGGGCTACTCGTGGAGGTGTCGCCGGAAGTGTACCTGCACGCCGACACCGCCGCCGAGTTGGGCCGGCGGGTGCGGGCGCTGCTCGCCGACGGTCGGGCCGCTACGGTCGGCGACTTTCGGGACGCGCTGGGCACGTCCCGAAAGTTCGCCCTGCCCGTCTGCGAGTACCTCGACCGCGTCGGCCTGACCGTCCGCGCCGGGGATTGGCGGACACTGGCGTCACGGGGTTGACGGCACCGGGGTGCTCGACGACAGCAGTTTGACCTCGAAGACCAGGTCCGAGTTCGGCGGGACGCTCGGCGGAGAGCCGGAGGCCCCGTAGCCGAGGGCGGACGGGATGAAGATGTTCCGGACGCCGCCCGGCTTCATGCCGATGAGGCCCTGTTTGAACCCCTGGATGACGCCATTAGTGTTGAACTTCGTCGGCGTCTTGTCGCGGTTGCCGTCGAACACCGTGCCGTCTTTCAGGAAGCCGGTGTAGAAGACGTTCACGTCTTGGCCGTTTAACACCGCGGCCCCCTGGCCGACGGTCGTGTCCTGAATCTTGACCCCCGTCCCCAGGTCCGTAAACGTCGGCGCGGTGATGTCGGGCAGTTTGCCCGTAGTCCCGGCGTTGGTCGTCACGTCTAACGGCGGCGCGGGCGGCGGAACGACCACCGCCGGGGGCGTCGGCGGGATCGGCTGGTCGGGCGCGATCGGCGCGCCGACGGTGCCGAGCGGGATGCCACCGACCTGGGCCGTCAGGGCATACCCGTACAGGGCGTTGACCTCGGCCTTGTAGCGGAACTCCGCGGCCCGTGCGATCAACGGCGTCAGGCTGGGATCGACCGCGGCCTGACCAGTCACGGTGTTCTGGAACTCGGCGAGCACCCGGGCCGACTTCAGGCTCTCGTCGCTGAGCGTCGGCAGGTAGTTCTTCAAATACGCGATCGTGTACACGTTCATGAACTCGACTTTTTTCTCGATCAACCCCTGGAGTTGCTCTTGGGCCGCGTCCGCCTGCGCGGCGGCGGCGAACACGTCCGCCGGGGTGATGCTCGGCACGGTGCGGTCTTCGAGCGGCGTCAGACCGGGGCGGAAGCTCTTCGGGGCCATAGCGCGAAACTCCGTCGGGGGGTGTTCAGAACAAACATCGTCGCCGGGCGAACGCGGGCTGCACGCCCGGCCGTCCAGGATACCGACGAGGAACCCGGCCCGCGCGACGCAACCGGTACGGCCGGAAAATTCCGTCAACTCCCCGGCGGCGCGTCCAACAGCACGAGCCGCACCAGGTTCAACGCCATCCGGGCCGTGCGGCTCTGAATCTCGGCCCGCGTGCCGCCCCAAGTGAACGGCAGCACCCGCGTGCCGCCGACCGACGCCACGGCCACGAACACGGTCCCGACCGGGGTGCCGTCGTCGCCGGCGGTCGGCCCGGCGTACCCGGTCGTCGAGACGCCGTAGTCGGTGCCGAACCTGGCCCGCACGCCCTCGGCCATGAGCCGCGCGACCGGGGCGCTCACGGCCGTGCGTTCGGCGAGAACGTCCGCCGGCACGCCGAGGTCGCGCGCTTTGACGGCGTCCGTGTACGCGACCACGCCGCCCGCGAGCACCCGGCTCGCCCCCGGCACCATCGCCAGGCGGGCCGCGACCAGCCCGGCCGTCAAACTCTCGGCCGTGGCGACCGTCTGCCGTCGCTCCGCGAGGAGCCGCACGACGACCTCGTGCAACTCGTCCTCGTCGGTGCCGTAAACGATCCCCCCGAGCCGTTCGCGGATCGTCGCTTCGACCGGGGCGATCAGCGCGTCCGCCGCCGCCTGATTCGCGGCGTGGGCGTTGATGCGGAGCGCGACGACCGCGTCCGACGCGGTGATGCCGACCTCGGGGACGGCCCCCCGGCGGGTCACGTCGCCGAGCAGTTCCTCGACCTGCGACTCGCCCATTCCGAACGTGTTGACCTTCCTCTGGACGAAGACCGCGCCGCCCCCGAACCCGAGTGCCACCAGCCGCGGTTGCACCCGTTCGAGGTACATCCGCTTCATCTCCGACGGCACCCCCGGCATGGCCGCGTACACCGTGCCGGCGTGCTCCAGCCAGACGCCCGGGGCCGTGCCACTCGGGTTGACGATCATCGACGCCCCGCGCGGGCACAGCGCCTGCACCCGGTTGCGGTCCGGCATGACCCGGTTGCGGGTGCGGTACATCGCCTCGATTTGCGCGAGCGACTCGGCGTCCTCGACCAACTCGACCCCGGCGACGGCGGCGAGGACTTCGCGCGTCAGGTCGTCCAGGGTCGGCCCGAGGCCGCCGGTCAGGAGTACGAGTTGCGCCCGTCGCCCGGCGAGTCGGACGCACTCGATGTTGTCGGCCAGGTCGTCGGCGACGGTCGTGTGGAAGCCGACCGGGACGCCGATCTCGGCGAGCCGCTGGCTGAGCCACTGGGCGTTCGTGTCGAGGTTGCGGCCGGTCGTGATTTCGGTGCCGATGGAGAGGATTTCCGCCTTCACGCTGGGCCTCGCAGTGCCGGGGTCGCCTTGACGCCGGACGGGGCCACTCGGTATGCCCCGCCGCATGAACACATCCTATTTCGCGGCCGCGGCGGTGGGCCTGCTAATCCTCGCCGGGCACGCCCCCGCCCAACCGGCCGCGAAGGCCGACGGGCCGCGGGCGGTCGCCCTCCTGCTCGACACCTTCAAGATCGTCGAGGGCCGGTACTCGATGGACGCCCGGGGC
Organism: Fimbriiglobus sp.; assembly: GCA_043745465.1. Lineage (GTDB taxonomy): Bacteria > Planctomycetota > Planctomycetia > Gemmatales > Gemmataceae > Fimbriiglobus. The sequence continues at coordinate 18,203 of JAYTSV010000215.1, forward strand.
AACTACGTCCGCGCCGGGGCCGACGCCCGGGTCATCCCGGCCGCGAGCGTGCTGTTCGTCGGCACGAGCCGGGATGACGTGACGAAGTACCTCGCCGGCCGCGCGGCCGCCGACCCGACGCCGCCGGCGAAGCTCCCGCCGAGCGACTTCAACACCGTCGCCGCCAAGACCTTCCCGACGAAGGTGCAACCGATCCTGTCGAACCTGTGCGCGAGCTGCCACGCCAAAGCGGACTACGCCGGTACGTTCAAGCTGAAGGCGATCCCGACCGGGTTCGCGGACGCCGACGCGGCCCGCGCGAACGCGGTCGCCGCCGTCGTCCACATCGACCGCGCCGGCCCGTCGGCGAGCGACCTCCTCGCCAAGTGCGTCACGGCCCACGGCGGCCAGAAGCTCCCGGCCTGCCGCGACCGGTCGCACCCCGCTTATGCCACGCTCGAACTCTGGGCGCACGGCATGACCCTCGCCGAAGGTTCGCCGGTGCCGGTCGTCGTGCCGGCGGTCAAGCCGGCCCTGCCGCCGGCGGTGTTGGTCGCCGCGAAAGTTCGACCGGTTGCCGCCGTGAAAATGCCGACCCCGGCCGGCCCGCCCGACCCGTTCGACCCGCACGAGTTCAACGCCGCGGTTGGGAAGAAGTGAGCGCCGTCAGAGTTGGCGGACGTGGGCTTCGAGGTCGTAGTCGCGGACCAGGGCGTTGAGCGCGGCTTCGACCGCCTCGTACCGGTCGGCGTCGAGGAGCAGGGTGACTTCGACGCGGCCGGTAAGTTCTTCCGCCGGCAGGTCGTCGAGTGCGGCGAGGCGGAGGTTGCGCAGCATGGACGGGTCGAACCCGGTCAACTCCGCCTCGGGCAGGCCGTCGAGTTCTTCGAGCAGCGCGGCCAATTTCGCCGGGTCGTACCGGCCCTGGGCGTCCTGGTTGTTCAGCACGACGTTCAAGGCCTTTTCGCGGGCTTCCGTGAGCCGCACGACGGAGACCGGCACGGTCGCGTAGCCGAGTTCGCCGAGGATGCGCAACCGGGCGTGGCCCCCGACGACGCGGCCGGTCGTCTCGTTCCAGACGAGCGGTTCGACCAGGCCGAACTCTTCGAGGCTCCGCTTCAACTTGCGGTACGCCGGCCCCTTCGGGTTCAACGGCCGCCGCGGGTTGTACGCCGCGGGAACGAGTTCCTTCAGTGCCATCTCGCGGACTTCGAGTGCCTGCATGTCGCTCTCCGTCGGGTTTCGGGTGTCGGGTAGGGGGTGTCGCAGACCGGAGTCCGGCATCCTAACAAGTGTCCACCCTGTCCACTCTACATCCCGATCCGTGAAACACTTCGGACGCCGGCCGGCAAACCGTATGGTCTGCGACACCCCACACCCGACACCCGAAACCCGATTCCTATGGACCTTCCCCTCTGGACCGCCGCGCCGTTCGCATTGCTCTTGCTGAGCATCGCAGTGCTACCGATCGTCGCCGGGCACTGGTGGCACGCCAACTGGCACAAGGCAATGGTCGTGCTGCTGCTCGGCGTGCCGGTGGCGATTTACCTCTCCGTGTCCGGGCCGGTGACGCTCGGCGCGCTCGTCCACGAGTGGGAGGACTACGGGTCGTTCATGGTCATGCTGACGGCGCTCTACACCATTGCCGGCGGGATCGCCATCGGGGCGACGATCCCGGGCAAGCCGTGGGCGAATGCGGCGATCCTGGGCGTCGGGGCGGTGCTGGCCAACGTCATCGGCACGACCGGGGCGAGCATGGTCCTGATCCGGCCGCTGCTGCGGGCCAACGCCGGGCGGGACCGGGTGACGCACCTGCCGGTCTTCTTCATCTTCATCGTGTCGAACACCGGCGGGCTGCTCACCCCGCTCGGCGACCCGCCGCTGTTCCTGGGCTTCCTGCAAGGGGTCGATTTCTTCTGGACCCTGCGGCTGTGGCCCGAGTGGCTGGCCGTGAACGCGACTCTGTTGGCCGTCTTCTTCGCCCTGGACACGGTCCAGTCCCGCCGCGAAGTGCGGGCCAGCGTCCCGACGACGGTGGACGCCGTAACGATGCGGGCCATCCGCGGCTGGAAGTTGAACGTCCCGTTGTTACTCGGCGTCGTGGCAGCGGTGATCGGCCAAAAGTACCTGCCCCGGCCGGCCGGGGAGGCGATCATGGTCGGGCTGACTGCCGTCTCGCTCGCGTTCACGCCGAAGGCCGTGCGGGTGGCCAACCAGTTCGCCTGGGGGCCGATCGTCGAAGTCGCCGTCGTCTTCGCCGGCATCTTCACGACGATGGTACCGGCCCTGCTGCTCTTGAAGGTCCACGGCCAGGCCATCCCGATTGTGCAGCCGTGGCAGTACTTCTGGGTGACCGGCCTGCTCTCGTCGGTCCTCGACAACGCCCCGACGTACCTGACCATTGCCACCCTCGCGGCCGACGGCCACCCGCTGTCGTGGCTGCCGGGGAACAAGTCGGACATTCTGGCGGCAATCAGTTGCGGGGCGGTGTTCATGGGCGCGAACACGTACATCGGCAACGGCCCGAACTTCATGGTCAAGGCCATCGCCGAGGAGAACGGCTACGCCATGCCGTCGTTCTTCGGCTACCTCGCGTACTCCGGCGTCGTCCTGCTGCCGATCTTCGCCGCCGTCACGTGGCTGTTCTTCCGCACGTGACGCGAGCCGGTCGCACTTCAGATCGCGTAGTCCGGCTCGAACATCTTTGCGGTCTTGGGCGACACGTAGACCGGGTCGCCGGCGCGGAGCGTCAGTTGGCGGTACTTCTCGGGTGAGAGATCGACGTTCAGCATCAGCCCGAAGTCCTCGGCGACGACGCGGACTTTGACGACCGACCCGGCCGGGTTGATGTGGACGACCTTACCGAGTAGGCAGTTGCCGCCGTCGGCCGTGCGGGCCAGGTCGAGTTCGTGCGGGCGGATGTACACGTCGGCCGTGCCGTCGCCGGACGCCTTGCGGTTGGCCCCGACCGGCATCTCCACGTCCCCGAACAGCACCCGGCCGTCCTTCAACTGCGCCCGGAAGACGTTGACGTTCCCCAGGAAGTCCATCACGAAAGCGTTCTTGGGGTGGTGAAAGACCTCCTCCGGCGTGCCGGCCTGCTCAATCTTGCCGGCGTTCATGACGACGATCTGGTCGGCGACCTCGAACGCCTCGGCCTGGTCGTGGGTGACGAAGATGCTCGTGACGTGGAACTCGTCGTGGAAGCGCCGCAGCCAGTGCCGCAACTCGTCCCGTACCTTGGCGTCCAAGGCACCGAACGGCTCGTCGAGCAGCAGGACCGGCGGTTGCGGGGCGAGGGCGCGGATCAACGCGATGCGCTGCCGCTGGCCGCCGGACAGTTCGGGCGGGTACAACCGCGCTTTCTCTTCGAGCCGCACGAGTTTGAGCAATTCGGACACGCGCTCGCGGATTTTCGCCTCGGGCCACTTGCGGACGCGCAGGCCGAAGGCGACGTTCTCGAACACGGTCATATGCCGGAAGAGGGCGTAGTGCTGGAAGACGAAGCCGACGTTGCGGTCGCGGGCCGAGTGCGTCGTGATGTCGTCGTCGCGCGACTGCACTGTCCCGGCGTCCGGCGTTTCCAGCCCGGCGATGATGCGCAGCAGCGTCGTCTTGCCCGACCCCGACGGCCCGAGCAGGGCGACCAGCGACCCGGTCGGCACGTCCACGCTGACCCCGTCGAGGGCGACGAACTTGCCGAAGCGTTTGGTGATGTTGACGGCACGGATGCTCATCGGATGGCCCTGGGCGTTGTTGCCTATGTTGATCGGTTTTATGATATCCTGGCCGTGAGTCGAACTGTCGCGGCATGTCCACGGAGCGAATTCATGCGGGCAGTCTTGCAACGGGTGGCGTCGGCGCGAGTGGTCGTGGCCGGCGAAACGGTCGGCGAAATCGGCGTCGGCTGGCTGGTCCTGGTCGGCGTCGCCCCGACGGACGCGCCCGCCGACGCCGCGTGGCTGGCCGACAAAGTCGCGGGACTGCGGGCCTTCAACGACGAAGCGGGGAAGATGAACCGCAGCGTCGTCGAGGTCGCCGGCGGGGTGCTCGTCGTGAGCAATTTCACGCTCTACGCCGACGCGGTCAAGGGCCGCCGGCCGGGGTTCATCGCCGCGGCCCGGCCCGAGGTCGCGGAGCCGCTTTACGAGCGAGTCCTGCACGAGTTCCGCCTGCTCGGCGTACCGGTCGCGGCCGGCCGGTTCGGGGCCGACATGCGCGTCGAACTCGTCAACGACGGCCCGGTCACGCTGGTTCTCGACAGCCCGCCGCGTCCGTAAAGCATCTGCCCGCCGGTCCCCCGTTTGGAGTCGCCCCGATGTTCCGATCCGTCGCCCTGGCCACGCTGTTCCTGTCCGGTTCCCTGGCCGCCGCCGAGGCGGAGTTGGGCAAGCTGTCGGAAAAGTACGAGTCCGGTGGCCGCGGACCGGGGACGGTCTCGACCGGCGTCGGCGACCCCGGCGGCGTCTCTTACGGCACTTACCAACTCGCCTCGAAGGTCGGCCGGGCGGACGCCTTCGCGGCGAAGTATTACCCCGACGAGTTCAAGGATTTGAAGGGCGGCACGCCGGAGTTCACCGCGAAGTGGAAGGCTCTCGCCGCGGCCGACCCGAAGGCGCTGCACGCCAAGGAGCACGAGTACATCCGCGTCTCGCACTACGAACCGCAGTGCGCGAAACTGCTCAAGGACGTGAACCTCGACGTGACCAAGCGGTCGGCCGCCCTGCGCGACGTGGTCTGGTCCACGGCAGTCCACCACGGGCCCAAGACCGACGTGGTCACGGTCTCCCTCAAGCCGCTCCTGGCCGCGGGCAAGATCGACGACGCGACGGACGAGGCGATCGTCAAGGCGGTCTACGCCGAGCGCGGCCGGGTGACCGCCGACGGCAAGCTCGCCCGGTTCCAACGGGTCAGCGACGCCTGGATTCCGGGCTTGACGAAGCGGTTCGTCAACGAGCAGGCCGACGCCCTGGCGCTGCTGGCGAAGGAGTCGAAGGAGTAGCGTTTCGGCTCCGCGCAACCTCTTCGACGATTCGTCGCCCCGGGGGCGGGATCGTCGGGTATAATCGGGCACTCGTCCCCCGGAATACCGTTGCGAGGAGCCGGTCGTGGCCCAAGCCGTCGTGGATCCCGCCGAACTGCGCCGCTTCGCCACCAATTTGAAGCGGTTTTGTACCGAACTCCAGGCCGGCCTCGGGGGGCTGCACAGCCAGTACCTGGCCCTGGGGGACAGTTGGCGGGACCAGGAGTACGAGCGGTTCAAGGCCGAGTTCGAGCAAGCCTTGATGGGCCACGAGCGGCTCACCGAGGTGTCGGCCGAGTTCATCCCGTTCCTGATGCGCAAGGCCGAGCGCATCGAAGAATACCTGTCGCAACGCTAAATCTCGCGGGGGTTCGTCATGTCGCCGGGTGCCGACGTCCGCTCCATCGACAGTCTGCGCGAGTGGATCGCGGCGGCGCAAATTTTCGGCCACGACGCCGGGGAAGCGTTGGGCGGCACGCAGATGGAAATCCGCCGGGCCTTCGACTGGATCGCCGAGCAGGGGCACCTCTGGGAACGGGCCGGCCGGGTCGGCGAACAAGAAGTCGCGCAAGCGAAAGCAGAACTCGCGGCCCGCCGGTTCCCCAACTTCGACGGGAAAATGCCCGACACGACCGTGCAGGAGCGCAACCTCCGCCGCGCCGAAGACCGCCTGGAGCACGCCCGCGAGCAAGTTTTGAAGTGCCGGGCCTGGGCCGGGCGGTTGCCGAAGATCGTCGAGGAGTCGTTCACCGGCCGCGGCCGCCGGCTGCAGAACTTCCTCGAAGGCGAACTCCCGCGGACGCTCGGCCAGTTGGCGCGGCGGGTCGAGGCGTTGGAGCGGTACGCTGACCTGCGGACCGACTACACGTCGGCCCCGTCGGCGTTGCCGCCGTCTACCGCACCGCAGGAGTCCCCGTCGTGAAGTTCGGCGCGAGTCGGTCGCAGTTGTACGACGCCCAAAAGACGGCCCGCGCCCGCTGGGAACTCGTCACCGAGACCTGGTCGGACGAGAGCCGCAGGGAGTTCGAGGAGACGACCTGGCAGCCGCTCGACCAGATGGCGACCGACGCCCTCCGCGGCATCGACCAGCTCTCGGTCGCGTTCACGCAAATTCGCCAGGAGTGCGAGTTCCACCAGTAAGCGAGTTCGCCCGCCATGCCTTCCGCCACCAAGTCGCCCGCCAAATCGACGCCCGAAGTGCCGGCGACGCCCGACCCCGTCGCGCCCCCCCAACCGCCGGCGACCGCGACGCTGTTCGACCAGGAGCGCTCGGCCCTGGGCCGCTTGCAGGCGGTCGTGAAGGCGCGCGCCGCCGGGGAGGGGATCGTCGCCGAGGCGTTCGCCGCGGCGACCGGGGAGGCGGAGCGCGAGGCGGCCAAGGCCCGCAAGCAAATCGCCGCGGGCCGCAAGCGGGCCATCGAGGAATGGACCGCGACCCACGACGGGAACACCGCGGTGCTGCGCGACCGGCACGACGGCGACGAGGCCGAGGCCGAGAAGACGCGGCGGAGCTTGCGCAAGAAGACGACCGACAAGTACAGCGCGACCCTGCAAAAGTTGCGGGCCGAGTACGAGGACAAGTCCTGGACGGTCGAGTCGATCCGCGAGGCCGGGGAGAAGGAAGCCGAAGACGCGCACGTCCGCCAGCGGCGGCACGCAGCCGCGTCCGGCAAGCGGCTCGAAGGCTTGCGGCACACGGCCGAACTCGGCCTGACCCGCGTCGGCCTGACCTGGGCGGCGGTCGAGTTCCGCACCGACCGCCTGCCGTCGGCCACCCGGACCGACCCCGTCGGCAAAATGGAGCAGTGCCTGGAAGGGTGCGAAGGCGCGGTCGCCCGGCTCAACGCCTCGACGCTGAACGCCCTCCTCCGGCCGCTGCCGACGCTGGGGCTGGTGCTCCTGTGCGGCCTCGTCGGCGGGGCGGCGTCGTTCGCGCTCACGAAGCAGGGGCCGGTGTCCCTGGGTCTCGCCGCCGGCTGGGCGGTCCTGGGCGGCGGGTTCTTGCGGGTGCTGTTGGGCGTGTTTGCCAAGCGGCAAATCCGCGACCGCGGCCACGCCTTCGGGGTCTACTACGCCGAGGCGACGCGGGCACTCACCGCCTACGACCAGTACGTCGCGGCGACGCACGCGGCCAACCTGGCCGAGGTCGCGGCGAAGCACGCCATCAACAAGGCCCGCGCGGCCGAGATCTACGAGCCGCGCATCGCCACGATGGAAAAGCAACTCGCCGCCACGCTGACGCAGATCGAGACCAACTACACCGTCCGCATGGAGGACGTGTACGACGCGCGGGCCGACGAAACGACGACCGAAGCCGCCCGGCACGCCAAGGAGATCGCCCGGAGTACGGCCGACCACGACCGCCAACTCGCCGAGGCCGAGACCCGCTGCGCCGACAAGTTGACGGCCGCGACCGCCCACCGCGACGCCACCTGGGCCAAGATGTCGGCCAACTGGTTCGGCGGGGTCAACCAGGTCAAGGGCGTGTGCGCCGCGCTGACGGCCTTCGGGGACGCCCACTTCCCGCCGTGGGAGGCCGTCGCCCGCCCGGACTTCCAGCCGGTGACGACGGTGCCGCTGGGCATCCGCTACGGCACGCTCGCCGTGGCCATGACCGCGCTGCCGAACGCCGCGTCCGCCGACGCCCGCCTGGCCGTCGCCGAGCCGATCGACGCCCACGTCCCGGCGTACTTGCCCTTCCCCGACGCCGCCGCGGTCATGCTCAAGGCCAAGGACGACGGCCGCGGGAAGGCGGTCGTGGCGCTGCAGTCGATGATGCTCCGCTTCCTGACCGGGCTGCCGCCGGGCAAGGTCCGGTTCACGATCATCGACCCCGTCGGCCTGGGCGAGAACTTCGCCGCGTTCATGAACCTCGCCGACTACGACGAGAACCTCGTCACCGGCCGCATCTGGACCGAGCCGACGCAGATCGAGCAGAAGCTGGCCGACCTGACCGAGCACATGGAAAACGTGATCCAGAAGTACCTGCGGAACCAGTACAAGAGCATCGAGGACTACAACCGCGCCGCCGGCGAAGTGGCCGAACCGTACCGCGTGCTGGTGATCGCCAACTTCCCGCACAACTTCACGAGCGACGCCGCCCGGCGGCTGGTCAGCGTCATGGCGAGCGGCCCGGCCTGCGGCGTCTGCACGCTGGTCAGCGTCGATACGCGGGCCGCCCTGCCGCGCGACTTCCGCCTTGCCGACCTGGAGCAAGCGGCCTTCGTCGTGAACCACACGCCCACCGACGCCGGCGGAACCTTCGTGCCGGCCGACGCCAGTTTCACCCCCTTCCCGCTGACGATCGAAGGCCCGCCGCCGTCCGACGTGTTGGCCAAAATCGTCCGGCGGATCGGCCAGGCGGGCAAGGACGCGGCCCGCGTCGAAGTCCCGTTCGACTTCATCATGCCGGCCAAGGGGGACGTCTGGAAGGGCGACGCCTCGAAGGGGTTCGACATCCCCATCGGCCGCGCCGGGGCGACCCGCCGGCAGATGCTCGGCCTCGGCAAGGGGACGGCCCAGCACGCCCTCGTCGCGGGCAAAACCGGGTCGGGCAAATCGACCCTGCTGCACGCGATGATTACCAACCTGGCGCTGATTTACTCGCCCGACGAGGCCGAGTTGTACCTGATCGACTTCAAGAAGGGCGTCGAGTTCAAGGCCTACGCGGACGCCAAGTTGCCGCACGCCAAGGTCATCGCCATCGAGAGCGAGCGCGAGTTCGGCCTGAGCGTCTTGCAGCGGCTCGACGGCATCCTGCGCGAGCGCGGCGACCGCTACCGCGACGCCGGGGCCAACGACCTGGCCGGCTACCGCGAGTACCTGCGCAAGAACAAGCCGGGCGCGACCTGCCCACGCATCCTCTTCGTCGTGGACGAGTTCCAGGAGTTCTTCGTCGAGGACGACAAACTCGCCCAGGAGGCGACCCTGCTCCTCGACCGCCTCGTCCGCCAGGGCCGCGCCTTCGGCGTCCACGTGCTGCTCGGTTCGCAGACCCTCGGCGGCGCGTACAGCCTCGCCCGCAGCACCATCGACCAGATGGCGGTGCGCATCGCCCTCCAGTGTTCCGAGGCCGACGCCCAACTGATTTTGAGCAAGGACAACACCGCGGCGCGGCTGTTGAACCGGCCCGGCGAGGCGATTTACAACGACGCCAACGGCCTGCTGGAGGGCAACAACCCCTTCCAGGTCGTCTGGCTGTCCGAGGACCGGCGGGCGGAACTGCTCGAAGAGGTCCGGCTCCGCGGGGTCGATCGCCGACTCCCGCCGCCGCTGGTGTTCGAGGGCAGCACGACCGCCGACCTGTTCAAGAACGCCGACCTGGCCAAGCTCATCGCCGGCGACGCCGCCAAGCCCGGCCCGGCGTTCGTCTACCTCGGCGACCCGGTGGCGATCAAGGAGCCGACGACGGCCGTGTTCCGCGCCCAGTCCGCCGCCAACCTGCTCATGCTCGGCCAGCAGGAAGAAGGCGCGCTCGGGCTGATGGTGTCGTCGATGGCGACCCTGGTCGCCCGGCACCGCGCCGCCCCGTTCCGCGTCCTCGACGGCACCCCGGACGACTCCGAGTTTGCCGACTCCCTCCGCACCGCCGCCGCCGCCCTCGGCCACCCCGAAGCCTTCGCGGAGCGGGGCGAACTGCCGGCGGTTATGGCGGAACTGAACGCCGACCTGGAACGCCGCCGGCTCGGCGAGGTCGAGCGGACGCCGCGGTTCCTGTTCGTCCACGGCCTGCACCGGCTGCGCGAACTCCGCAAGGCCGAGGACGACTACGGGTTCGGCAAGAAGTCCGACAAGCCGGCCACCCCCGGCGAAGTCTTCGCCCTGCTGATGCGCGAAGGCCCGCCGCTGGGCGTCCACCTGGTCGCCTGGTGCGACACGCTCACGAACCTGACCCGGGCCATCGACCGCCAGGGCTTGAAGGAGTTCGCGCTCCGGGTGCTGTTCCAGATGTCCCCGGCGGACAGCAGCCAACTCATCGACACGCCGCTGGCGTCCCGGCTCGGCCGGCACCGCGCGATGTTCATCGAGGAAGGGACCGAACGCCCCGAGAAGTTCCGGCCTTACGGCCTGCCGACTGCCGAGCGGCTGCGCGACCTGGGCACGACGGCGAGTCGCTCCCGCGAGTTGGGAGCGTGACCGGGTCGGGTCACTCCTTCTTCGCCGCGAGCGCGATGAACTTCTCCGCGTCGTCCTTGAAGGCGTCCCGGCAACCGCTGCAACAGACGTAGTACGTCTTGCCCTTGAACGCGACCGGCATCGTCCCCTTGCCGCCGCTGACGATGCACTCGACGCCCTTCGGCACCGACGCGAACGCCTCGCCCTCCTTCGTCGCCCCGACCTGATACCGCTTGGTGAACAGGCTCCCGGCCTTCGGCTTCGACTCGGCCCGCAGGACGTACCGGTTGCCGTGCAGCAGCGTCAAAACGAGGCGGTGCGTCTCCGCGTCGGCGTCCCGGTCGAGCGTCAGGACTTGCTCCTTCTGCTTGCCGACGGTCAACGGCCCGGCGTACTTGTGCGTGGCGGCCGGGGTGTCGGTCGTCGTCACCGTCAACTCGTACGTCGCCGTCGCCGGCAGGTAGCGGAGTTCGCCGGACTTGAACGGCTTGCCGCCGTCGTGCGCGAACGCCAGGCTGACGTCGTCGGCGGCGAACTTCCACTCGACCTTGACGACCTCCGTCCAGAACCCGGCCTGCCGTTCTTCGCGCGTCCCCTCCGGCGTGCCGGTCGCCTTCCAGGTGCCGACGAGCGACTGCACCGCCTGCAGCGCCTCCTTCGGCGTCGGCTTCACCGGGTCGGCGGCGAGCGCCGCCAGGCACAGCATCAGGGCACTCATCGCGAGGACTCCGAGGGGTTCGAGTTCATCGTGTTAGCCCGACGCGCTAGCGAGGGTCGAATGGTCGTTGATAACGTTCGTCCACGTTGACCCTACGGCCGACGACCCCGAGCATTCTCCTCGACCGCTCGACCCTCGCTAGCGCGTCGGGCTAACGCGCCTGCGGCGGATCAAACGCCGCCGAGCAAGCGCCGCACGACTTCTGCCGGCGTCCAAGGCTTGGCAGTCGCGCCGGTCAGCCCGGTGCCCTCCGCATTGTAGACGTTCGCCACACTGACCCCTGCCGCGAGACCGGGCAGGCCGCCGTACTTGACCGCGCCGGGCAGCATCATCGGGTCGTCCATCGACGCGATCCCGTCGAAGCGGAAGCGGTTGGCGTCCGCGGCGACCTTGCCGAAACTGCCGGGCGGGGCGAGGGCCGCGGCGAGCAGCGCGACCGGCCCCAGGTCGCCCCAGCCGGCGAGGTGGACGGTCTTGACCTTGGCGTTGTCGCGCAGGTTGCCGAGTGCCGTGAGGACGTCGTGGACGCGCTCCGCCGCGAGCGCGCGGTTGTACCCGAAGGTGAACCCGGCGTAGTTCTTATCGACGGGTCGCGGCTTGGCGAACGCCTGCGCGCCGCAGCCGAGCACGTCGATGGCCAGGACCGCGACGCCGGCTTTCACGAGGGCCGCGACTTCGGGGGTCAACCCGGCCTTGCCCTCGGCGCTCTTCAAACCGTCCGGGTGGACCCAGAGCACGGCGGCGGCGTGGTCGAAGTCGGCGGGGACGTAGCCGACGGCCGGGACGGCGTCCCCCGTGCCCGTGCGGCCGAGGGTGGCCGCGTGGCGTTGGTAGCCGTCGCCGACGGTCGAAGCGTAGTCCCCGACGGTGACGCCGCCCACGGCCGGGACGGCCGTGCCGAGCAGCGCCCGCAACGCCCCGGCGACGACCTTCGCTTTCGCCCCGGCCGGCAGTGCGGCGAGCTGCGCGTCGGACGCTTTCGCCATCGCTTCGCGCAGCGGCTTGGCCCCGAGTTCGCCCCGCGGCCGGGGGTGCGTGGCGTCGTAGACTTTCAACTCGGCGGCGGGCAGCGGTACGTAGGCCGCTTCGACCACGGGGCCGGGGGCGTTGAGCAGGTGCTTGCGGAACCAGCCGTACATGAACTCGCGGGACGGTCGGCCGTAGTTGTGCGGGAACTGCACCCACGCCTTGGCCGCGACGTTCTCCTCGGCGTCGTGCAACTTGTACAGTTGCCGCAACTCGGGCAACCCTTTGGTCATGATCTCGCGCGTCCAGTCGTTCGCCCCGGACATGGCGACCGGCTTGGGCGCGATCAGCCCCGCGAGTTCGACGTTGCCGGTGCCGCGCCGCAGGTGCGAGGCGTTCTCGCAGACGCACCCGCCCTGCATCCCCGTCGAGACCATGACCGCCGGGAAGGCGGCCGCGACGCGGTCGTCGAGGGCCGCGAGCAGGAAGGTTTGCGTGCCGCCGCCGCTGGCCCCGGTGACGCCGAGGCGGGCGGGGTCCACGTCGGGCAGGCCGCACAGGAAGTCGAGGGCGCGGACGCTGTTCCACGTCTGCAGGCCGGTTAAACTTTGCAGCCGCAACTCGCCGCCCACGTCCGCGAAACCGTCCGGGTGGGCGACGGCCGAGCGCAGGATGTGCGGGATCGCCGTGCTCTCGGCGTAGCCGATCATGTCGTGCTGGAAGACGACGAAGCCGAGCCGCGCGAGCGTCACCGGAATAGCCTGCATGAAGAACCGGCCGCGCTCGATGTCCGACTCCTCGCCGCGCTTCACGGCCGCCTGCCCGGCGGCTTCCCCGGCGTCGTGCAACCGCCCGTCTGCCCAATGGCCGTGGGCGAACAGCACCGCCGGCCGCTTGCCGTCGCCGGCCGTCCGCGCGGCCGTCGGCCGGTACAGGTTGCCGCTGACGAAGTGCCCCGGCGTGCTGGCGAAGTAGACCTTTTCGACGCTGTACCCGTCCCGCTCGACCTTGCCGTGGACGACGGCGTCGAGCGGCGTTTTCTCCGGCAGCGGCCACAACCCGAGCGCCACGGCGACCTGCTCGCGGACCAACGCCTTCCGCGCCTGCCAGGCGGCCATGTCCTTCGGCGGCGTGAAGCCGAAGAAGTCGTTCAGCGTCTTCGGCGCGCCGAGCCGCGCGTCCTTCGCCGCCGTCCCCTCGGCGGCGTGGGCGTCGAGCGCCGGGGCGCAAACGAGGGCGGCGGACGCCAGGCCAAAGTCACGACGGGAGAGCATCGTAAAGACTCCGAAAGGGGTAACCTAAAATGCACAGTGCAAAGTGCAGAGTGAAATCCAAATCGAGCAGGCCGGTGTCTTGCTCGACATTTTGCACTCTGCACTTTGACCTCTGCACTCTTATGGTTTGCGGGCCAGGATCGCGTCCACCGGGGCGCTCGTCCTCACTCCGACGACGTTGCGGAAGCCGTGGGCGTTCAGCAGGTCGGCGTACTCGGTCAGGGTGCGCTCCTTGCCCTCCGTACACACGAGCATGTTCAAGGACTGTAACACCGCGCCCGGCGGGCCGGCCTTGTCGTCGTGCAATAATTTTTCGGCGATGAGCAGGCCGCCGCCGCTGGGCAGGGCGTCGTAGACGCGCGTTAACAGGGCGTGAATCTTCGCTTCGGTCCAGTCGTGTAGGATGCGGCCGACGGCGTACAGGTCGCCGCGCGGCAGGTCGCCGGTGAAGAAGTCGCCGGCGGCCGTCGTGATCCGCGTCTTGACTTCGGTCGCGGCGACGATCTCGTCCGCGAGCGGGATGGCGACCGGCAGGTCGAAGACGACGCCTCGCAGGTTCGGCCAGCGGCGGCAGGCGGCGATCGTCAGGTGCCCGGTCGCGCCGCCCAGATCGACCAGCGTCGTGAACGGCGACAAATCGACGGCGTTGACCACGACGGGCGAGCTGAGCAGGCCGAACCCGTGCATTCCCATGAGGAACTCGCGCATCGCTTCGGGCGTCTTGAAGAAGCTCGAAAAGATCGGGCCGTCCCAGCCGAAGGTCTGTTGCCAGCGGTGCGTGCCCTCGCGGACCGCGTCGTCGAGGTGCTCCCAGAGCTTCCACAGCACGGTGTCGGAGTAGTTGGCGTACCCGAGCATCCGGTTGGGGCTGGCGCTGGTCAGGTAGGCGTCGGCCGTCGGCGTGTTGGCGTACCGGCCGCGCTCCGCGGCGAGCAGGCCGAGCATCTGGCAGGCCCCGAGTAGGCCGACCGTCGCGGCCGGGTCGAGGCCGAGCTTCGCGGCGAGTTCCCCGGCCGTGTGCGTCGTCCCGTGCAGGGCGTCGAACACGCCGAGCTTCGCCGCAGCGAACATCACCTTCGACTTGCGGAAGCCGTTGAGCAGGTCGATCACCGGGGTCGGGTCGGCGGCGGTCAGGTCGGTCGTCGGCATCGCGGTCGGCCTCGCGGGGGGAGCGGGGGAGAGTTATTTGCGAAGGCCCTTGAGCAGTTCGTCGTCGGCCCGCGTCAGGCCCCAGACGTCGAGCGGCAGCACGGTCTTCGCGGCGGTCGGCAGCTTCAACGAGACGGTCGTCCCGCTGGTTTTCCGCGGCGCGAACACCCAGACGGCGTCCTTCGGGGCGGTCGCCAGTTCGACGACGACGGTGCGGCCGCCGGTGCCCTCGGGGAGGACGAGGCGCGTCCCGGCGGCGGGCACTTCGCCCTTCGCCGGCACCGGTTGCCCGGCCAGCGTGAGGACGCGCGGGGCGTCGCCGGTGGCCCCGACGTGCAGCCACGTCACGCGGCCCTCGCCGGGGGTGACGGTCAGCGTGCGCCGCAGGCCCGGGGCGGTGAAGACCGGCAGCGGCGACACCGTTTCGGTGACCGTCAACTCGTTGGCGGCGCTCTTGTCGCGCAGCTCGTAGGTGAAACTCGGTACGCCGGCGGCGTCGGTGGCGTAGCCCAGGAAGTGGACGTACCGGGGGCCGACGCTGTAGCTGTCGTTGGTCAACTGGTGGCCGTAGGCGGGGTCGTTGAAGCGGGCGGCGAAGTCCGGCGGTTCCGGGCCGGTGGCCCACGGGAACCCGGCCGGGCCGGTCCAGAACTTGGGCCCGAGGAGCCGCGCCTGGTTGCCGCCGCGGTCCTTCCAGACCGGCGTCGCGTCGAGGAAGTTGCCGGCCCAGGCGTAGCTGACGCGGCACGTCGCCGTGTCGAACACGGCGTTGATGCCGCCGGGGAAGCCGATGGCCACCGGCCGCGTCCCGGCGTTGTCCGGCATGAAGGTGCGCATCAACTCGGGGCGGTCGCCGACGGCCACGATCAGCCCCTTCGGCGGCTCCATCCCGCTCGGCAGCGGCAAGCCCGGCCCGAGCGCGAAGTAGGCCCACAGGCTCTCGATTTGCTTGTCCCCGTCGCCGTCGTAAATGGCCGGGACGAGCGACTTGCCGTCGAGAAAGTTGGACGGCATCTTCGTGCCGGGGGCCAGGCGTTGGGGCTGGTGCATCCAGCGGCCGAACCAGTCGAGGCGGACGCGCTCGTGCGTCCGGGCCAGGTCGGGGCCGCGGGTGCCGCCGCCGGTGATGCCGCTGATGTCGTGGCAGGCGACGCAGCCCATCCCGGTCTTGCCCGCGAGCGTCCGGCCGGCCTCGATCTTGGCCGCGGTGACGGGGATTTTGCCCAGCGTGTCGTCGGCAATCGTCCCTTCGAGCTTGGGGATGCCGTGCGTCAAGTGGCCGACGTTCGCTTCGCCGTACTGCGGCATCCGCAGCGACATCCACGGCCGGGCGCGGGCACCCTTGAGCAGCACGTTCGTCGTCCACGACGACCGCAGTTTGTGCCCGACCTGCGTGAGCCGGGGCGGGGCCACGTCGTCGGCGTTCTCGGCGGTTTCGAGCGCCTTCATCTTGGCCGCGAGGTCTTCGGGGATGCCGCCCTCGCCGTCGCGGTTGTGGCAGTTCAGGCAGCCGAAGCGCTTGAAACTCGCCTTCGCTTCGTAGACCGGCGACGGCCGGTGTGGCCGCGCCGCGTTGCCCGTCAAGAACACGCCGATGTCGGCCTTCTGCTCGGCGTCGAGCGCGAACGTCGGGTGCTTCGCCGGGTCGGCCGTGGCGTTCAAACAGCCGGCGGTCGGCTCGTCCGCCAGGGCTTTCAACGACGACGCTTTCACCGGCGCGGCCTTGGCGTTGTCGATCGCGTGGCAGTTGACGCAGCCCTTGCTGGCGAACAGTTTCTCGCCCAGCCCGGCCCACTCGCCCGGCTTCGCGTCGGTGCCCTTCGGAGCGGCCGGCACGTCGGGCGTCAGCTTGTCGTCGGCGATGCGGGCCAGGTAGCGGGCGAGGTCGCGGGTGTCGCCGTCGCTCAGGCCGAGGCCCGGCATCCGCCCGTGCGGGTTGGTGGCGAGCGGGTCGGCGAGGTACTTCGCCAGGCCGTCGGCGGTGAACTTGCTGCCGGGGTGGCCCAGGACGTAGGCGATTTGCGGCGACGACGTGCCGACGTTGTAGACCCCGTCTTCCGGCTTGAACGCCGGCTTCTCGTCCTCCTCGTCCTTCGGCTTGGCCGCGCTGAACCCAGTCGTCACCTGGTCGCCGTGGCAGGTCGCGCACCCGACGGTGACGTACAGTTTCGCCCCGTTGGTGACTGACTTCGTCGTGTCACTCGCGCTGACCTTGACCACCTTCGACGGGGTGCCGAGGCCGCTCAAGTACGCGACGACGGCGTACCGCTCCCGTGTGCCGGTGTCGTCGTCGGCGAACGCCTTCGGCATGACGGTGTTCGGCCGCAGGGCGTGCGGGTCTTTCAGCCAGGCGTCGAGCCAACCCGGACGGGTGCGCTCGCCGATCTTGGTGAGGTTCGGCCCCGTGTGCTCGGCGAACTTCTGGTTCGCGTCGGCGGCGTGGCACTTCACGCAGCCGTGCTCCTCGACGAGGAAGCGGCCGTGGTCGCGGGCGACCGTTTCCAGAAAGCCGGCCGGCCGATCTTTGAGGAGGTGGCCGAAGAAGTAGTACGGCACCGGTTCGCTGCGGAAGCCGGGACCGCTCCACACGAGTTCGAGCCGCGTCGCGGGGCCGGTGCGCACCAGAGTCGCTTCGAAGCGTTGCACGCCGGCGGTCAGTTCGACTTCCAGGCCGCCGTCGGCGGGGGACACGCCGCGCGAGGCGGCCTCGTACGCGACTTTGCCGCCGACGGTGACGACCGCGTGGCCTTGCAGCGTCGCGTCGAAGCGGTACTTGCCGGCTTGCAGAATGTTGATCGTGCCCGACCACGTGAGAACGCGGTCGTCGGCCCCCGGGTCGGCCGTCTCCCCCGCGTCGAGCGTCAGACCGACGCCGGGCGCGATGCGGGAAACTTTCGCCCCGGAGGCGTGCTCGACCGTGAACACCAGGCCGGGTTTCACGTCGGCGCGGTCGATCGGCTGGGCGAACAGGCACGTCGGCAGAAGGGCTGCGGCGAAGGCGGCGAGCAAGAGGCGGGCGAGCGGCATACGGGGCGACCCGGGCGGGCGGAGGGGGCGAGTCCATCGATTATGCGGACTCCCGCACCGCTCGCAAGCGCAATCGCCCCGCCCCGTCGGGTTACTGTCGGGTCGTGATGTACCCCTTGAGCGTCGTGCCCAGCGCGGCCCGGAGGTGGTGGAACTCCAGCCGCTCCAACTCGGCGTGCCGGCTCACCAGGTAGACCGAGTCGCACGCGGCGGCGAGGTGCGCGGCGGTCTGGGCGGTCGAGTGCTCCCACGCCCCCACGTCCACGAACACGTAGTCGAACCACTGCCGGAGTTGCGTCAGCAGCCGGGGCAACTCGGTCGGCAGCGCGGCCAGCGTCTTGTCCGTGGCGACGCCGGCGGCCAGGACGTGCAGGCCGCTCACGGCGGTCGTCTGCACGGCCCACGCGAGCGGCACCGTTTGGGCGAGCACTTCGCTCAGCCCCGGGGCGTCGCCGGCGGCCAGGCGGGCGGCGACGGCCGGCCGCAGGACGTTGCCGTCCACGACCAGCACGCGGGCACCGGTGTCCTGCGTCATCGCCACGGCGACGTTCAACAGGACCGTTGTCGTGCCGGCCGCGGCGCTCGTCCCGGTCAGGCTGACGACGTGCGGGCCGTGGCCGTCGAACGCGCGGCGGATTTCGTCGCGGACCAGCCGGTACTCCGCGCTGATCGGGTGCTCGGGATGGTGGTACGTGACCACCTCCGGGGCGATCCCGGCCGGCAGGATGCGCAGGCCCGGCTTGGGGAACTTGTGGAAGGCGACCGACAGCACCCGCGGGTCTTCCGGCGGGGCGACCGGCGCGGGCCGGGGCTTCGGGGCGGCGGCGAACCGCGGCTCGGGCAGCGGTTGGACGACGTGGAACGGCACCGTCACCGTGGCCGTCGCCGGGGAGACGAACCGCATCGTCGGCGGGGCGTAGGTCGGCGGTTGCGGGGCCGCGTGCGGCACGGCGTAAGGCACGCTCACGACGCGCGGCGGGACGGCGTGGACGGACCGGCTGTAACTCGTCACGACGCCCTCCGGCCCGCCGACTTCGACGAACGGAATGGCGTCACTGGCGTACGGGTTCATGGGCATCTTTTCCCCCCGCTCGACGGGGTCGGCGGCTGTGGTTGAAGGACCGGTCGTATGAATTGGCGAGTGCGGCTGGCCGGCCTCGCTGATGATCCGAAACATCCGCCCCATTGCGGTCTTCCTTAAGGTGTGCGGTGGAGTCGCCGGGCGGCCGGCGGTTAGCCGGCCTTGCGGCGCTTGCCCGCCCGGGCGGACCGGGACTCGGCCGCCGGCACCGCCAGTTGCGGGGCGTCCGTCGGCCGCGACCGGGCGGGGTCGAACGGTACTGTTCCCATCGGCAACTCGTCCCCCCCGTCTTCAGCCACAAGCCCGAGTTGCGCCATCGCCGCCATCATCGCTTCCGCGTCGGCCGTCGCCGCCCCGGCCGACGCGGCCACGGCCAGGGCCGTCGCCGCGAGCTGGTTCAACAGCCGCGGCACCCCGCGCCCGGCCGCGACGGCCAGCGACAGCGCTTCGCCGTCGAGCAGTCGCCGCTTGCGGTCGCCCGTCCGCGCGAGTTGCGCTAGGAGGAACTCTTCCGACTCGTCCTCGCCCAGGGCTTCGAGTTGGAACCGCGCCCCGAGCCGCTGGCCGAACGGCAGGTAGTCCGGCTTCGCCAGCCGCTCGCGTAGGCCGGGCCAGGCGACGAGGACGACGAACAGCGCCCGCGCCGCGTGCGTCCCGAGGTTGCCCAGGAGCCGGAGTTCTTCGAGCAGGTCGGCCGACAGGGTTTGCGCCTCATCGACGACGAGGACCGTCGTCGCCCCGGCCGGCAGCCGCTTCAAGAGCAGGTCGGTCACGCCCAATCGCAGCTCGTGCTCGCTCAAGTTTTGGTACGGCAGGTCGGCGTCGAACAGGACAGATTGCAACAGTTCGGCCGGGCGGGCGAACCGGGCCGACGGCAGGAACAGCCGCGGCACCCCGGCGTCGAGGTCTTCGAGGAACTTCAACACGGTCACCGTCTTGCCCAGGCCGGCGTCCCCGTCGAGCAGCGCGACCGCCTCGCCCGCGGCGAAGGCTTCGCGCAGGCCGGACAGGGCGGCGTCGTGGGTGGGCGTCGGGCAGAAGAGGCGGGTGTCCGGAGTCGAACGGAACGGCCGAAGTGTCTGCCCCGAGCGTGCAAGGTCCATGGGGCCGCGTCCTTGCGAGTCCGGGTGGGTGTCGTCTGCCACTGTCATCGACCGACCCGGACGCACGACTTGACCGCATCTGTCCGCCGGTCCCGCCGCTCGCCTGCGGTGGAGCCGCGATCGCCTACTGCTGGACGACGAGGCCGTGCGGGTGGTAGTCGTCGGTCACGGCGAAGTTGTTGAAGCGGATCGAGTAGTTGCGCTCGAACCAGGCGCGGACGTGCGGCACCGCGGCCTCGTCGTACCCCGGCTCGACGCACAGGGTCGGGCCGTAGGGGGCCAGGCGGATTTCGCCGCGCTCGACGACCAGCGTGCCGGCCTTGAACACGTAGCGCGGCAACTCGAACATCGCCCGGCGGTCGGCCTCCGGCGTGTAGACGGTGATGTCCGCGTCCGCCCCGACGCCGAGGTGCCCCTTGTGCTTGAGGCCCAACATCCGCGCCGGGCCGGCGCGGGTGATGATGGCGATTTCCGACAGCGTGTACTCGCGGTCGAGGTCGGGCAGGGTGCAGCGCTCGGCGAGCTTCGCCGGGAGCCGCTTCAACACCTCGCGGCGGTAGTCTCGGCTCATCAGCAGCGCGATAATCTCGGGGTAGGCGACGAACGAGCCGCCGTTGGGGTGGTCGGTGCTCATGGCCACGCGCCACGGGTCGCGCACCAGTAGATACCACTCGAGGCCGATGGCCCACTGCAGGGCGTTGACGAACGATTTTTCGCTGTACGTGATCGGGACGATGCCGCACCCGCCCTCGCACTCGGTCTCGCCGTTGAACCACTTGCGGCCGGTCACTTTGTGCAGGAAGTACCCGAGCGGGCCGTCGCCGGTCATCGAGGTCGTCTCGCCGAACATGACCTGGCCGACATCGACGGTCAGGTTGGCGTGGGCGTTGACGTAGTCTGCGAGCGCCGGGACTTCGGACCGCATCGCGGCCTGGTCGTCCGGGGTGCCGCCGTAGCTGTGGAACTGGACGTGCGTGAAGTGCGCCCGCGACCCCTCGACGGCCCGCATCGTCTCCAGCGTCGTCGCCCAGTTGCCCGGCATGCCGAGTTGGTTGCAGTGGATGTGCATCCCGTGCGGCAACTTCATCTCGTCGGCACACAGTGCGATTTCGCGGACGATTTGCCGCGGCGTGACGTTGAAGCGGGGGACCAGATCGTCGAAGCCGGTCATCCCAGATTTGGCCAGGTTCGCCCCCTGCTTCCAGACCTCGACGCCGCCGGGGTTGACGACCTTAAGCGCGTAGCCGCGGGTGGCGTGGAGGAGGTGGCCGAGGAAGTTGCGGAGTTGCTCGTGTTCCCCGGCGGCGACGCGGTCCATGACGTAGTGGTTGTTGCCGACGAGGACGTAAAAGCCCTTGTCGATGACCGGCGTGTCGTGGAACTCCTCGTGCGTGTGCCGCGCGCCGAGCGGCGGGATGGCGGCGTCGAAGACGGTCGTGTACCCCAGGCCGGCGTACAGGTAGCCGGTGGCGAAGGTCGTCGGCGTGCTGCCGAGCGTGCCGGACCGGGTCAAGGGCGTGCGCCGCATCGGGGCGTGGTCGCGGCGGTCCTCGGGCCGCAGTTTGCGGGCGACGTTGACCTTCGGCCCGGCGATGTGCGCGTGCATGTCAATACCGCCAGGCATGACGACCATCCCGGTCAGGTCGAAATGGCGGGCCGGCGGCGTCGGGTCGGTCGGCGGGGCGACGATCTTGCCGCCCTCGACCCAGAGGTCGCGGACTTCGCCCGCGACGCCGTGGGCCGGGTCGTAGACGGTGCCGCCGGCGAGGTGGATCAGTGCCATGACGTGTGAAGCTCGGGGAGAAACCTCACCCCCGGCCCCTCTCCGACGCGGAGAGGGGAGCAAGTGTGTGGAAGCCGTTGACTGAAACCTACTTGCTCCCCCTCTCCGCCTCGGAGAGGGGGCCGGAGGGTGAGGTCTCTGCGCGTCACTTCGCAATCGTCACCTGGAATTCGACGGCGTAAGCTCGGAGGGCGGGCAGTCGGGAGACGAGTTCCGCCGCACTCCGGGCGTCGGCCGCCGTCGCGGCTTGCAGGCGGACGACGACGGCCGTCGGGCCGGTGTGCTTGATTTCGGTGATCGTGGCGAACCCGTAGGCGGCGTTGCGGACCGCCTGGCCGAGGGTCGGCGCGGCGGCGTCCCCCGGTTCTTGGCTGCGGCCGAGCGGCTTGACCGCCGCGCCCCACGTCGGCGTGACGGGCACCACGGCCGACGCCGGGACTACGGCCGGTGTCACCGGGATGACAGTGGCTGCCACCGGGGTGACACTCGCGGCCGGCGGCAGTGACACCGCAGCGACACTGGCGGCAGCGGCCGTCGATTTCGAGCCGCTGAAGGCGACGGCCGGGTCGGTCGAGGAACTGTTCCACGTGAGCAACGGTTGCGGCCCGGCCGGCGCGGGCACCGGGGCCGCCGAGACGGTCGGCGCGAAGGCGGGCGGTTCGCTGAGCCGCGCCGGCGGGGTGACGCTGGGCGTGCCGGTCGGCACCGGCGTGACCGTCGGCATCAGGGCCGGCTCGGCTGCCCGCGGCGAACTCGTGAACACCGGCAACGGTGCCGGGAACGACTCGGTGGCCGCGGGCGTCGAGAGGGACGCCGGTTCGACGGCGGCGGAGACCGTCACGGGCAGCGGTTGGCCGGGGTCGGGGGCGAACGCCGGGGCGGGGGTCGCCGGGACCGGCGGGTCGGTCGGGCGGTCGAGGGCCGCGGCCACGTTACCGAGGGTGTAGCTCGGCAGTTCCGCCGGGGCGACCGGTTGGCCGAAGGCGGCTTGGCCGGACGCGGTCACGGTCACCGGGAAGGCCCCGGGCGTCGCCCCGGACTGGACGTACCAGTTCGGCGAGCCGCGCGGCGAGTTGCCGTCGGGGGCGTGCGGGTTGCGGCCGGGGGTGACGGCCCCGTACCCGTACCAGCGGTAGGCCGGCGGCCCGGCGTAAACCCCGGGCGTCGTCTGCGGAGCGTACTGCGCCACCGGCGGCAGCATCCCCTGCGGCAGCGGCGTGGGAGACTGTCCCGGGGCTTGGCTCGGCGGCGGGGTCAGGTAGCTCTTCATGCCCGTGTACGTGCTCTCGACGAGGCTCGGCTTCTTGACCGGGGCGACCGACGCGGCGGCCTGCTCGGCCCCCGTCAGCGGGCGCACGGCCGTCGGCGTCGGGCCGGCCAGCCAACTCGGCATCGGTTGCGGCGGGCGGTCGTCCGGGGCGAGGCCGCGGGTCACGAGCGGCCGGCGGTCGTCGAACACGGCGACGACGCGGCTGATGCGCACCGTCGGGCCGGGGTCTTGGGCGTGGGCCGCCGTGCCGACGCCGAGGAGGGCGACGCTTCCGGCGACCAGGCTCTTCCAATTCGAGTTGCGCATGGGACGTCCTTGTCCGGAGAAGCGGGTCCGTTAGCGGCGGGTGCCGGGGCGCGCCGAGTTCGTCGGCGGCCGGTTGCCCAGCACCCCGGTCCGCGGGGCCGCGCCGGGCGAGTACCGGTTCAGCCCGCCGTAGCTCACCGGGTGGGCGGACGACGGCAGCGACGGGATTTCCTGGCCTGCCGGCGGCAAGAGCGTCGGCTCCTGGGTCGGGTTCGCCCCGGCCGGCAGGAAGCCGTTGCGCAACTGATTGAACCCCAGCGCCGGCCCGCCTGTCACGGCCCCGTAAGGCGACGCGGCCCCCGCCAGCCCTGGGCGCACGCCGTAGTAGTAGTTGACGGCCGGGTCGCCGCCGCGGAGCAGGTTCAAGTACGGGCTGAGCGGCGGCCGCAACCCGCCCGGCACCCCGACCCCCGCGCCCGGCGGGTACGACTGGCCGGGGTACTGCCCCGGGTAACCCCCCTGGGCGGGGGCCTGGGCCGGGTAACCCCCCTGGTACGGCGGCGGGTACTGGGCACGGGCCGTCGCCGCGGTCGCCAGGAGGATCAAGAGGGTCGCGGTGTTCTTCACGGTGGGTTACCTCGTGGCGGTGTTACCGAAGCCGGTGCCGCGGCCCTGGACCTGGTTGATGGTACTCGCCCCGAGCAGCGTCACCCCGAACAGTTTCTCGATCGGGGCGAACACCCGGGCCAGCGTGTTGTCGATCGTGATGAGCCGCTGGGCCTTCACGTAGACGCGGTCCCCGGGCATGATCTGGTAATTCGTCAACGTCAGGCCGTGCTGCGTGATGCCGACCCAGTCCACGGGCAGGATTTGCTCGGGGCAGTTCGGGTGCGGCGTGCGGCGGGCCACCCAGATGTTACGCTTCGACGCGACCGAAGGTAAGCCGTTGACCGCCGCGACGGCGTCCAGCACGGTCTCGCTGCCGGTGATCGGCTGCGGGATGACCTGTTCGCCGTTGCCGGCCCCGTCGAAGATGACGTAGAACCGCTTCGAGTTGTACTGGGTCACGTCCAGGACCACGAGCAGGAACTCGGGATCGACGCCTTCGTCTTCCTTGTACGCCTGCTTGGCGAGGTACTCGCGGATCGCCTGGGCGGCCTGCTTGAGCGTGTACCCCGCGACCTGCACCTCGCCGTACACGCCGAGGTAGACGTTGCCGTCCGGCCGCACCGCGTACTCGCCCCAGACCGGTTGCAGGGGCAAGCTGCGCAGGGTGTCCGTGAGTTCCTTCTTGCCCGTCTTCTTGTCCACCTTCGCCTTCTTGGTGTCCGGATCGATCACCGGGGCGCGCAGCACGACTTCGATGCGGAGCACGTCCGGCGGCTCGATGACGTACTCGGGCAGCGTGACCTTGGCCAACTCGGCCGGGATCGTCCCCGGCGCGGGCAGGGCGATGGGGGTCTGGGCGTAGCGCGGCCCGAACCCGGCGTCCTGCATTTGCGGCGAGAGGCAGCCCGAGAGCGCGGGCAGCAGTGCCGCCGCGACCAGCGCGAGTCGTCGAATCCCGTGCCCCATACCCCGGCCCCCCACCCGTCGAGACGCCGCCCCGCCCCCCGCAATGGTGGAGGGGTTCGGCGTCTCTGGACCTTATCGACCGCCGGGAAGGGGGAATTCACAAAACCTGCCCCGCCGGACCGGCACGACCCGCACGGCTTGCCGGGGCGGGTGCGCAAGTTGCGCAAACCGTCGGGACGGACTGAAGACAGGCGGTCCCGGTCAGGGCTTGATCGAGGCGAGGATTTCGCCGGTGAGGAGGCGGGCGGTCGAGTCGTCGTAGCCGAGCTTCTCGACGGCGACGATCTCGGTCACTTGGGCGAGAATGATGC